>CAMWVP010000061.1 GCA_947177735.1 uncultured Clostridia bacterium
ACTTATTGTTGAATTTTCCAAAAAAATGTGCTAAAATATAAGTAATAAAAAAACAGGAGGGTGACATAATGCCTTTTATCAACACAAAATATTCGGCGGATATTACCGCCGAACAGGAGACATCCATCAAGACCGCTCTTGCCGACGCCGTTCAACTCATCGGCAAAACCGAAAACTGGCTTATGGTCGGGTTTGAGCCTAATTGCTCGCTCTACTTCAAGGGCGAAAAGTCCGAGAAGATCGCGTTCGTGGATGTCAGCCTTTACGGGAACTCCTCGAAATCCGCGTATGAACAGCTCACCGCGGCGATCTGCAAAACGCTTAACTCCGTTCTCGGAGTGCCCGCCGACAAGGTTTATGTAAAGTATTCCCCCACCGAAAACTGGGGCTGGAACGGCGGAAACTTTTAAGGCAATACAAAACAATCGGCTCCTTGAACGGGAGCCGATTCAACATTATGGGTTGAGAAAACGTGAGGCTTTTGGCGGTTTCGCGCGCAGCGCGAAATTGAATTGCCATTAGGGCAATTCAAAGCCAAAAACGCAGAAGACTTCGGCTTCGCCGAAGTCTAGGCTTTTCGGCGCTTGATGACCTTTTGCCTGGAGAACTCCTCGCGCTCCTTTTCCTCGAGCGCATTAGTGATAAAGTGTACCTGATCCCGGAATCGCGGTATCATTATGTTCTTCAGCGCGTTGGCGCGCTTCTGCGTTTTCTTGATCGCGACGGCGAGCCTGTAAATGCTGTTCTCGACCTCCGCGAGACGCACCGTCAGCTCCTTTACCTTGTTAAAGCAGATATACGCGTAATCAAACGCCGAATTCGTCAGGTGCATAGGATAAACAGGCTCCTCGGGCGTTACGATCTCCGCGCCGATCTTCGGCAGCTCAACGCCCATTACACTGCGCACGGAGAGCTTCAGCGAATTTTCCACGGGGAACGTTTCCGCAAGCTCGCTCACCACGCCAAGCGTGGTATTCGCGTGCTGGAGCGCCTTGTACGCCTCGGAGTAGGTGCTGTCGATACCGCCGCGGAGCTTCTTGGCTTCGTCCGTCAGCGACACCATCTCGCGGACAAGTATATTGCGCTTCCTGTCCATCAGCTCATAGCCGAGCTGCGCCTGCTTTAACTGGCGCTTGGACTTTATTAAATTGCCCTTGGTAGGGAAAATCTGTTCAGCCATAATCTTCTCCGGTTAAAGTTCGTTAGCGATATCGGTCTTTACCTCGACGCTTCCACCCGTAAACCGAGCCGCGCGCTCGGGATCGTACTTCTCATCGAGCAGCTTCTCGTCGATTCGGTCAAGCTCGCTCTTCGGCAGCGCACACAGCAGATCCCATCCGAGATCGAGAGTTTCGTCAATGGAGCGGTTCTCGTCGAAGCCCTGATGGAGGAAATGCTCCTCGAAAAGCACGCCGAAACGCATATACGCCTTGTCGTTGTCCGACAGCTCTTCCTCGCCGATTACCGACGCGAGCGAACGCGCGTCCTGAACCTTTGCGTATGCGGCGAAAAGCTGATTGGAGACAGCCGCGTGGTCGTCACGTGTGTAGCCCTCGCCGATGCCGTCCTTCATCAGTCTCGACAGCGACAGCAGAACCGACAGTCCGGGGTAAATGCCTTTCTGGTCGAGATCACGATCGAAAACTATCTGCCCCTCGGTGATGTACGCCGTGAGGTCGGGAATGGGGTGCGTGATGTCGTCGTTCGGCATCGTCAGAATGGGTATCTGAGTAACCGAGCCCGTGCTGCCCTCTACAACGCCCGCGCGCTCGTACAGCGCCGCGAGGTTTGAGTACAGATAGCCGGGGTAGCCCTTACGTCCGGGTATCTCACCCTTGGAGGACGAGAACTCGCGCAGCGCCTCAGCATAGCTGGTCATATCGGTCATAATTACCAGAATATGCATATTCTTCTCGAACGCCAGATATTCCGCGGCAGTCAGCGCGCAGAGCGGCGTGAGCAGTCTTTCTATTATCGGGTCGCTCGACAAATTCAGGAACATACAAACGCGCTCGATAGCGCCCGTCTCCTCGAAAGAGCGGCGAAAGTAGTTCGCAACGTCGTTCTGCACGCCCATCGCCGCGAACACGATAGCGAAATCCCCTGCCGTCCTCGATTGGGAAGCGTCATCATCGCCCGTTATCCTCGCCTGCTTCGCGATCTGCACTGCCAGCTTGTTGTGCGACAGACCCGATCCCGAGAATATAGGGAGCTTCTGCCCTCTGATAAGCGTCATAAGCGCGTCTATCGAGGAGATACCCGTGTGGATATAGTTACGCGGATACTGCCGCGCAACGGGATTCAGCGACTGTCCGTTGACGTCGCCCATCTTTTCGGGGAACACCGCGCCGAGCCCGTCAACGGGTTTGCCCGCGCCGTTGAACACACGCCCGAGCATCTCGGAGGCAAGCGGTATCTCAAGCGGCTTTCCGGAGAATATAGTCTTGGTATTCTTCAGAGAAATGCCGTTCGTGCCCTCAAACACCTGCAATATAGCCCTGTCGCCCTCGAGCTCGACCACGCGCCCGATACGCTCCGTACCGTCGTCGAGACGTATCTTCGCGATCTCGTCATACGCCACGCCCGAAACTCCCTCAAGCGCCACCAGAGGACCGTTTATGTCTTTCAGTCCCACATACTGCAAATTCATAAAAGCCCTCCCGTCACAGTCAGACCGCCGATCATCTCGTCTATCTCCTTAAAATAACCGTCGAACCTTTTCAGCTCGTCATTCGGCACTTCGTACTTTATCTTTACCGCCTTGTCGAACAGCCCCGTCGCCATGATGTCGGACAGCGGAACGCCGTTCTTAAGCGCTCCGAGCGACCTCGTATACAGATCAACGATGACCTTCATCATCAGGCGCTGCTTCTCGAGCGGAACATAGGTATCGTCCTTATGATACGCGTTCTGCTGCAAAAAGCCCACGCGCACCACTCTCGCCGTTTCTATCGTCAGCTTCTGGTCGTCGGGCAACACGTCCGCGCCTATCAGCTTGACTATCTCCATCAGCTTGGTCTCTTCCTGCAAAATATTGGAAATCTCCTGTCGGAGACTCATAAAATCGGGGCTGACATTCTCATTATAGAAGTCGGACAAGTCCTCGATATACTCCGAATAGCTGGAATTCCAGTCGATAGCGGGATAATGACGCGCATACGCAAGCGACTTGTCCAGCGCCCAGAAGCACCGCACAAAGCGCTTTGTGTTCTGCGTTACGGGCTCGGAGAAGTCGGAGCCCTGCGGCGATACCGCGCCGATAATGGTAACGCTGCCCTCGGTTCCGTTGAGGTTCTCAACGTAGCCAGCGCGCTCGTAGAACTCGGACAGACGGCTCGGCAGATACGCCGGGAAGCCCTCCTCGGCGGGCATCTCCTCCAGACGACCCGAGATCTCGCGCAGAGCCTCCGCCCAGCGCGACGTTGAATCCGCCATTATAGCGATGTGATAACCCATATCACGGTAGTACTCCGCGAGCGTGATACCCGTGTATATGCTCGCCTCGCGCGCCGCAACGGGCATATTTGAGGTGTTCGCGATGAGCACGGTTCTGTCGGTCAGCGGACGGTTGGACTTCGGGTCGATAAGCTCGCCGAACTCCTCGAGCACCTGCGTCATCTCGTTTCCGCGCTCGCCGCAGCCGATGTACACTATGATATCCGCGTCGCACCATTTCGCGAGCTGGTGCTGAGTCATTGTCTTGCCCGTGCCGAAGCCACCCGGGATAGCCGCCGCGCCGCCCTTGGCAATGGGGATTATCGTATCGATAACGCGCTGACCCGTAATGAGCGGGCGCTTTATCGCAAGCCGCTTGGCAATGGGACGCGCCTTCTTTATCGCCCACTTCTGCACCATGGTAAGCGGCAGCTCCGTGCCGTCTATCAGCTTCAATTTGATTATCGTATCGTTTACGCAATACTGCCCGTTTTCGGCAGTAAAAACGACCTCGCCCTCAACGTTCGGCGGAACCATACACTTATGCGTGATAAGCGGCGTTTCGGGGCAGGTGCAGTAGATATCTCCGCCACACAGCTTGTCGCCGACCTTGACGGTGACGGTAACGTCGTACTTCTTCTCGGTATCGAGCGAAAACAGGCTGTTGCCCTCCGCGACAAATACACCGTTGAGCTTGGTCATATCGCGCAGAGGACGCTCGATGCCGTCAAATATATTCGAGATGATCCCGGGTCCGAGATTTGCACAGACGGGCGCACCGGTGCTCTCGATAGGCTCGCCTATCTTAAGACCCGCGGTGTTCTCGTAGACCTGTATCGTCGTGAACTCGTCGGTAACGCCGATGACCTCTCCTATGAGACGCTTTTCACCGACATACACCATTTCGAGCATGGAGAAATCGCGGGTATTCGCCGCCTTAACGACAGGTCCGTTTATAGAATAAACCGTATTGTTCAAAAAATTCAAGCCCCTTTCAGAGGTTATAAGCGGCGCTTACAGTCTGAGCTCCGCCTTGTCGGAGAATTTCTCCTTTTCGTCGGCAAGCGCCGCGTCAAGCGACAGATCGGCAAACAAGCCCTTGCTCTCGTCCATCGCGCAGATACCGCCGAGCGTTATCGAACTGTCGGCGCGGATCTCGTTGTTCGTCAGCGCCTTTACCCTGTCAACGTCCTTAAGAGCCGCCAGTATCACGCAGCCCTTTCCGAGAGCGCCCTCGGCTTTTTTTATGGAGCTCTCGAGATAGCTGTCGTACTCCGCCGATCCCGTGAACTCGGAAAGCTCCTCGGCTATCTCCGCGAAAAAGCCCTCTATAAGCTCGTTTCTGTGTGCGCGGACAGCCTTTGTCGTCTCGAAGTCGCAGCGCGAGAACTCCTTTTTGTAGCGCAGCGCGGCATTGTTCTGCTCCGCTCGCACCTGCGCCAACGCCTCTCTCTCGGCGAACTTCGCCTTTGCCTTGCCCGCGGCGTTCTTCTTTTCGCGTATCCTCGCGGTGAGTTCGGCAATCTCCTCGTCAGCCTGTTTATCTATCTGAGCGCGGAAACGCTCCAGCTTCGAGGAGTTGATAACGTCCAAATCCATACTAAACCTCTCAATTCATTACAGCTTAATGCCGATCGCTTCCTCAACATAACGGGAGATAGCGTCTATAGCGCCGCTGTTTCCGTGTCTGTCGGGGATCTCGACGATAAGCGGTCTGCGGCGGTTGAGCTTGATATCGTAAACCTTATCGTGACACAGCCCGACCAGCTTCTCGGTCATAAGCACCACCGCGACGTTCTCGTCCTCGACGGCGCTTTCAAGTGCTTTGAGCGTGTCCTCGGCGGTATTCGCCACCACGCCCTCGATGCCCGCTATGCGCATACCCATCTTGGTATCGGCATTGTCGCTTATCAGATAGAATTTCATAGCCGCTCCCCGAATTATCCGAACAGGATAAGAATGGAAATAAGCAGTCCGTAGATCGCAACGCCCTCGCCAAGCGCTACGAAGATAAGCGCCTTAGAGAAGGACTTGTCGTTCTCGGATACCGCGCCGATAGCCGCGGGAGCCGCACCGCCTACCGCAACGCCCGTGCCGATGGTGCCGAGACCCGTCGAGAGCGCCGCGCCGATGTAGCGCAGACCCTCAGCCAGACCGTCCGTACCTGCCGCGGCAGCCTCCGCGGTCGCCGCGAACGCGCCCGATACGGGCAACATCGTCATAACGAGCATCACACCGAAAAAGGAAGCGATATTTGCGATAACAGCGCGCTTTCTGTTTACGGGCTTCTTGTCGTGCATACGCTTAAGGCTTACGAAAAGGGGCAGCATAATTGCCGCAACCGCAACCAGCGGCATAAGGAAAAGAAATACTGTGTTCATAATTTTGTCCTCCAAAAAAACATTTAATCAGTGGTTCCTTATATTTCGGCATCGAGTTTTATCTCAACGGGCTTGAAATCCGTACCGCCGCCGTCATAGAAGCGGCTGAATATCTCGTAGAACTCCAGACGAAGCACCTGTATTCCGACGAGCAGACCCTCGATACCCATTACGATCGCGTTTCCGATAATATAGACGATGACCGTCTTTACAGTGACCGGAGCGTCACCGTGCGCCGTGCCCGCGAGCTGCGACACAACCAGCATAAAGCCCGCGTGCGACAGTACAAAGCCGCCGACTCTCAGGTACGACATCGTGTTCGACAGGAAGCTTATCGCCGACTCGAACAGCTCGATGAAGTTCTCTATTATAAAGTTGCCTATGCTCAGCTTCTCCTCGCGCTTCTTGCCCGCGATAAGGTCGGAGAGCGGATGCTTAAAGAATATCAGCAGCACCGGCAGCACGATAAGGCAGATGACGTAGGGCGCGCTGAACATCGGCACTCCGTACATCAGCTGACCCGCCGCGCCCGCGACCACCGCTGCGTACAGCAGTATGCCCGCCGCGCCGTTCACCGCGAACAGCGCCTCGCCTTTCCTGCCCGCCCGGAAATTCAGCACCATATTGAAGATCATCGAGATCAGTATCAATATCACGCCTATAAACAGCGCGAACAGCAGCACGGCTGTCGCTGCCTGGAAAACATTCTCGGGATGCTCGGGAACCCCCAGCCCACCGAACATTTTGCACACATTGTGCCATATCTCCTCGCGGTGGTATATGGGCTTTATTATCGTCTCAATGCCGAATACCGAGCCGTAAATGCAGCCGCCCGCCATCGAGAACACGCCAAGTCTTGTCATTATCGGAGCTAAGCCGTTTTTGGTGAGCTTTGTCAGCAGCAGACCCAGCAGCGTCACCACCAGACCCTGTCCGACGTCGCCGAACATCAGTCCGAACAGTATCATATACGTAAACGCAACATACGGCGTCGGGTCGAACGTGCCGTAGGTCGGCAGCCCGTACATCTTCACGAACATCTCAAACGGTCTCGTCAGCCTGTTATTCTTCAGCCTTACGGGAACGTCCTTACGCGCCTTGCCCTTTTCAACGGGTATCTCAAGCACTCTCAGATCCTCGGATATCGACTTGATGACCGACTCCAGCCGCTTGAACTCGGAGGTCGGGCAAAATCCCGAGAAAGAGAACTTATCGTTCGAGATGATCACCTTTTTGCGCAGCTCAAAGCAGTCCGATTTGTATTTCAGCTTGCACATCACGGCGTTGAACTCGCCGCGCAGCTCGTCGGTGAAGTACGCCATCTCCTGCTCGAGCCTAGTCATTTCCTTTTCCTCGGCTTCAATGCGGCTCGCGAGCTTCTTATCCGCGTCCTCGGGATTATCCTCAAGATAGCTCGGCAGTACCGTTCTCTCGAAGCACAGCGAGTTCATCACCGAATCCGCAAAGTCAATAAGCGATTTCGGAGCGAGATAGATGCCGTAAACGTAATCAGGCGTTTTCTCAAACGGCAGGAACACAAAGCACTTCGACACGTAATATCCGAGCTTTTTCTCGTTCTCCGCGGGCAACCTGCCTATCCTCATCTTGACGTATTTCAGCCCGAAAAGGTCTTTAAACGAGACGTCCAAGCCGATCAGGTGCTGCAAGTAAGCGTCGGTCTGCTTATGCTCCTCGAGCATCTGAGACACCTGCTCGCGCTGCGCGCTGATCTCATCGTACTTTGCGCTGATCTCCTCGAAATAACGCTCGAAGTCCTCGCCCGTCTCATACGGCACATACTTGAAGTCGCAGTACTCCGCCTTGATATTCAGATTTACCGCCATATCCCGTATCTTCGTGTATGTTGCGAGATACGGGTTCTGTTCGCTCAGATTCCGCAGAACAGCGCCGCCCGTCGATATCTGAAACTGCCTGCTGTCACAGCACGCCATCAGCGCTTCGTCCAGAAACTCGGCAGAGCCCTCCACCGACACGAGCGACATTTTCTCAATAGCCATATTTTCACCCCTTACAGAAGTTTATATCACTAACATATCCAGGATATCCGCACCGTCGAGCCCGTAGCGCACACCCTCAATGATCGTCTTGACATTCTTCAGCTCTATCTCCAGCAGCTC
Organism: uncultured Clostridia bacterium; assembly: GCA_947177735.1. Taxonomy (GTDB): domain Bacteria; phylum Bacillota; class Clostridia; order Oscillospirales; family Ruminococcaceae; genus CAG-115. Next base: position 7,955 of record CAMWVP010000061.1, read on the forward strand.
GGTCAGCGCGAAATACACCACCGACGAGCTCTGCGACAGCCGCATCGTCTTATGCAGATAATCCAGACTTATCCGCTCGGTCAGCAGCTCCACCGTCCCGGGAACCACAGCCCCATGCCTATAACCTATACTTTCCAGCTCCGCGGCTATCTTCGGGACATCACTTTCGGCAACCAGCCTTTCTATCGCGTCCGCGGACAGCCTGTACTTAAACGGGATAAGCTCGTCCTTTACCGTCTCGGCACTGCCGCCGAAGAACTTTATACACCGATACAGCGACACCACGTTCTCCATATCGATGCTCCGCAGAACGGCGCGCTTCAATTCCTTTTTCTTCGCGCCCTTTTGATTCTTCTCTATCGACTTGAGCAGCCTCATATAGTACAGCGTATACAGCCGCCGCTCGCACCCGCCGATATCAAGCCGACCCGTTTCGACAGCCTCCGTTATCGGTTCCTTGAGCGACGAAAAGTACGGCGTGCCTTCTAAGATATGCAGCGCCTCGATAAGGCTCTCAGCCGTTCCGAGAGCGGGCAGATCGACGTTCGCGTGCTCCGTCAGGAACATCGGCATCGCCGCGATAAAGCTGTCTGCACTGCCGCTCGATACGCATTGTATAGCCGTCAGTATCTGTTCGATCTCCAACCGCATTACGATATATCTGAAGTAATCCTTGCTCTCCGTGTAATCGAACCTGTGAAAGCTCTCAAATATATCAAACACCGACCGCCGCATCACCGCTTCAAGCTGACCGCGATGTACCGTCTGCGGATTGACCGACGCGAGCGCCTGTCCGTACCGCGCGGTCTGTTTAAGATACGCGCACACGTCGGGCACGTTCTCCTTAGCCGCGAGCTGAGTGTAATCCTCCGCCGTCAGCGACCGCCCGAGCACTGCCCGAGCTTTCGCAATAACGGAATTAGACGAAAACGACATATCAACACCCCGTTATCCTGCCGATTATTTCCGACTTCCACGCCGCCTTGTGCGCGTTAAAACTCTCGTCGAGCTTCGCACACTGCTCGCCGCGTATCCGCTCGGCCTGCGATAACCGCTCGGAAAGCCTGCTCTCCTGCTCACGGCAGAACTTCTCGACCTTTGAACGCTCCTCGGCTACGAGCTTCTCGTGCGCCCTTGCCGCTTCCTCGCCGGACTCGTCCGACAAGCGGCGCTCCTCCTCGACAGCTTTTTCAGCGCGAGCCGCAGCCGCCTTGTCCATATTGATTATCTCCTGCAATATCTCCATAAAAAGTCTCCTATTTATAATAGACCCTAAATAATTTTCTAATACCTTAATATTTTAAATCAAACTTCTTAAATCGTCAACAGTTAAATTCTACAAATTTCACCTTAGTTTTTCACAAAAATTTTCAAATATTGACAAAAAAATAACATTTTCTATCATTGCTGTATTATTTTGCCGTGTGATAAAAAACAACCGTGAATTTTGTACAAAAATAACAAAAATATTTTTACATCTTGACGAATTTTTTAAAAAATGATACAATATAATTGAAGCTGGCTTGTAGAAAAAGTCTACATTCAGACTGTCGAGAAGCCCTCAGGTACGAGGAAACGGCTTGTCGGCTAGCCTTAATGGCTGCCGAGCAAGCCGTTGACGAAGTAGATGAGGTTTATCGACAGTCTGAAAGCTAAGGCTTTTTTGTGAAAGGAGTATCTTATGCCCGGAATTTTTGAACAATACAGCGGGGTTATGGTTCCCGTAATAGTGATCGCCGTGATAATCATCTTTATGTTCGCGGCGGGTTACCGCAAGGCGCCGCCCGACAAGGCGTTCATCATCAGCGGTCTGAGGCGCAAGGCTAAGGTCGTTATCGGTAAGGCGGCGATAAAGCTGCCGTTCTTCGAGCGCTGCGATACGCTGGAGCTGGCGCTGATGTCGGTCGACGTAAAGACCGCCCAGCCCGTTCCCACAGGCGACTATATCAACATCAACGTCGACGCGGTGGTCAACGTCAAAATATCCCCCGACGCGGACACGATCGCCCGCGCACAGCAGAACTTCCTGAACAAGAACGTGCAGTACATAACTCAGGTTGCGCGTGAAGTCCTCGAAGGTAATATGCGTGAGATCGTCGGTCAGATGCGGCTCGAGGAGATGGTCTCCAACCGCCAGGCGTTCGCCGACAAGGTAAAGCAGAACGCCGATCCCGACCTGCGCGCTATGGGTCTGGAGATAGTTTCGTTCAACGTGCAGAACTTTGTTGACGACAACGGTATCATCAACGATATGGGTATCGACAACACCATGCAGATCAAGAAAAAGGCGGCTATCAGCAAAGCCGAGGCGGAGCGCGATATCAAGATCGCCCAGGCAGAAGCCAACCGCAAGGCAAACGACGCGAGAGTCGACTCCGAAACCGCTATCGCGGAGCGCCAGAACGAGCTTGCCATCAAGCAGGCTGAGCTGAAGCGCGCGGCGGACATCAAGCAGGCGGAGGCCGATGCTGCCTACACGATCCAGCAGGAGGAGCAGCGCAAGACGATCGAGATCACGTCCGCGAACGCAAACCTCGCAAAGCAGGAGAAAGAAGTCGAGATCAAGGCTAAGGAAGCCGAGATCAAGGAACGCGCCCTCGAAGCGGACGTAAAGAAGACCGCCGACGCGCAGAAGTACGCGGCTCAGCAGAAAGCGGACGCGGAGCTGTATACCGTTTCGCGTAACGCGGAGGCACGCAAGTACGAAGATATCCAGAACGCCGAGGCGGAGCTGGAGATCAAAAAGAACGAAGCGGCGGCTATCCTTGTAACGGCGCAGAACGAAGCGGCTGCGGAAAAGGCACGCGCGGAGGCGGCACGTTTCGCGGCAGAGCAGGACGCGGAGGGTATCAGAGCGCGCGGTCTCGCGGAAGCGGAAGCCGTTCGCGCAAAGGCTCTCGCGGAGGCGGAGGGTCTCGACAAGAAGGCCGAGGCTATGAAGAAGATGGAAGAGGCCGCGGTATTGCAGATGTACTTTGAGCAGATGCCCGCAATCGCGCAGGCTATCGCGAAGCCGCTCGAGAATATCGACAAGATCACCATGTACGGCGACGGCAATACCTCCAAGCTTGTCAAGGACATCACCGAGGCGACCACTCAGGCAAGCGCCGGACTGCTCGACGGTCTGGGCATCAACCTCAGCGAGATGGTAAACTCCTTCGTGCAGGGCAAGGCTATCGCGAGCGGCATCAACTCCGAAAAGCCCGTTATACCTACCCCCGAAGCTCCCGAACGTCCCACTCAAAACGTTTAATTGAATAGTCACAAGGCGAAACGGGATATCCTCGTTTCGCCTCGGACTGTAGAAAAAGTACTAAAAATCAGCCTTGATTTTATGCGGTTCCCCCCGCCTGCGGCGGGGAGAACCGCGGATTTATATACAGACTGAGGCGAAGCGGGATTTTCTCGTTTCGCCTTGCGGTATGAAAGGAAAGTTTATGATAGATATCAAAAAGGAGCTTGAAAAGGCGGCTCGGAATTCCATTCGGCTGAATATCCGCGGCGCTGCTGAAAAGCGCGTAGGCGCGACGAAATTCGGCGGCAGACCCGACGTACCCAAGGATTTCCAATGGCCGTATTATGAGGAAGAAAGCAATTTTACCGATGAGGTAAAGCCGCGTCCTCTGGCGTTTCTCGCGCAGTTTGACCTCTTCGAAATCGCGAAACACGATACCGACGGTCTGCTGCCGAAAACGGGCGTGCTGTCGTTCTTCTATGAACTCGAAACGATGAAATGGGGCTTCGACCCAAAGGACAAGGGGTGCGCAAGGGTCTTTTATTTCGAGGATGTAAACGCGCTCTCCCCAGCCGAATTTCCGGACGATCTTACCGAAAACGCGCTCGGGGAGAGCTACCGTTTCCCCGAGATCGGCATTACGGCACGTTCCGAGAGATCCTATCAATGCTATGGGGATTTTATCGTTCAGCGCGAGAAAATGGTGCAGGAATGGGAGGAATTTGAAGCAGCGGAGGAAAGTCTGGGAATTTACAGCGAGACAGACCCCGAGTGTTCCAAGCTCCTCGGCTGGGCGAATATCATTCAGGGCAATATGACGCGCGAATGCGAGCTTGTGGCGCGGCGCGGATACTACCTCGGGAACGACTGGAAGGAAGTAACTCCCCGTGACCGTCAGGAGACCGAACAGTGGGCGAACCGCGACTGGCTCCTCCTGTTTCAGCTCGACAGTGTTAACTACTACGATTTCCGACTGATGTTCGGCGACTGCGGGCGAATTTATTTCTATATCCACAGAGACGACCTCGCGGCGCGGAATTTCGATAACGTATGGCTGATCTTGCAGAGCGGTTAAGGACGTTTGCGGACTGCCACACTTGACATTCCCGTAAAAAAAGAGTATAATAGAAGTATTAAACGAAAGGATAGTTAAATAATGGCAAATATTACATTGGACGAAAACGGGAAAATTTCCGATAATGACGAGCTTTATAAGATACTTGACGAATGCTATGACAACGATGAATACGATAATATAATCGCGGCGGTGCTGAGCGTTCCCGAGGAGCAGCGCAGCGTAAAACTGCGTTTCCGACTTATCGGCGCTTTAAACAACAAAAAGGATTTCGAGAACTCCCGAAACGAGCTGCAAAAGATACTGCCGGACTGCAAAACGCCCGCGGAGATTGCGCGTTACTTCTATATGCAGGGATATATCCTGTTTATCAACGACAAGGAGCTGGCGGCGCTGTCTTTCTATGAGGCGGGGATAAACGCCGATCCCGAGAACACGAGCGGTCTTGACCTTGCGGATGAGGCAAAGGAGTGCAGAGAATATGTCGACAAGGACCTCAAGGAGCTCGCGGAGCTTGCAAAGCAGGTATGCGGCGATATAGACAAGCGCTGCGCGGAAAAAACCGAAAAGGAAAAGATCTCCGACGGAGCGTTTACTGTGCTTATGGGGCTTATCCCGGCACTGAGGCAGCTCCCTGCCGTCGGTCGCGGACTGGGACTGGACGACTTCTTCCAGAAGTTTGAGGGCAAGGATAAGGAGGTCATTGCGCAGTGGTTGGACACGCTGTTCGGCATCAAGGATAAGGAGAGCTTCATCAAGTTCTATCAGACTGCACAAGGCTGCAATATTTCGGGAATGTACGCCGACGTTGACGCGTTCTTGTCGGGCAAGCCGAAATTCGATCTGAAAACGCTCAGGGGCGACGCGCAGCGCGCGTTCCACAATACGTGTATGTTCACCGAGCCGCTCCGCGAATTTCTTCCCAAGGCGGGCGTTCTGGGCTGGGATCTCAGCGAGAAGATAGGCTTTTCAAGACTGGCGTACAGCGTTGATGTTCTGGAGAAAAACGACTATCTCGGCTCGATGGTGGCGATAAAAAAGGCGGCACTGGACTTTTTCCCGTCAACTGCCGAGTTCCTGAAGTCGCTTGTTATCGGAAGTGCGTTGTACACGTTCGCCTCCAGCGAGTGGGATATCAAGGGCGCTATCACTATGATGAAGCGGAGCAGAGACGTTATGCTGCACTGCGAGCTGCCCGACGCCGAATGGGCATAATACACAAATTGCATAAAAATGCGGTGAAGAGACGTTCTCTCCACCGCGCTTTTTTATTGTTTTGCAGCTATTCTTTCCAACATCCTCAGCAGCATATCCACATCACGATTCGTGCTGAAAGCGGAGGGAGAAAAGCGTATCGTACCGCCGTTTATCGTACCTATCTTTTTATGGGCGAGCGGCGCGCAGTGCAGCCCGCCGCGCATATAGAAGCCGCCCTCGCTGAGCAGAGCCGCGCCCTCCGTAGAGGACATTCCGTTGATGTTGAACGACACCACAGGCGCGTACAAATGCGCGTTTTGCGGAGTTATGCGGTTGTATAAGCTCACTCCGCGTATCGTCGAAGCTCCCGCGCAGAACCGCTCGCAAAGCGCCAGCTCGTGCGAAAGTATCCGCTGAGGAGTGAGCCGGCGGACGAAGTCGACGCCCTCTCCGAGCGCGATAGCGCCAGCCGTGTTGATAGTCCCGCTCTCAAAGCGGTCGGGAGTGAAATCGGGCTGCGATATACTCTCGGAGGCGCTGCCCGTGCCGCCCTCGATTATCGTTTTCAGCTCGAAGCTGCCGTCCGTTATCATCAGACCCGTGCCCATCGGGCCGTACAGGCCTTTGTGACCGGCAGCGCAGATGATGTTTATGCCGTCCTTTAGGGTTATCGGGAGCGTTCCCGCGCCCTGTGCCGCATCGACGATAAAGCATATACGCTTTCGGCGGCAGAGCGCGGCGAGCTCTTTGATCGGCGTGCGCAACCCCATAACGTTGCTTGCGGCGGTGCAGACGAGCGCCGCCGTATTCGGACGGATCGCGCGTTCGGCGTTGTAGACGGTCTGCTCCTCGTCCTCGACAGCCTCGAACATATCAAACGAGCCGCCGCAATCCCGTGCCGCCGCGTAAACGGGACGAATGGCGGCGTTGTGCTCCATATCGCTTGTCACGAAATGGCAGCCGTTCCGCGCTATGCCCTTAACGGCGAAATTCAGCGCATGGGTGCAGTTGAGCGTGAAGATCGTGTTTTCGGGCTCAGCGCCGAAAAACTCCGCGCACTTGGCGCGGCTTTGGTAAACAGCCTCGGCAGTGCTTTGCGAGAACGCGTGCCCGGAGCGCCCGGGGTTTGCGCCGTAGGCGCTCATGGCGCGCGACCACATCTTGTACACTGCCTGCGGCTTCGGGTAGGTCGTTGCCGCGTTATCGAGATAGATCACATCTTACTCCGATCGAGCCGAGCAGAGCGCAAACCTCCGCGCGGTCAGCGTTTTTGTCCGTGATCTTCAGCGCGAAGCCGCAGCCCGCCTTGCCGAAGCTGCGTTCAACAATGCAGCGTATCCCGTGTCTTTGCAGGAAAGCAAGCGCCTTCTGCGCCTGCGTAAACGATTTGATATATATAATTGTCATAAAAACTCTCCTAACTTTTATTTGGCGATATTCGCCTGCAACATTATATGCAGACGAGCGAAATTTGTCAGGAGAGAAGGTATTCAATTGTTTTTTTGCTCCACCGCTATCTGCGCGGCTCTTTGCAGCAGCGCTTCCTTATTGTTCGGCAAGCGCTCCTCGAGCACCTCGTCAAGCAGCTCCGCAAGCACCTTGCCCATAAGCGGCGACGGCGGCATTATCCCGCGCAGATCGCACCCCGACACCGCGAGCTCCTTAAGCGTCATACACGGCTGTTCGGCGGCTATCTTATCCGCCAGCGCAAGACACTGCCGCGCCGCGTCGACGCGCGTCCTGCCGAGCTCAGACTGCGCCGTACCATCGGCGATCTGGGCGAGCATCAAGTCGCGGAACAGCTCCGCGCCGTACCTCGCCAGGCGGCGCTTTACGCTGCGCCTTGACGTATCGACGGGCAGGTCGTGGTACTTGACGATCTTGCAGACGCGTCTGCGCAGGGCGTTGTCGCATTTCAGCATTACGAGCAGCCCGTCGGCGATCTCCGCGCTTATCCCGGCGTGCCCGTAGTAGTGACACTCACCGTCCTCCCCGACAGTGCGGCAGCGCGGCTTGCCCATATCGTGAAACAGCATCGCCAGCCGCAGCGCGGGTTCGTCCGGGACAGCCCCGACGGCACGCGCGGTGTGCTCGTACAGCGTACTGTCGTGGTAACGCGAGCCTTGGTCATAGCCTATCTGCTCGGCAAGCGGCGGCAGTATCTCCGCGAATATCTTCGGGTGCTCCGAAAGAACGCGCTGTATTTCCCCGCCGCATAGTGCCCGTTTCAGCTCGGAGAATATCCGTTCCGCCGAAATCTTATGCAGATCGCTCCTGTGCGCGGTCATTGCCTCGGCAGTGCCCCGCTCGACCGCAAATCCGAGCGTCGACGAAAACCGCACGGCGCGCAGGATACGCAGCGCGTCCTCGGAGAAGCGCCGCTCTGGACTGCCGATACAGCGGATAACGCCCGAGCGGATATCCTCCTCACCGCCGAACGGGTCAACAAAACCGATCTTCGGGCTGTACGCTATGCCGTTCATCGTAAAGTCGCGCCGCGACAGATCGTCCTCGACACGGCGCGAGAACGTCACCTTGTCGGGATGTCTGCCGTCGGCGTAATCGCCGTCGATGCGGAAGGTCGTTATCTCAACGCCGACCCCCTTGTACAACACCGTGACGGTGCCGTGCTTTATGCCCGTCTCTATCACGCGGCAGTCGGAAAACACACGCTCCGTCTCATTCGGCAGCGCGGAGGTCGTTATGTCGTAATCGTGCGGCTCCAGCCCCATCAGCGCGTCGCGAACGCAGCCGCCGACCACATATGCGCCGTATCCCGAGCGTTCAAGACGTTCGAGTATCTCGGTGATCTGAAATGGAAGTTCCATAAATTCTCCTGTCATGACTGCACGGTTGCTCATTACGCCCTGTCTCCCATATGCGCCTCTTAAGCAAATTCCTGCAATTTCCTGCCCATAAGAACGCCCATAATGGACGCCATCATCAGCCCGCGCGTCCAGCCGCTCGAATCACCAAGACAATACAACCCTTTGATATTTGTTTTCAGATTTTCGTCCATTTCAATGCGATTGCTGTAAAACTTGAGCTCGGGCGAGTAGAGAAGCGTCTCGCCGCTCGCAAAACCCGGAACGACGTTGTCCACCGCTTTGATGAAGTTGATGATATTGGTCATCGTGCGGTAGGGCACTGCCGCCGTGATGTCGCCCGCCACCGCGTCGGGGAGCGTAGGTTTGACATTGGAGAACGACAGCTCCTTTTCCCATGTCCGCTTGCCGTCGAGTATGTCGCCGTAGCGCTGAACGAGAATATGACCGTTGCCAAGCATATTCGCGAGCTCACCGACCTTTTTCGCGTACTGTATCGGCTGATTGAACGGCACGCTGAAGTTGTGCGAGCAAAGTATCGCGAGGTTTGTGTTGTCGCTTTTGAGCTTCTTATATGAGTGCCCGTTCACAACGGCGAGCCCGCCGTCGTAGTTCTCCTGCGCGACAAAGCCGCCGGGGTTCTGGCAGAATGTGCGCACCTTATTGCGGAACGGCGCGGGGTAGCCGATGAGCTTGCTCTCGTACAGCACCTCGTTGACCTCCTCCATAACCTCATTGCGCACCTCGACGCGCACGCCGATGTCAACGGTTCCCGAGCGGTGCGCGACACCGTGAGCCACGCATATTTTTTCCAGCCAGTCTGCGCCCTTTCTGCCAGCCGCGATAACGATATCGAGCCCGCCGATGATCTCGCCCGAGCACACCACGCCCGTACAGCGCCCGTCCTCGACGACAATATCGTCGCAGGTCGTACCGAACATAATGTCAACACCGCTGTCAAGCAGATACTTCTCGATACGCGCGTAAAGCTGCTGTGCCATCTCTGTGCCGAGATGACGTATCGGGCAGTCGACGAGCTTAAGGTTGGCGTTTATCGCTTTCTTACGTATTTCACGTATCTTGTCGGGATCGGAAATGCCCTCAACGCGCTCGTCCGCTCCGAATTCAAGATAAATTTTGTCCGCGTAGGCTATGAGCTCTTGTGCCTTATCCTCGCCGATAAGCTCGGGCAGTGTTCCGCCGACCTCGCAGGAGAGCGAAAGCTTGCCGTCCGAGAATGCTCCCGCGCCCGAAAAGCCCGTCGTTATATGACAGTGCGGCTTGCAGTTCATACAGGTCTTGGTCTGCTGCTTCGGACAATGCCGCTTTTCGACGGGCTGACCCTTTTCGATTATCAGTATCTTTTTGCGGCTTCCTTTCCGCAGCAGCTCGATCGCTGTGAAAATTCCCGCGGGACCCGCGCCGACTATGATTACGTCGTATTTCATTTTATCCTCTTTCCAATTACGGGCACCTCTAAAAACCTCGTTTGAGGCAAAATCGGCAATAGCCGCATTTTGCACTTCGCGCAAAACGCTGCCGTCTGCGTCGTCAAACCTCAGAGTGATCGCTTGCGATCATTCGCGCAAGGCA
>CAMWVP010000062.1 GCA_947177735.1 uncultured Clostridia bacterium
GTATAGTCCCGCTCCCGCAATGTCCGCAAACGGCGCCGTTATCACGGGTATGAAGGGCATTATGGCAAATCGGACGTTCAACGTGAACGGCAGCGTCGTTATCGGAAGAAACGCGCAGAAGTGCAATGTGGCTTATCCCGTTGACGCGAAGGGAGTATCCGGCGTTCACTGCCAGATAAGACAGGCGAACGGCGGCTATGAGATAATCGACTGCGGCTCGAGTAACGGTACATATCTCGGAAACGGTCAGAAGCTTATCCCGAACGTTCCGGTATTTATCCCCAACGGTTCTTACTTCTATCTCGGAAGCGCGGAGCAGCTCTTCCAGATCAAATATTAAGGCACACAACGGAAAGGATCGCGTATGATTATTGATACGGCAAAATACAGCTGCCCGGGGGGGCACGAAATAAACGAGGATTCGTGCCTCACTCTCCCGGAGAGCGGTATATTTATCGTCGCAGACGGTCTCGGCGGACATACCGACGGCGAAAAAGCTTCCATGGCGGCGATCGATTACTTTGAGCGCAGCTGCCGCGGAAACTATACCGACGAGGAGATAGCGAGGCTTCTTGAGGAAGCTAATATTGAAGTACTGAACAATGGCGACGGTGGCAAAACCACCGTTGCCGCGGCGTTTACGGAAAACGGCAGATTTATCTACGCGAACGTCGGCGACAGCAGGGTGTACTATTTCCGCGGCGGGAAGATAATCGCCGCGACCAAGGATCACTCCGTCTGTCAGGCTTCGGTGGATATGGGAATGATGCGCCCGGAGGATATCCGCGGGAACGAGGATCGCTCCCGTCTGCTCAAGGTGCTTGGCGCCGAGAAGGTACTGAATATCAAAAAGCGTTATCAGCCCATCGAAGTGCAGAACGGTGACGCTTTTTTGATATGCAGCGACGGCTTCTGGGAGTACGTTTTCGAGACCGAAATGGAGATGGATCTGCTGAAATCCGACAGCGCGGAGGTCTGGCTGAAATATATGCTCAAGCGGCATATACTGCGGGCGGAGAACAAGGGCGACAATTATACCGCCATATGCGGCATTATCCATCTCGAGGAGGGCGAAGCGCCTATAACGCCCGGAGTGGTCAGAATAAGCGGCTCGGCGCCCGACGCTCCCCGAAAGAAAAGTCTGCTGCTGCCGTTGATAATTGCAACAGCTGCCATTGCCGCGGCGGCAGCGTGCCTGGTGTTCTTCCTCGCCAAGGGTGAGAGCAGCGACAGCTCGGACAGCACTCAAAGCTCGTACTCAACGGCGGAACCGTCGAATATCTCCGCTATCGAATCGTCAAGCTCGACCTCTTCTGAGCCGACAAGCTCAACGTCCTCCGAATCGTCAAGCTCGACCTCTTCCGAACCGACAAGCTCGACACCCCCCGAATCGTCAAGCTCGACCGTTTCGGAACCGACAAGCTCAACGTCTTCCGAATCGTCAAGCGCAACCGTTTCCGAACCAAGCGAACCGCCGACCTCGGATAACACAAGCGAGCCGACTACCTCCGAAGCGCAGAGCACTTCCGAAATAAGCGAGCCGTCAACCGAGAGTGAAACTGGTGAAGCGCCCTCCGAGCAGTCAACGGCGGAAACTCCGTCTGTTCCCGAAACCGCGTCTGAAACGGACGACGCAACAGAGTCGCAGGAGTCGGATTGATTTTTATGTCCAAATATGTTATAATAGATGTAAGGAGATCTGCAAATGTTCACTTTCGGTAACAAGCAGCTGTGTTCGAGCTGCTTTACGGCAATAAAAAAAGAGCCATGCAAGAAATGCGGCTTTTCCTCGGACAGCTATGTTCCCGATAAGATGGTTCTGCCTGCGGGAAGCATACTTATGGGAAATTTTGTTATCGGAAGAGTTCTCGGCAAGGGCGGCTTCGGTATTACATATCAGGCTTACGACGTTAAGTATGATCATATTATTGCCATAAAGGAATACTTTCCCGTAGAGATAGCGCTGAGGAGCGCGGGCGAAACCGGGCTTATGGTTCGCGACCAGAAGTCCGTCGAGCTGTTCCGAAAAGGCGTAGAAAAATTTTACAATGAGGCGGGCTTCATTTCCGAGTTCTCGGAAAATCCAAACATCGTCAGTGTTTATCAATTATTTTATGAAAACAATACCGCGTATTTTACAATGGAATATCTCTCGGGCATTACGCTCAAGGATTACGTAAACCGCGTCGGCACCGTTACGGCGGAGCAAGCGGCGTATATCGCGGAAAGGGTCGCCAGCGCGCTGGTAGGTATCCATACGAAGAACGTACTTCACAGAGACGTTTCTCCCGACAATATCATGCTTTGTGGCGACGGCAGAGTGAAGCTGCTGGATTTCGGCGCGGCAAGGCAGGTGTTCCCCGAGGGTTCGCAGTTGCTGTCTGTAATATTGAAGCCCGGTTTCGCACCGCTCGAACAGTATATGCGCAGCGGAAAGCAGGGAGAATGGACGGACGTATATTCGCTCGGCGCGTCGCTGTATTACGCGCTGACAAAACAGATACCCGAGGATCCGCAGAACAGGTTTGAGGACGACTCGGAGCTGGAAAAGCATATGAACGATATCCCACCCGATTTACGCCTCGTCATCACAAAGGCAATGGGTGTAAAGTATACCGACAGGTATCAGTCCTCACGCGAGTTCGCCGATGTGCTGGCGGCTGTTCCGATAAAGCGGAAGCCGGTGAAGGTGCCGACCAACCTTTCCGCTCAAACGGATAACGACAGTCCCATAAAGCGGCTTATCGCCAAGCTGTTCGGTAACTAAAAGGAGTAGATATGATAGAGATAAACAACAAGAAGCTTTGTGAAAGCTGTTTTGCCGAAATAGACGCAGCGGAAACTTGCCCTTGCTGCGGATATAACAGATCGGAGTTTACGCCCGACCCCATGGTGCTCCCGTTGGGAACAAAGCTCAACGACAAGATAATAATCGGCAGAGTTATGGGAAAGGGCGGCTTTGGAATAACCTATCTCGGCTACGATACAAGGATGGATAAGACTATCGCGGTAAAGGAATACTATCCCAACGGCATTTCCTACCGCGCACCGGGCGGCACGGAGGTGGCTGTCGCCGACGCGAAGTCCGCCGAGACCTTTGAAAGCGGCGCGGAGAAGTTTTATACCGAGGCGGAGATGGTCTCGCAGTTCAACGGCAACCCCAATATCGTCAGCGTTTACGACTATTTCCGCGCGAACAGCACCGTGTATCTGATAATGGAGTATCTGAGCGGCATTACGCTGAAAAACTATGTAAAGAAGCACGGCAAGCTCACCGACGGTCAGGCGCTTTACGTTATGGATAAGATCGTCGCGGCGCTCAGCATAACCCACAGCGCGGGAGTGCTGCACAGGGATATCTCGCCCGACAACATTATGATATGCAGCGACGGAAAGGTAAAGCTGATAGATTTCGGCGCGGCGCGGCAGATACTTACGGAAAGCTCCTCCAACCTCACGGTGGTGATGAAGCCCGGGTATACGCCTATCGAGCAGTACACCAAAAAGGGCAAACAGGGCGCTTGGACGGACATTTACTCGCTGGGTGTGTCGATGTACTACGCGCTGACCAAGGTCATCATAGACGACCCCTACGCGCGTATGGACAGCGACGAGGAGTTCAACGAAAACAAGTATAAGATAAACGACTCGCTCTGGGTGATACTCAAAAAGTGTACGATGATAAACGCGTCCGACCGCTACGGAAGCGCTATCGATCTGCGCAAGGCGTTAAAGTCCGTTTCCGCGCCGCTTACGCCGGAGATGATAGAGCTCAGCGCCGAGGACTTAAAGGACGAGCCCGAGGAAAAGGAAGACACCGTTGCGCATACCACGGCGGCTCCGTTGGACGATGATATTCCCGCTACTGTCATGGGCAGCGATTCCGACATTGCGGAGGAGATCGAGATATTCGAGAGCAGCACGCCCGATGAGATCGCAGACGCCGTTTCCGATACTGGCGATGACGCCCTCCGGACAGCGCCCGTAACGGCAGAGCAGGCGCAGCCCACCAAGAAGGTAACGATGATAGCGGCGATATGCTCCGCGGCGGCGCTTGTTATAGTCATCGCGATATGCATCGTCGTCGGCTTAAACAAGCAGAAGAATCCCGATATCACGTCCGATCCGAACGGCTCGACCTCCGACGGTTCGACACCCGGCGGCTCCACTCCCGGCTCGGACAGCTCAAGCGTTAAGGACGATGACATCATTTACAGCTCGTTTTATCCCGAAATGAAAGACGGCAAGCTGTTCTTTGAGATGGACAGCAGCTATCCCGCGACCCGCACGGGCAAGCAGATAAGCAAGGATAACTTGATAAGGTTCGACGGCGACGTTAAGATCACGCTCGAGCTGGAGCACCTCCCGTCCTCGGAGTGGGAGGGCGACTCTATCCTGATAGTCGACAGAAACGACACCAGGCTTGACGTCATGGCGTTCAACAAGGGAATCTGCGTTTACAGCGAGGATTCCAACGGGGAATACACTATATTCCCCGAGCAGACAGAGTTCTCGTTTGTTTTAAGCCGCAGCGATATCGACAATATATCCGGTCTGAAGTTCTGGATGTGGAATATGTTCGTGAAATCGGCGGTGCTGGAGGCTTACGATCCCGCGGAGCTCGAACCCGGCGGGGACGCGGTGCGCGTAAATATAAACAGCAGAGAGCATAACTCACTGAGCAATTTCATATCCCTGGATATCCTGCAATCCTTCAACGACAACGTAAAGATAACCCTTGACATAGAATACGAGAAAATGGAAAGCGATATAGAGAAAATCAACGCCTATATCTGTCCGTACAGTTCGGATTGGACGGAAGTGGCTATTGAGGTCGAAAACTCCTCTCATACGCCGTGGGCGCGGGATTACTTCTTTGAACTCGGCTCCGTAGACGTTCCCGACAAGTTTGTTTTCACGCTGCCGAAAAGCGAGATCGCAAAGCTTGATGTAAACGGGCTTTGCTTTAACTCAAACAACCTGTATATCAGATCGGCGACCGTAGAGAAAGCAGACAAGACGGTAATACAGATCGACACGAAATATCCCGGCCAATTCGGGCACAGCAACGGCATTCCGCAGTCTCTCCTCGAGAAATTCGACAGCGACGTAAAGATCACGCTCGAGCTTGAAAAGTACAATGATGTGTTCGACGGTTATTTCCACGATTATATTATGGAGCTCGGCGCGGTGGATAACCGTAATAGACCGGTCATCGTGAACGCCCGCAATATGACCGTCAATAATAAGAATAAGTACCGGCTCAGCGGTAATGCCGATAAATTCGTGTTTGTTATCACCAAGGAAAACATATCCTCGCTTGGCGGTGAGGAGCTCCGGTTCAATGTACTTAATACGATCGTTAAGTCGGCGACTATCGATAAATACTTCCCCGGGGAGCTTGAGCCGGGAAGCAACGCGGAGATCATCAAGCTCAACGATTCCTACCCCGGCGACTGGGAGGGCAGCGAGATGATCCCGAAGTCCACGCTTGAAGCTTTCGGCGGAGATATTAAGTTCACTCTTTACGTTGAGGAAGCGGCTGCCTCCAGAACCCCCGCCGACGGAGGCAATCTGGAATTGTATTTTAATCCCATAGCAGTAAACGAGGACTGGAGCTGGAATACAAATATATTAACGATAGGCGATAACCTCACCCGTCAGGCTGAGGATGCCCCGTTCTATCTTGGAATGCGCGAACAGTCTACGCCCGTTCCGGAGGTCATCACATTTGTCCTGCCGCAGTCCGAGATAGCCAAAACAGGTCAGGGACTGACGTTCCAGACTTGCTGCCTGTATGTTAAATCGGCAGCCTTGGAAAAGGCATAACCGTGGAAAGGAATGATTATGATCAAGACGGTAGATTTGGAAAAAAAGGTGCGCGAGGAAGAAAATTTTGACGAAAACGCCGTTCTTGAAAACAAAGCGCCCAGCATACACATTCTGATAAACAAATATCTTATGGAAAAGAATGTTCCGCATACGGAAATTATACGGGCGCTGAACGTTGAGCGCAGCCACGGCTATCAGATACTCAACGGCAGACGCGTACCCACGCGCGATCAGCTGATAAAGATATGCCTTTTCCTCGGTCTGGATTTCGACGAGGTGCAGCGTATGCTCAAGACCGCGAAAAAGGAGGTACTTTACGCGCGGGATATGACCGACGCGAAGATCATCTACTCTATAGAGCACGACCTCGGATACGAGGAGGCGTGCGAATTTATCTGGAACAAATAGATCGAAGCACGGCTCAGGGCACGCGGCAGGAAATTATCCCGCTTACCCCGAGCCGTGATCTGTGTTGCATTTTTTCTTTGTTTGTTGTATAATGTTATAAAGCAGTATATTGATGTTCCGATTAAACATTTCAGGTTGTTTTCCCCGCCGGAGGCGGGGAAAACAGCACAAAAAGCTTTGAAATATCAAACGGAGGGAGATAAATGCGGAAAACTCAATTGGACGCCCTGGCAATGGGAACAGCGCTCAATGATCGTTATGTTATCGGCAAGGTCATCGGAAGCGGCGGCTTTGGGATAATATATCTCGCGTATGATACGGACGCCGAGCGCAGAGTCGCCGTAAAGGAATATTTCCCCGTCGGGACAGCGGTGCGTATTCCGGACCGCATTACCATCGACGCAATATCGTATCGCTATGAGGATGACTTTAAAAAAGGCAGGGAGCGCTTTTTTAACGAGACGGAGATTTTATCGCATCTCGGCAGCAGCACCGACGTCATTAAAGTGTACGATGTTTTTTCCGCAAACGGAACGGCCTATTACGCTATGGAGTATGTTGACGGTCTGTCGGTTGCCGAATACACAAAAAGATACGGGAGGATCAGTGCGGAACAGGCGCTGTTTGCCGCTCTCAAAATATCCTCCGCTTTTACCCTTATTCATGAAAAAAACATTATTCACCGCGATCTTTCGCCCGACAATATCATGATAACGTCTGACGGGAATGTCAGGATAGTTGATTTCGGCAACGCAAGACCCTTTTCATACAACGGAGAAAACAGTATTACTGTCGCACTGAAGCCCGGCTATGCGCCGCTGGAGCAGTATCAGCATTACGGCAGTCAGGGTCCGTGGACGGATATTTATTCCCTTGGAGCGGTTTTGTATTATGCGCTGACGTTGGAAAATCCATGCGATCCAATGACCCGTATGGACGATGACAGCGAGCTTCGTGCGGGGCTTTCGCCGATAAATCCGCAGCTTGCCGCGATAATACGCAAAATGGTAGAGATAAAGCCGGATGAACGCTATACCGATGATCGCGAGCTGTTATCGGATCTGAAAAATGTACGGTTGGCTGCCAAAAAATTCAATTGTTCTATCGATAATTGAACTTTGTTGTTTTAGGTTATATTTTAAAAGCAACTCCTATGTCAATAATAATCACGTTGATTGATTTCTTTTTCGGCTTTGCCAATTCAAATTTTAGTTGATCGATCCCTTCAGCTCGCCGATGCAGCAGAGATTGTCACGGTTGATTGCGGCGAGCATTATTCCAAGACTTTTATCACATCAGATATCTCGAACATGTTAAAATAGGTTATATACCCGTTAAGAGCTATACATTTAATGAATGTTTCTGTTTTCATTAGAACATAAGCAGACCGTTTCTCGCTCAACTTCCATTTATCAAGCTAATAGACGACTTTCTTCTTAACTTGTTTTTATTTTTGAATAGTTAGTTTCTCCTAACAGTTTTTTCAGTTGCGTGATTGTGAGCAAGTTAGTTGAGGATAACGTCTTTTAGGACAGGTATCCTAAAATTATCACCCACTAGATTGCTAAGCAATGATTCATAAAAACGAAAAAACGCGCCCCGCGATGGATCTGTCCCCCAATCTATAATTGTATTTTTGTAAAACTGTGTTATTTAGTACAATTGTTACAACATTCTCAAGTACCTTGTAGTATGCTTCACAATGCTGATTTGGAGTTGTGCGGAGCGAAAAGGAAGTACTCCAATAGGCTAAGATTATTTTTAACAAATCAGATATTCTATCGAATCAGCAGATCACTGAATATTTTGTCATTCCAGTCAAATGAAGTCACTACTCCCGATATACAGGCTATCGCTGCAAGCCCGTGAACAGAAGCCCATAGTTTGAGCAGCTCGATCTCCTGTTCGTCCTCGCTTTTATCAAGCTGTTTTTCTTTAAGATATTTCAAGTATGTTTCCTTTAGCAGAACAAAAGGCGGGTAATCATTTTCATACTGTTTATCGGAACGAATATGTGCAGTCAAATTCTGATTTCCAAATAAAAACCTGAAATAATCAGGTCTGCGAACAAAGAAAGAAACATAGCTCCTGCCCATATCGACCAAAGCTCTTTCTGCATCAAGCGAATTATTGACTGCCGCAGAGAGTTCTTCCATAAACCGCTCGGTAACGCTTGCTTTTATCGCTTCGACCAGCTCGTCCTTGTCCTTAAAATGAGCATACGGGGCGGCGTGAGATACTTTGCACCGTGCTGCCACTTTACGAAGGGAAAGATTTGCTTCGCCGCTCTCGTTTATGATCTTTATCCCGACATCTATCAATGCCTGTCTGAGATTGCCATGATGATAGTTGTCACTCATCGGTATTCTTCTCCTTTATTTGTCTCAAAATCTCACAGGTCCTTTCGGGATTTTCCCACAAAGGACTATGTGCCGCATCGGGTATCAGGTAAAAGCCCTTGTCGGGCGCTTCGAGAATTTTTTCATAGTCTTTGACCAGCTCCCACGGACAGTTGTAGTCATACTCGCCGCTGATAAAATACACGGGGATACTCAGCTTCGGTATCTCTGTCCTGTAATCAAAGTCCGATAGTTCTTTTGCTAACGGCGTCGTGCGGTACATCTTCATCGCTTTTACATAATTGATCTTTTCACTAACGGTATAGCACTTGCAGAAGGTGATTGGAAGGACGACCCCCTCAAACTCTGTCTTATCCTTGATCGTACCGCCGCCTGCTTTATGAAGCAGGTAAACATAATCAGCCCAGTCTGCCTTCATTTGTATGCTTCCGTCATTAGGCTTATCCACACATTCCTCCAGCTTCTTCAAAGAAGCCTTATCATTACGGGAAGTAAACACTTCTTTCATAAAATCATACATCAATTCGGTTTGCTCGTCCGAGTCGGTAACTGCCTGTGCCATACCGATATAGGCATAATAATCCTCGGGATGCTGCTTTGCTACTCTGAGCGCAATATGTGACCCGCCTGAAAAACCCATGATGTATATCTTATCTTTTGAGAATCGTCCCTTGAGATACTGCGTCACTTCATAAGTGTCATTCAAAAGGTTTTCAAGGGCGATCTGCTCGGTATCGTAATCTTTGTCATAAGCTATCCCCATTGACCTGTAATCCCAATAGACTACCGTGAAATCTTCTTCCAGCTTCATATCTTTATATTTGTCGGTAAACACATAATCGTCTGTTCCCGGACCGCTTGAAACTAACAGGAGAACAGGATTATCGGTATTTATGCTGTTGATGAAAAAGCCGTTTGGTGAACCGTCTATATCCATCACAAATTTTTCCGACAGGCTTTTTTCTCCCTTATATGTTCTTATCGTTCCGGGACTTATAATGACCCAGACTGTAAAAAGCATAACAATAATAGCAACCATAATGGAAATAGGAATCATGATCTTTCTCCAGACTTTCTTCTTATCTTTCATTTGTTTCATCTCCGAACTTTATAGTGTCAAGTTTATTATACGCCATCATCTTTACGATGTCAAGATGTGTTTATTACAAAAATATCGTTCCAAAAGCTTGTTGAATTAGTTCTTTATCACAAATACCAACATATGTATTTAGCAATATAACAAATTAAAAATGTTTTAGGAGAATATTACTATATATAATGTAAAATCCCACAGCACCTTGTTAGTGCTGTGGGATTGCATATTCCGTCGGGTTTGCCTATAACGATTTAAAAAGTTCTTTATCGCGTTTTAGTTATAAGTGAGAGGCAAAATTATAAATTGAAATTCCAATGTCACTTTGCACAAGAAAAAGGCTGAAATTTATCGCAAATTGTGCAAGCATACAAAATATTAAGGAAAGTTGCAAAAAATAAAAAAACGGGTTTAAAAACAGGGGGCTAAGTGACCGGAATATATGGAAGTGTTTTTTCTCTCAAAACTATTTACTACAAGGAGGACTACATTTTATGACAATGAGAAACAAGCAGGAACTTATACAGCAGGTGGTCAACCTGTTGAACACACTGATTGAAGTCGAAGAACTTCCGACCGCACCGCCTACGTCAATCAATGAGCAAATGGAAATGCTTACAATCAAGGAATGTGCGGAGCAGGTTAGCGGATTGTCCGAGCATACCGTCCGTCAGTTGGTTCTTCAGAATAAACTGCCGCACATCAGAACGGGTCAAGGCAAGCGCGGAAAAATTCTCGTATCGAAGTCAGCGCTGCTCGACTATCTGAAAACCGTAGCGTAAGGAGGTGTACAAATGAACTTGAACACGATCTCAATGGACGAGCTTTACGATACGGTGTACAACGGCAAGCCGCCGATCATCAAGGGGCTGCTGTATTCGGGAACATATTTGTTTGTCGGAGCGCCTAAGCTGGGCAAAAGTTTTCTTATGGCGCAGCTTGCCTACCATGTCAGCACGGGAACGGCTCTCTGGAATTATCCGGTACACAAAGGAACAGTTTTGTACCTTGCTTTGGAGGACGATTACCGCCGTTTGCAAGAGAGACTGTACCGAATGTTCGGAACGGAGAGCACCGAAAATCTTCACTTCGCCGTTACCGCTAATCAACTCGGAAGAGGTCTGCACGAACAACTAACGGAGTTTATTCAAAAGCATTCGGACACTCGGCTTATTATCATTGATACCTTGCAAAAAGTTCGCGAGGTATGTGCCGATACATACAGCTATGCCAACGATTATGAGATTATCACGCAGCTTAAACATTTCGCAGACAGCACGGGTATCTGCCTGCTCCTTGTTCATCACACCCGAAAACAAAAATCCGATGATACCTTTGATATGATCTCCGGAACTAACGGCTTACTCGGCGCAGCAGACGGAGCGTTTATGCTCCACAAGGAAAAGCGAACCGCTAATGCCGCGACGTTGGAGAGTTCTGGGCGCGATCAGCAAGACCAAAAGCTGTACCTCACAAGAAATATCGAAACCCTTACTTGGGAACTCGAAAAAGCCGAAACGGAATTATGGAAAGAGCCGCCGGATATTTTGTTGGAACAGATTGCAGAGATCGTTACCCCAAACGCCCCCGATTGGTCTGGAACAGCAACGGAACTTTCTGAAATAATTTCTGCGAATATTCCGATCAATTCCATTACGAAAAGATTGAACGTCAACGCAGGTCGGCTGTTCAATGAGTATGGAATAATTTACAAAAGCTGCCGCGATCACGACGGTCGCAGACTTGAATTTCACAAAGTCCGTGACGGTTCGTGACAGTTGTGACGGTTTTTATGAGAGTGGCGGCGGTGTGCAAAAAACCGTCACTGCCGTCACCAACCGTCACGTGCTTGAAAAATAATTAAGAGGGCAGACCTATCTTTGCAAAAGTTCTCGGAGAAATTTCTCTGCCCCTCCAAGTTTTTATTTTCAACAGCAAGAAATATTTAGCTATCCCAATCAATTTTACACTCCCGAAATATTTTTTGAATAAGTCTAGGATAACCAATTTTTTCTCGCCGAATATTTTTCGCGTAAGTCTTAGCTAACCAATTTATTCTCACAAAATATTTTTTGCGTAAGTCAACCCTAACCATTTTTTATTCTCCGCGGCGAATGCCGCATAAGGGAGTGCAGAGGGAACGGCTGCCCCACGTACTATTTTCCCAAAGAAAATAGTCCTAGTGGGTTACAACTATTTCGTTGAAATAGATTTTTTAAAAGTTTCCCGTAACGATGAAAGGATGTGAAAACTATGAGCTATGCCATAATCCGAAACGCGAACCACAAGATGAACGCAATACCCCTACTCGAACGTCACAATGAGCGCCAGAACAAAAATTACTCCAACAAGGACATTGACCTCTCGCGCTCGTCGGAAAATTTCCACTTGAAGAAGATAGAGGCTGCAACATATCAACAAGAATTTGAGCGTATAAGGAAGAAGCATAACCTAAAAGGAAATCTGCGTTTGACAGGCGGAAAGCAGAGCAACGTAATGTGCGAGTTTGTAATTACCTCGGATAAAGATTTTTTTGAACGCTTAGGCAAAGAACGCACTCGGAAATTTTTTCAGGACGTATACAATTTTGTTACTGCAAAAGTTGGAGAGGATTTCGTTGTGTCGGCTGTCATACATTTGGACGAAGCCACTCCGCACATGCACGTTACATACATTCCGGTTATCAATGGCAAAGACCGAAAAGGAAATCCGTGCAAGCGCATCAACTGTTCGGAATTTTGGAAAGGTCGGGACAGCTACTCGCGGCTGCAAGATGAGTATTACGATTTTATCACGGCGCGCGGTTACGATCTGGAGCGCGGGGTTAAGGGCAGCACTGCAGAGCATTTATCTGTCGCCGAATTTAAACTTAAAAAGACCGAGGAGCAGCTTGCCGAAATTGAAAATCAAATCTCGGAAGTGGAGGGCGTTGATGAAATCAAGTCCGCGAACCTGCCATTGAATAAGGTGGCAATAAACAAATCCGATTACAAAAATCTTATTTCGACTGCTAAGCATTATGTTACCGCTCGGAAAGCAGAGGAAGAAAATATTTCTCTGAGGGCAGAAAACCTCACTTTGAAAAATAAAAATGAAGAACTCCGCAGCGAGAACAGCAGAATTTCCGATCAACTTCATACCCTCGAATACAAGTTTGACGAATTTTATTCCTCGGTGGAAGATGAGGTCGCGCTCCGTGATGAGAACGCAAAGCTGAAATCCGAAAATGCTAGGATAGGTAATCAAGTTCACGCTTTGACTGCGGAAATATTTACGCTCAAAGAAGAACGGCAAATGTTGACCGAAGAATTAATGGAACAGTAAAATGCAGTGGCGGTTCTGAACACGGAACTGAAAAAATCTCGGTCTATGTTCCAAGCCTTGCAAGAAAAATTCGACAAGGTAATGAGATTTATCGAGAGCCTTAATTTGAAACAGCGGCTCGAAAAATTTCTTAAACCGTATGAAAGAAAGCGATAAAAATTTGCGCGTATTTCAAAAATACATCTTGACTTTAAAGCGAGGAAGTGCTATGATATAATAGCAGAAATACGCCGCATTGTAAATGAGGAGGGTTTACAATGGCGAATATAACCAAAAGAAAAAACAGCTACTCGATCAGAGTTAGCTGCGGATACGATGTGAACGGCAAACAGATATTTCAGTGTATGACGTGGGTTCCCGATGAGGGAATGACGCCCAAGCAAATCGAAAAGGAACTCAACAGACAAGCCGTTCTCTTTGAGGAAAACTGCAAAAAAGGCTTTCAATCCAAAGCGGTAAAGTTTGAAACATTTTGCGAGGAGTGGTTCGAGGAATATGCTCGCCCTAATCTACGCAATACTACATATGAGCGTCTATTGCAGCTTCGCGGCAGGATTTATCCCGTTATAGGGCATATGAGAATGGATAAGATAACTCCGCGCCAACTTCAGACATTTGTCAATTCACTCTCGAAAGAGGGAGCAAATGAGCGCACGGGCGGTGCACTCGCGCCAAAGACGATCCGTCATTATCTCAGCTTTATTTCGGATATCTTCTCGTATGGTGTGAAAATGGGAGTGGTCTCGGATAACCCCTGCACAAAGGTAACGATACCGAAAATCGAACAAAAAGAAAAGCAAATTTATACACCCGATGAAGTTGCAAAGTTTCTCGATCTGCTTAACAGTGAGCCGTTAAAGTATCGCGTATTTTTTAATCTGGCGATTTACAGCGGTTTTAGACGCGGTGAACTTCTCGGTCTGGAATGGAAAGATATTGATTGGGAAAGCGGTATGATAAGTGTTCGCAGAACGTCAAATTACACCGCCGAAAAGGGTATTTGCACCGATACCACAAAGACCCGAAAATCTCAACGAACATTGAAATTTCCCTCAGAGATCATTACAATGCTCCGTGAATTTAAAGAGGAACAGGACAACGAAGCACTAAAGCTCGGCAATAAATGGGTGGAAACAGACCGTCTTTTTGTTAAATGGAACGGCGAGCCGATGAACAACCAAACACCATACGGTTGGCTGAACGAATTTTGCGAAAAACATGACCTGCCGTTCTATGGCTTGCATAGTTTCCGTCATCTGTTCTGTTCGATTTTAGTCAATCAGGGAGTGGATATTATGACGGTATCCGGCGCTTTAGGGCACTCCTGTTTAAGCACGACTGTAAACCTCCAATATGGACACAACAACCAAAGCAGCCAATATTCGATATAAAACAGCCTTGATCACATAAACGATCAAGGCTGTATTTGTGCGTAAACTTAAGGAAAACTTATGGGAATGTCTATGAGGCTGTGAAGTA
Source organism: uncultured Clostridia bacterium (assembly GCA_947177735.1). Classification (GTDB taxonomy): domain Bacteria; phylum Bacillota; class Clostridia; order Oscillospirales; family Ruminococcaceae; genus CAG-115. The sequence continues at coordinate 14,497 of CAMWVP010000062.1, forward strand.
ATCATTTCGTTTGTACCTGACTCCCAATTTCAAAGGTTTGGACTTCAACAAATTGAAATCTCAAACGTTTGTGAAATCGCACAAAAAATACTGCAATTTTTATGCAAATAGACGAAAACATTACATTTTGCGCGGGACTTTGACATCTTGCGCAAAGGGCATTGAAAAACATACCAAAGTATACTATAATAGAATATGGGAAGGTATGATTTTTCTCAATAAGCAGGATTATGAGATTGAAGTGTAAACTAAGGATGTGTTTGAAAATATATACCTGTGAACCTTTTAATTGTGACAAAATTTTAGATTCCGGATTGGTCAAAAAGGTCAACAAATTTATATAGAGAACAGGAGTGATTAGATGTATAATAATATTTTGGATGCAATCAAAGATCTTAATACGACAATTGGATTTGTTGGATCACTGGTAACAATCTTTGATCATTTTAAAAACAAAAATAGCAACCATATTAAAGAAACACTGAATGTCATTCGTGAAAAATCAAGTATGGCATATGCACGATACTGCGAACAAAGAAAGTACCGGCAAGAGGATTTAGGCGTTCCTCTTGAAGAAGATATTTTGGGGTATTGGGAAACTTGTTTGCAACGTAACGTTTTACCCAGTGCAAGCGATATGGCCGCTTCTAAAATTGCAAGCAAGGAAGAAGCTGAAATTATCATATCATATTTAATGGAACAGTGGATGACTATTCCGGATTTTTCAGCATGGATACATGATATTTTAATTCAGAACCATCTGGAAAAAGCTTCTGAAATGCTGGCGGATTTACCGCAAATATTTGAAGCGGTTTCTCAAATAAAAACACAACTGGATGTCCAAGGAATCAACAATATTGCAACATTGATTACTTCCGGCTATATCAATGACGCAAAATTTTCCTGCAACAATTCGACAATTAAAAACTTTTTTACTGTCGATAATAATTTCCACACCATGCTCCAAGTCATTAGTGCAGATGAAGATGTTCCACACACAGAAGCGGCACAGGCAATAGAGAAACTAATTCAAAACGGTACTCCTGTTATAATTGCAGGAAACGGAGGTCAGGGAAAAACAAGCCTGATGATGCGTGCAGCGGTGCAGTGGGCTTCTTCGGGGCACTTGACAGTCTGGATGTCACTATCAAACAAAGAGACTATAACGGAACAAGCGGCAGATCGATTCTTTGATTGTTTGCTCAAATTTACGCCTGCGGGGCAGAGCATATTGCTATGCATTGATAATCCATTTGAAGGGAGGGAATCTTTTTCAAGTTTACAAGCAAGGTGGCCTCATAATTCCAAGATACATTTGCTCATGGCAAAGCGGGAAAACAGGCTTACGCTGCTTGCCGATCCGGATTGCGATTTATTACTGCGCTGGTTTGATGATACGAATCTCGTCGTGCTGCAAGGTCTCAACCCGACTAGGGAATATCAATTAAAAAATTATCAGACTCATTATTTTCCGGAAAGTGGGGAAAGAAGAAAAACCATACTTAAAAAAAGCACTTCCTACTTGGTAAAAGAAGATGCAATAAGTGAAGCGGATCAATTATCTGTTATAAACAATATATTACGCCAGTATGGGAAACCGAATATCAGTTTGGTAGAATTGATTTACCGTACCTTGTTTGAGTTGAAAAAAATCACATCTAAACTGGGAAGCATCAAATTAGATTGGGAAGAATGGGGTGATTTGATTCAACGGGAGTTTGGAAATGTAGATACAGACATACAACTATATGGCGTAATTGCAGCCCTTAAAGTTTTCAATACACCATTGTCGCTGTCGCTGTTCTGCAAATACTTTGGTTTGAATGAGCGCAAATTGGGAACCCGGCTATGCGAGCGATTTGTACCGCGACATGTTGAACCGGTAGTTTACCGGGAAGGAAGTAAGACACTACAGCCTAAACATGATGTTATCGCAGAACTGTTTTTCCTGTTTAATAAAGACAAAGTCACCATTGATTCGGTGATATCCAATTTAATAGATGTCATGGATGAAAATGAAATCGAAGTATTTTTAACAAATATCATAAATAAGCGAGAAGTGCAAAAGGGCAGCAAGTACCCAATTGGCGACATCAATTACTGGGGTTATTTAAAAAACATATATTCTCGGATACAAGAAGGAAGCCTAAACCTTTCACGAGTTGGAAAAACATATTTATGTTTAGGTGCTTTGTGGGCAAAGCACCAGAGTAACCTCTCTGGAAGTAGTTTTACGATTAAAACTGCTTTAGACGACCTTGCACCTGAGATAGAAAATGATTTGTTGATGGCAAAATTATATACAGAATGGGGAATCTGGGCAGCCAATAGAAAAGATAATATTCTTGCGGAAGAAAAATTACTTGCAGTAATAGAATATAATCCAAAACAAATTCCAGCCCGTACGGAATTAGGGCGGCTGCTTTCAAGACAAAAAGGACGTGAAGCGGAAGCGGAGAAATTTTTGCTTGAAGCTATAAAGATTGATCCTAAACATATTCAATCGCGCACGGAATTAGGGCGGCTGCTCTCAAGACAAAAAGGACGTGAAGCGGAAGCGGAGAAATTTTTGCTTGAAGCTATAAAGATTGATCCTAAACATATTCAATCGCGCACGGAATTAGGGCGGCTGCTCTCAAGACAAAAAGGACGTGAAGCGGAAGCGGAAAAATATTTGCTTGAAACTATAAAGATTGATCCTAAAAATTTGCATTCTCGAACAGTACTGGCAAAGTTATATGAAGACATGAATAGACTGCCCGAAGCCAAACAATTATATCAGGAAATTTGCAATATTGATCCCGGCAACCGCTTTGGTACCGAAGGGCTTGCTCGACTAAAATAGTGTTAACAACTGTTGCAATGAGCTAATAACTATCTCTTTTTCAATAATGAACAGCACCACGTCAGCCGAACGGAAACGACTTAGAATTGACCGCACCAACTTTGACTGAAAACTTACACTATAAAAATACAGCCACCTTAGAAACGCTCTCAGGTGGCTATGTGCATATATGATATTTTATACTTTTAGGATATCGGAATATTTTGCAATGGTGCAGAAGTTCGTTTATGACTTGTGTGAAATTGTTTTGTGGTGTTGCTTTAGACTATAATTCTCCGAGATACATTATACAATAAACTACGACAGCAGGATCATCAAAATCACTGTCAGCCCTCTCCCCTTGCTTGAACATATAAGTTCACCGTTCATTTTAGCCATAAGTGCCGAAGCGATATACAGCCCCAGACCGCTGCCGTCTATGTCGGAATCTTTTACGTTCTT
>CAMWVP010000063.1 GCA_947177735.1 uncultured Clostridia bacterium
TCTCCATCCCTTTTTTTTTCATGTTTATAATTTCCCTTTTTTCTGCGGTGCCCCCGCGGGCGGGGGGGAAACCGCATAAAAAGTTTTGAAAGTCGGATATATTTTGAGCGTGTGGCAGGATAGAGGGGAATGCTTTTCGGGCTTGCAGATGTTCATTATTTAATCGCCGCAAACTTTTCGGACCTGACAAAGAAAAATCTCGCCATCTCTCCCTCGATAAACTCTGCAGCGGTGAACGTCCTCAGCTCCTCGGTAAAGCAGATCGAGTATTCGCGGCGAAGCTTGGGATCGTAGGTTATCTTCATAAGGTCGACGTCGTTCTCGCGCAGCAGACGCACCGCGAGCTGCGGATCGTCCGCAATGACCGCGCCGTCGTCTTTCAACAGCACGCCGCACACCATAACCTTGAACAGCTCGGAGATTGTGTCGTCGCTCGGCAGTATCTGGGTCTGCTGAGGTGTCTGCCGCAGCAGAAATATCTCGGGATTCGGAGCGTTTCCGTCGGGGATAGCGACCTGGAACTCCCCCACCCTGCCTATTATCAGCAGCGGCAGCTCCTTGCCGTCTCCGTATTGGAACACGCGCCTTGTCATGATGTTGGGGTGAAGCATACGAACGCTGTCGAGCAGCCTGTTCACCGACATATAACCGTAATCGGCGAGGAACCGTTTAAGCATCTGCGGCAAAACTATCCCGCGCTCCTTTTCGTTGCGCTCGAAGTCCGTCTGCGGAAATCCGTCGGTCTCTCCCTGATACAGTATTTTCATTGCCGCGAACGGCTCAATGTTGTACAAGACAGCCACTGTTACACTCCCTAACTATGATAATCTGACTTTGAAATCCTCGTAGCCGAATTTTTTGAGCAAGACCAACTCCCCGTCTCCGCGAAGCAGATATATCGACGGCAGCGCTATGCCGTTGAAGGTGTTGTTCTTGCACATCGAGTATATTGCCATATCCTCGAACACCAGCCGCTCACCCTCGGAAAGCGCGCTGTCAAACGAATAGTCGCCGATTATATCCCCGGCGAGACAGGTATTGCCGCCGAGCCGATAAGTGAACGCTTTCTCGTTCGGCAGTCCCGCTCCTTGAACATTCGGACGGTACGGCATTTCCAGAACGTCAGGCATATGACAGGCAGCCGACGCGTCTGTTATCGCGATATCCATGCCGTTTTTGAACGTGTCGAGCACCGTCGTCACGAGATACCCCGCGTTCAGCGCGATAGCCTCCCCGGGCTCGAGATACACCTCAAAGCCGTACTTTTCGCGGAGGTTTTTGACCGTTTCGATAAGCAGTTCGCGGTCGTAATCGGGGCGCGTGATGTGGTGTCCGCCGCCCATATTCAGCCACTTTATTTTCCCAAAAAACTTGCCGAACTTGCTCTCCACCGCCGCCAAGGTTTCGACAAGCGCGTCCGCATTCTGCTCGCAGAGCGTATGGAAATGCAGACCTTCTATACCGTCGGGCAAGTCGTTCAGTTCGTTTATCGTCGTGCCGAGCCGCGAAAACTCGCCGCACGGGTCATAGATGCCGTGCTCCTGAGTGGAGTGCTCGGGATTCACGCGTATCCCGCACGAAACGCCCTTTGCCCTGTCCTTGAATTTCTCATACTGCCGCAAGTTGTTGAAGATGATATGACCGCATATTTTCGCGATCTCGTCAAATTCTTCCTCTCGGTAGGCAGGCGAGAAGATATGGTTTTCTCGGTTAAACGGCTTTGCAAGCTCCTCATAACCGAGACGCGCTTCAAATAGACCGCTCGCCGTGCAGCCGTCCAGATACTCCGCGATAATCGGATATGTAGCGAACGCGGAATACGCCTTCTGCGCCAGCAATATCCTGCACCCCGCGCGACGCTTCACGTCGGCGAGTATCTCAAGATTTTCCCTCAACCGCCGCTCGTCAATGACGTAGCAGGGAGTATTGACTTTGTTTATCCAATCCATATTATCCACCTCTCTGCTACGCTCAAAAACATATCCTGCTTTCGTTTTCTCTTAAACTGCCGTCCTTGTTAAGCTCTATTAACAGCCGGATAATCGGCAGAGGGGAGCGTTACTTTATCCTACGCCGTTCTGTTTACAGCAAGCACTGCTGCTTTTCCGACGGCCTTACCCTCAAATTCAAGAGAAAGCTCCGCATAGTCCGTGTTCTCTATCAACAACAATATTTTCACTTTTTCATGCCGATCGCCGCATATTGAAAATTTCAGCTCTCCGGAAGTTTTTTCCGCAAGGTAAATGTAAAACCGAGTTCCCAAAAGCTCCGCGCCAAACACATTGCTTTCACGCAGATATGCTCTTTTTGCTCCCTCCTGTGATAGCGTAAGCTCACATTGCGGAACAATAAGAGCGTCATCCACATCAACAGGTACGAAGTTGCTCAAAAACCGCTTAACATAAAACAGACAGCCAAGCACTCCCAGCAAAAAAAGCCCATATACCGTCATTGCGATACTCAGCCACAAAGCCTTGAAAAGTACGGGATACAGCAAAGCGGTCAAAAGCGGTATCGCCAACGGGATAAACAGACAAATAAGCAGCTCGGTAGTTATCATCGGATTGAAATTCAGCGACAGTCGAGCGTCACATTCCTCACAGAAGAACACGAGATAGGGATTGAAGATCGACAAACCGTCCGATCTCAAAAGACGTTTCATTCCGCTTATCTGCATTTCATCCGGAACATATCCGGCTCTGTACGGCATATACGGCTTTGCATTCTTTCGCGGATATACGGTATACGGCTTAAAGCTCGGAGCCGCTCTCAGAAAAAACTTTTTCCCGGAGGATGTGTACCTGGCGGCACAATCAATGCGCTCGGTATGCTCGGGCGGCGCTTTCAGCCTAAGATGTTTGCCGCAGACAGGACATATTCTTTTTTCCCTACCAAGCATAACATCAAACTCCTTTGCAGATACAATCCTTGATGTTCGGTTCGGTCATAAATTACTCATTTCCGTTAATCAACCGAAACAAGCTCCTTATCCCTCACACCGACCGTTAATCCAAATGCAGCTTATAATACGAGGATTCAAAGGTTTCACTGTTATCGTATCGGGAATATTGACCGTATCTTTCAAAAGCAAATCCGCATTTAAGAATCACCTTTCCCGATGCGGGATTTGCGTTTGCGTGTGTTGCCATAAACTCCCTTGCGCCGAGATTTTCATAAGCCCAAATTATGATGGCTTCTGCGGCTTCGGTTGCAAATCCTTGGTTCCAGAACGCTCTGTTCAGATTGTAACCCAGTTCGTAGGCGTTCTCTTCGGAATTAAATTTAACGCTTCCCGAACCGATAACCTTTCCGGTACTTTTCAAGACAAATCCGAACTCATTGTTCTCATCACTGAGCTGCCCGATCCATTTTTTGACCTGATCGACATTTTGATAAACCGGATACGGCATAAACCTGTTTACGACAGGGTCTCCGACCCACTCGAATACGTCCGGAGCATCCGATTCGTTAAGCGGGCGGAGAACAAGTCTTTCGGTGTATATTATTCGTTCCATACTAATCAACCAGAACGGGATCTCTATCCTCCTGCCACGGCAGCCCCCACTTATTAAGTCCGTCCATAAACGGATCTGGGTTCATTTCCTCGACGTTGAACACGCCCGGCTTCTTCCACTCGCCCGTCAGCACCATTGCCGCGCCGATCATCGCGGGCACTCCGGTGGTGTAGGAGATAGCCTGCGAGCCGACCTCCTTGTAACACTCCTGATGATCGCAGACGTTGAACAGATAGTAATTCTTGTCCTTGCCGTCCTTTTTGCCGCGGAAAATGCAGCCGATATTCGTCTTGCCGACCGTTCTCGGACCGAGCGACGCAGGGTCGGGCAGCACCGCCTTAAGGAATTGCAGCGGAACGATCTCCCTGCCCTCGTACATTATCGGCTCAATGCTCGTCATTCCGACATTTTCAAGACATTTCAGGTGCGTGAGATAGCTCTGTCCAAATGTCATAAAGAAGCGGATACGCTTGATACCCTTGATGTTGAGCGCGAGAGATTCAAGCTCCTCATGGTGGAGAAGATACATATCCTTTTCGCCTACGTCCTTGAAGTTGTAGACGCGCTTTATCTCCATAGGCTCGGTCTCGACCCACTTGCCGTCCTCGATGTATGAGCCCTTAGCCGATACCTCGCGGATATTTATTTCGGGGTTGAAGTTGGTCGCGAACGGATAGCCGTGGTCGCCGCCGTTGCAGTCGAGAATGTCGATATAGTTTATCTCGTCGAACTCATGCTTCATTGCGTAAGCCGAGAACACGCCCGTAACTCCCGGGTCAAAGCCGCAGCCGAGAATAGCGGTGATACCAGCCTTTTCAAAGCGCTCGCGGTACGCCCACTGCCACGAATACTCGAACTTCGCGGTGTCCTCGGGCTCGTAATTCGCGGTATCCAGATAATCCACCTTACATTCAAGACACGCGTCCATTATATGCAAGTCCTGATACGGCAGCGCGACGTTGATGACGATATCGGGCTTGTATTCGTTGATAAGCGCCACAAGCTCGGGAACGTTGTCCGCGTCCACCCGAGCGGTCGAGATGACCGTCTTGGTGGTCGGCTGCAATTTTTCCTTAAACGCGTCGCACTTGGATTTAGTGCGGCTCGCTATCATAATTTCGGTGAAAACCTCGCTGTTCTGGCAGCATTTCGCGATAACGACACTCGCCACGCCGCCCGCGCCTATAATAAGTGCCCTGCTCATTCCACTTCCTCCTCGGCAATTTTTCCATTATCCTCAATATCCGCCGTGTGCTCCGGAATAACCGCGTAGTACACCAGCTCGTCCTGTCCAGTGTTGCGCAGCGTATGCTCGCTTCCGATAGGGCAGTACGAGCACAAACCGGGGCGCAACTCCTCTTCAACGCCGTCGCAGGTCATAACGCCGGTACCCAATACCACGAAAACGATCTCCGAGCTTGTGGTATGCCTGTGCAGACCTATCGACGCTCCCGGCCGCAAAGTTACCTTTGCTATGCGGTTTACGTCGTCGGCATACAAAGCCATACGCGTGTTTTTCTCACCGCCGCGGAAGTTCTCGATAGTCGAATGAACGATCTTGTCAAAATCAATAAGCATAATACAAACCCCTTTCAAATCAAAGCTATATTACAGCGCAAACCGCGCAGATAAACAGATCATACTAATACCCGTTTAAACGAGGGAAAAGATTTGCTGAGAGACGGCGCCGATTTCTAGGAAATCGACCGCCGAAAGGCTTTTATGCCTTTCAAGGGAGATTGACGACGAAAGCGGTGTCGGATTTCAGCAAAGATTTCCCGAGTTTGAATGGGTATTAGTATTACACTCCGCTGCCGCCCACGCCCAGCGCGTAGAGCGAAAACAGCAGGAACACAAAAAACGCTGCCGCGAAGATACCTGTCACGACTTTATTATTTCCTCCGATCACGCCGCTCCTGCGTCCGAAGAAGTACATCGCTCCGAAAACGATGATCCCGATCCCCGAGGCAAGCCGCAGCAAACCGAATTCCTTATAACGGACGTCGATATAGTAGTATTCGTTAAGAGCATCTCCGCCCATCTTGTCGTTCAGCGAACGGACTTTCTCGGTAAGCTTGTAATCCATCCCCACGAGAGTGCCCCTTATCTTCACCGCGCCTCCGCCCGGGCTGAAACGCTTTTCTATCCACGAGGGCTTAGCCCGCACAAGCATAGGAAACAGCTCATCTCCGACAAGCGTCAGATAAAACTGATCCTTGCCCACGGGGATAAATTCGGCGTAATGCGTCACCTCATACGCAAGCTCCGCCCAATCCGCGGAGAACTCGCACAGATCTCCGGGTTTGGCGTTGTCGAGAGGCACCACGCTGCTTTTCAGCAGGTTAGCCGCTCCCGAAACGATAATCCACAGCAAACATCCCGCCAAAATCACATAAGTAAAAACCGTCAAGAACCTGCTGTTGGATCTCACTTTGCTCCCTCCTCCTTGGTCTCGCGCAAAACGTCACGCACGTTCTGTGCCAAAGCAAAGCTGCCGCTGTGAATAAAACGGTTGTAATAACCTGTTTTCAGTCCCTGCTCCACCCACCACTCGGCATTCTGATCGTTTACGGGGTGGAACTTTTTCGACGCGAAACCGAAAAGCCAGTGTCCGCTCGGATAAGTCGGGATATGCGCCTGATACACAAGCGCTATCGGGAAAAAGCTCTTTATACGGCTGTGGGCGCGCTTCATCGCCTTTGCGTATTCGTTGTAAAACGTGCTCTCGTGCTGATTGACCAGAATCCCGTTCTCGTTGAGCGCCTTGTAGCAGTTGCCGTAGAACTCCTTGGTGAATAAGCCCTCACCGGGACCGAACGGGTCTGTGCTGTCGACGATTATCAGATCGTACTCGTTCTCCGCGCGGCGCACGAACTTCAATCCGTCCTCGTAGTACAGATGAACCCTCGGGTCATCGAGGCTGCACGCGGTCTTTTGCAGATACTCGCGGCAGACCTCCACAACGCGCTTGTCTATCTCCACCATATCGATATGCTCGACGTTCCTGAAGCGGCAAAGCTCGCGAACCGCTCCGCCATCTCCGCCGCCGATAACGAGCACACGCTTTATATCGGGATTGACCGACAGCGGAACGTGCGTTATCATCTCGTGGTAAATGTACTCGTCCTTTTCGGTCAGCATAAGATATCCGTCAAGCACGAGCATTCGCCCGAATTCCTCGCTCTCGAGCACGTCGATCTTCTGAAACTCGCTCTGCTCCGAGAACAAGTGACGCTTTATCTTTATCGAAAACCTCACGCTGTCGGTGTGGTTTTCTGTGAACCACAGCTCCATCTGCAAATCACTCCCAGTCATAAAAACCGTTTTCACTCATTGGTAATAAGTAATGCTACTCCACGACCTCCAGCCGCTCAACGTTCATATCCTGCGGACCTGTCAGCGAGCAGCCCTTTTCCTTGGCATAGGCTATATAATCGAGGATATCCTCCGTTATCCGTTCGCCGGGAGCAAGTATAGGTATCCCGGGCGGATAGCACATCACGAACTCTCCGCATATCCGCCCCGCCGTTTCCTCTATCGGCAGCGATATGCGGTTCGCGTAGAACGCCTTCTGCGGCGGCAGGTCTACCGTCGGGTTTATGTACTCGTGATCATACAATCCCACGGGAGAACGCCCGTACAGCCGCTTTATCTCCGAGAGCGCCGACACCAGCCGCTCGATCTCAAGCGCTCTGTCGCCGCCCGTGATTATCGCGAGAATGTTTCCGATATCGCCGAATTCTATCTGAATATCGTATTCGTCGCGGAGCAGGTCGTACACCTCTATCCCCGCCAAGCCCATTGCGCGTGTATGTACCGAGAGCTTTGTCTTGTCAAAGGCGAAAAAGTCGCGTCCGTTGCACAACTCCTCACCGAACGCGTAATAGCCGCCGAGCGCGTTAATCTCTCCGCGCGCGTACTCGGCGAACTCAACCGTTTTCGCGTAGAATTCCCGTCCGCGAAGGGCAAGATTCTGCCGCGCCAGATCGAGCGATACCATAAGCAGATAGCTTGCCGAGGTGGTCTGCGTAAGGTTGATCACCTGTCTGACATAATCGGCGTTCACGCCCTTTCCCATGAGCAGCATTGCGCTCTGCGTCAGCGAGCCGCCCGTCTTGTGAACGGACACCGCCGCCATATCCGCGCCCGCCGCCATTCCGTTCACGGGCAAGCCCTCGCCGAAGTAGAAGTGCGTTCCGTGAGCCTCGTCGCACAGCACCAGAAGCCCGTGCTTATGCGCGATCTCGACGATACGCTTCAAATCCGAGCATATGCCGTAATAGGTGGGATTGTTGACCAACACCGCCTTTGCGTCGGGGTTTTCGAGGATAGCCCTCTCGACCTCCTCGGCAGTCATTCCGAGCGGTATGCCAAGCTCCTTGTTTATCCCGGGATTTACGTAAACGGGCACAGCTCCGCACACCACAAGCGCGTTTATGGCGCTGCGGTGAACGTTCCTCGGGAGGATTATCTTCTCTCCGGACTTGCAGGTGCTCATCACCATTGCCTGCACAGCGCCCGTAGCGCCGTTCACGATAAAGAATGCGTTCTCCGCACCGAAAGCGTCGGCGGCAAGCTCCTGAGCCTCCCGTATCACCGAAACGGGGTGACAGAGGTTATCGAGCGGCTTCATCGAGTTCACGTCGTTTTTCAAGCAGCTCTCTCCGAGGAAACCCGAGAGAGCCCTGTTCCCGCGCCCGCCCTTGTGCCCCGGCACGTCGAACTTCACCACTCGGTTGGCTTGGTACTCATTCATCGCGTCTAACAAAGGGGTTCGGTTATGGTCATAAATGTATGTTCTCATCGTCAGTAAATGTTCATGCCGCTGAATATCTCTATCATCTCGCGGCGCAGGCTGTTGGTTATAGCTAAACGCTCCTGAGGGTGGACTTCATACGCGTCGGTGTTGAAAAGATAGTTCTGGAGTTCAATCTCCTTGATAAGCATTTTGGTATGGAAAATATTGGATTGATAAACGTTTACGTCCATTGCGTCATATTTTGTGAGAGTTTCGGGATTTATATATTCCTGAATAGAGGACATTTTGTTGTCCATAAAGCACTTTCTGCCCTCCATGTCGCGCGTAAAGCCGCGCACGCGGTAGTCTATAATAATAATATCGGAATCGAAGCTGCCGATAAGAAAATCCAGCGTCTGAAGCGGCGATATCTCCCCGCAGGTAGCGACGTCGATATCCACCCTGAACGTGGAAATCGCCTTGTCGGGGTGGTATTCGGGAAAAGTATGCACCGTTATATGACTTTTGTCAAGATGTGCGTGAACCGTCTCGGGAGCGGGCAGGATATTGGAAAAATATCCCATTCCCTTGTTGCAGGACTCGTCGACGTGCGAGGGGTCGATATTGCCCTCGGCAAACAGAACATTGACGGAAGCACCCTGCGGCTCATAGTCCTGTTTGGAAATATTGAGAACCGTAGCGCCGATCCTCTCGGTCACAGCGCAAAGGATACCCGTAAGTCTATCTGAGTTGTACTGCTCGTCGATATACGCGATGTAATCCTTCTGTTCTCTCTCACTCTTTGCATAGCACACATCGTAAATATTGAAGCTAAGCGTTTTTGTGAGGTTGTTAAAGCCATACAAAGCCAGCTTTTTTTCCAACCCTAACATCATTCCCTTCATACTCTGCGGGCGCTGCTTTTCCCGAGCGTTTTCCCCGCAAATTCATTCGCCGCCGTATGCATTTTATACTAATACCCGTTTAAACGAGGGAAAAGATTTGCTGAAAGACGGCGCCGATTTCTAGGAAATCGACTGCAGAAAGGCTTTATGCCTTGCAAGGGAGATTGACGACGAAAGCGGTGTCGTCTTTCAGCAAAGATTTCTTGAGTTTAAATGGGTATTAGTATTATGCACAGTTGCAGTTATAATGATTATATCACATTTTGCGGAAAATAGCAATAGCTTTTACAAATTATTTTCACAATGCGATTTAATCCCTATCTGCGTTCGGAATATAGGCGGGCATAAGGACAAAAAGCGCCGATGCTGTATCAGCATCGGCACTGTATTATTGGCACTCCGGAAGAGTGATTATGCACTTTCTCGGGCAGGCAGCCGCGCAGGCTCCGCAGCCGGTGCACTTCGAGTAGTCGATCGCGGCGTGGTTGTCGGATACGGCTATAGCGCCCTCGGGGCACTTCTTCTCGCATATCTTGCAGCCGATACAGCTGTTCTTGCAGATGTCCTTGGCGACCTTTCCGGGGTCTTTGGAGGAGCACCGTACCTCGACCTTCTGTTTCGCGGGGTGAATGACGATGAGATGATTCGGGCACGCCGCCACACACTTTCCGCACGCGACGCACTTCGCGGGATTTACCACCGCAACGCCGTCGATTATCGAGATCGCGTTCTCGGGGCAGACAGCGGCACAGTCGCCGTAGCCGTCGCAGCCCGTGCGGCAGTTGCCCTTGCCGTTGTAGAAGCGCTCCGTGGCCGCGCAGGACGGAGTGCCTATAAAGCTGTAACGCTCCTCGGTCGCTCCCTTGCAGCCATTGCAGCGCACGAACGCGACCTCTTTCTCGGAGGCGAGAGCCTCCTGCCCCATTATCGCCGCTATTTTCTCGGCGGCAGCGGCTCCTCCCGGCTTGCACCTGTTATTGGGGGCCTCGCCCGCCGCGACAGCCTTTGCGTACCCCTCGCAGCCCGAGTAGCCGCACGCGCCGCAGTTGGCGTTAGGGAGGACTTCGGCTATCTTTGAAACGGTCTCGTCCGTCTCAACGGCGAGGAACTTCGACCCCAGCAACAGCAGTCCGCCCGCCGCCGCGCCGATGACCGCGAAAATTATCACGGGGAGAACATAAGTCATAAATATTTCCATTATGCACCTCCGAAAATCCCGTCAACCAAGCCGCCGAAGCCTACGAACGACAGCGACACGATAGACGCTGCCACGAGCGTTATCGGCATACCCGCGAACGCTTTGGGCACGTTGCAGCGCTCCAGCCTGCCGCGGATTCCCGAGAAGATCAGCATCGCGATCATAAAGCCGAGACCCGCGCCCAGCGAGTTGACAATGCTGGACAAGAAGCCGTAGCCCTCGTCGATGTTCAGCAGCGTAACGCCGAGCACCGCGCAGTTCGTCGTGATAAGCGGCAGATATACGCCCAGCGACTTATACAGTGCGGGAATATACTTTTTCAGCACCATCTCTATCATCTGCACAAACAGCGCGATAATGAGGATAAACAGTATCGTGTTCAGATACTCCAGGTGCATTGGAACGAGGAACAGGTGATACAGCGGATACGTCGCGGCAGTCGCGCAGACCATTACCGCCGTTACCGCGCAGCCCATACCGAGCGAGCCGCTCGTCGTCTTGGAAACGCCCAAAAACGGACATATGCCGAGGAACTTGGACAATACGAAGTTATCCGTCAGTATTCCCGTGAGGAGAATTATCATCATGCTTTTTGCGAGCTCCATTATTTATTCTCCTCCTTTTCCCCGTTTTCGGCGGTGTTATCGCATTTCTCAATGCTTATACAGCTCTCCCTGTTCGGGCAGGCAGAGCAGCCCGTTGCCTCGGGAGGCTTGCGGTTGGCTATCTTGTTGACGAGCGCTATAACACAGCCCAGCACAAAGAATCCTCCCGCGGGGAGCACGAATATCGTCATCGGCTTGATAGCCTCCTGCGCTGCCTCGGGGATAAGCGGCATACCGAACCACTTGCCCGAGCCGAGTATCTCGCGCACCGAACCCACCGCCAGCAGCGCCAGCGTAAAGCCGATACCCATTCCCGCGCCGTCAAGAGCTGACGCGGCTACGTTGTTCTTGGACGCGAACATCTCCGCGCGTCCGAGAATGATACAGTTTACCGTGATGAGCGGCAGATAAATTCCCAGCGCGTCATAGACCGCCGGCACAAACGCCTGCAATATCAGACTGATGAGCGTTACAAAGCCCGCGATCACCACGATATACGATGGCAGGCGCACTTGCTTGGGGATAAACTTTTTCAACAGGGCTATCGCGACGTTTGAGCAGATAAGCACGAACGTCGCCGCCGCGCCCATTCCGATAGCGTTGCTCGCCATGGTGGTGATAGCGAGGGTCGGGCACATTCCGAGCAGCGTTACAAGCGTCGGGTTTTCCTTGACAAGTCCCTTGGTAAATTCCTTTAAGTAGCTCACTGTGCCTCACCTCCGTTCCTTGATTCAAACGCATTTGTGATGTAGTCGATCTGAATTACGCTATACGCTTCCAGCGCGATATTTACCGCGTTCGCAACGCCCTTTGACGAGAACGTTGCGGACGTTACCGCCTGGACTTCTCCCGCGGCGGACGGCGATGTCTTTACGATAGTCGCCTTGTCCGATATTCCCTTGAAGTTGTCGAGGAATTTGGGGTCGTTGGTGTTTGTGCCGAGACCCGGAGTCTCCTCGCCGACGGATACGATTGCAACTCCCGCGACCGCTCCGTCCTTGACCCCTACCATAATGTCAAAGCCCTTTTTGTAGCCCTTGACAACACACTCAAACGCCAGACTTCCGTCCGACTTCTTTATCAGCTTGGTGACCTTCAGCAGCTCTTCGTCACCCGTCTGCTCTAGGGCGTGCTGCCACTGCTCGGCGGGAACGACCGCGTAATCGTCCTTTGTGCCGCCGTAAATAGTCGTCACGGCGTCAGCCTGCTTATCCGTCAGAACATTCGAGGTGTCTACGTAGGTAAGATTGTACACCACTATGATAAGGCATGAAATGATCGCCGCGATGAGCGCAAGCACGTAAACGGGTTTCAGCTTCTCTTTCATTCCTTGCCCTCCTTTTTCGGCTTTACAGCTCCGAGCGCTGTCGGCGCGGTAAATCTGTCAATAAGCGGAGTAAGGCAGTTCATCACCAGAATGGAGAACGAAACGCCCTCGGGCATTGACGCGTACTGCCGTATCGCAAACGTGATAAGTCCGCACCCGACGCCGAATACGATCTTGCCCTTTGTGGTCAGCGGAGTTGTCGCGTAGTCGGTCGCCATAAAGAACGCGCCCAGAATAAGACCGCCCGACATCAGCTGATACAGCATAAAGTTGACGTCACAGCCGCCGTACAGGAACGACAGCACCGCAACCGTACCGATAAAGCACAACGGAGTAGCGGGACGAATAAGCCCCATAAACATCAGATAAAGTCCGCCCAGCAGCAGCGCCGCGATACAGGTCTCGCCAAGGCAGCCCGCTCTGAACCCGAGGAACATATCCGAAAGGCTCGGGAGCTTTTCGGCGGCAAGCGGCGTCGCGCTTACCGTCGCGTCCACGCCGTCCTTCCACGCAAACGGAGCCGTCCATTTCGTCATATTGCCCGCAAACGACATCATAAGCACTATTCTCGCGGTTATCGCGGGGTTCGCGAAGTTCTGACCGATACCGCCGAAAAGGCACTTCACGATGACGATAGCCACAAAGCAGCCGATTATCGCCATATAAACGGGCAGATCGACGGGCAGATTGAACGCCAAGAGCATACCCGTAACAACCGCCGAGAGATCGGAGATGGTGTCCTCGCGCTTGGTTATCTTGTTGAACGCAAATTCGAGCAGCACGCAGGACGTGCAGCAGATGACCGTCAGCAGCAGCGCCTTTATGCCGAATATGTACACGGACATCGCGAGCGCGGGGCACAGCGCGATAATGACGTTGAGCATTATCTTCTGCGTAGTCCACGCGCTGCGAATATGCGGCGAGGACTCGACAAACAATTTATTCATTTACCCCACCTCACTTTCCTTGTTGTTTTGCCTTGCTCTGCCGCAGGAAATCCTTGGCGAGCTGATTTTTCTCGGCAAGCTGACGTTTCGCGGGACAGACGAAGCTGCACGCGCCGCAGTTCATGCAGAGGTTTATCTTAAGACGCTCGAGAGCCGCCGCGTCGCGCGCGTCGTAAGCGCTCTCAAGCTCCGTCGGCATCAGATTGACCGCGCAGGCTCTCACGCACCGTCCGCAGCGTATGCAGGCGCTCGGCTTATGCGCTGTGGTGTTGCCGAACAGCAGAACAGCGTTGTTGGTCTTGCCAAGCGGCGTATCGGGATCGAACGCGCACGCGCCCATCATCGGTCCGCCGAGGACGATCCTGTCGGGCTGACGGCGAACGTCCGCGAAGCCCACTACCGAGTGCAGGAGAGTTCCGACGGGGATAAAGAAGTTGGACGGGGAGTTTACGATATCGCCGTCAACGGTTATGCGGCGCTTTACGAGCGGCATACCCGTCTTGACGTAGTTGTAGATAAAGCCCGCCGTTGACACGTTCATGACCATGCAGCCAACGTCCGACGGCAGCTTTCCCTCGCCGACCACGCGCCCCGTGAGCGTATGCACGAGCACTTTCTCGGCACCCTGCGGATACGCGCTCGGAAGCCGCTGAACCGAAATGTTCGGATAGCGGATAGCCAGCTTGTCGAGCTTGGAGATGGCTTCGGGTTTGTCCGCCTCAATGCCGATTATCGCGTTAGGTATCTCCAGCTTTTTCATCACAAGGTCGATCCCCGCGAGAACGTTGTCGGAGTTCTCGATAAGCTCGCGGTAGTCGCTGGTGATGTACGGCTCGCACTCCGCGCCGTTGAGCAGCAGATAGTCGATCTTCACCTTGCTGCGGTCATAGGCGAGCTTGACGTGCGTCGGAAAGCCCGCGCCGCCGAGACCCACAGCTCCGCTTTCGCGCACCGCCTTGATGAACTCCTCGCGCGAGTCGATCTTGGGAGGCTTCACGTCGGGAGAGACCTCGTTCTTGTTGTCGTTGGCGATAACGACCGTCTTGCACAGCCTCCCGCCGACGTTCATAACGTCCTTTATCTCTTTGACCACGCCGCTTACGGACGCATGCACGGGCGCGGACATAAACGCCTCGGTGTCTCCTATCTTCTGCCCGATCTTAACGTTGTCGCCGACGGCAACGCACGGCTCGCAGGGCGCTCCGATATGCTGAAGCATACTGATAGCCACTATCTCGGGGGTGGGTATCTTCCTTGTCAATTGCTCCGCAGAACCGCTGAAATGCGGCAGTCTCACGGAATGCAGTTTACTCAAGATTCACCAATCCTTTCTTAGAGCCTGTTCAGAATCTCTCCGCATACGTCGAGATTCCGAACAGGCTCTTATAATTAGTCATAGTTAATTTTTTCACACTCTTAATAACAGTCTTAAACCGCCGTTCGGCTCGGCACGCGCGATCTATGCATATCGCGCGTACCCCGCCGAGCGGCGGTTTATAGATGAAATTATGTTGACTTACATCTGAACGTCTCCGATATTGTTTGGACGTTTCGGTGTTAAACCGTCGGACATCGCGCCCTTTTCCGAGCCAACTCTCATACGGTTGATCTCCTCGGTAGGCTTGATCTCGGTAACGATCTCGTCGCCGTCCTCTTCGGGAACCTCAAGCACTGCTTCGATCGTTGCCGCAGGCTCTTCGGCAGGCGTTTCGGTCTTAACCGCAGCCGCCTCCTTGATAGCCGCCTCGCGCATTTCGGGGGAAGCGTTATCCTCAAACCACTTCGCCGCCATCATGGGGCTGAGCACCGCGTCAAATACCTCGGGAGCTCCGTCGTATACAGCCTCGGGAACATTGGATTTTCCATCCGGCTCTACTATGTCGTAGGTCACCTGTCTGCGGAACTTTATGCGGCAGTAGAGGAACTCGGGCGGTATGTTGTCGATATCCGCGATCTCCTCCAGCCACAGGAACGGCGTCATGCCGCCTATGCTGATATCGTCGAAAAGCCAGCCCGAAGCGGCAGCCGCGTCGTTGCGGCAGAGGTACAGCGAGAAGTTGAACTTCTGCTCCTTTTCGCCGTTCATAAGCCCTATCGAGAACTTCTTGACAACAAAGCTGTTCAGTACGCCCGTCTCATATCCGCAGCACGGGCAAACGCCGCCGTAGCCGTACAGCTTTGCGTTTATATCGCGCGCGAAGTAATTGCGGTATGCCTTGGGATCCGCCTTTTCATGCGGCGAGATGCGGCGCACCTGCTCGCGCAGGAACGCAAATTCCTTGCGGCTTATCGTAGGCACGGGCTTGTAGTAGTAAGGCAGCTGGTCGAGGAGCACGAGGTTCGGTTCCTCGGTGCCGGAATACAGCGCCGACAAACGGTTCTTGTTGACTCCCGTGAGCAGGAACTCCACATAGCCCGCGTACTGCGGCTTGGACATACCGTCGCGCAGTATGATGAGCTTGGAGCTCTTCTCCTTGTCGGCAGGGTCGATGGGATCGGTCATATCGACGATCTTCGTCAGCTTGTCGTCCTTATCAAGGAGCGCGATCTTATCCATACCGAGGTCGCACACATAGACCATAGACATAGTCTGCTCGACAGCGTCGGCATTGCGCGCGTCGGGAAGAACGGACAGAACGTCGCCCGTATCGAAGTTGAATCTGCCCGCGGAGTACGGGAAGTCGAAAACGCGTTTATTAAGCAGTCCGCTTTCGATCAGCGCGTAAACGTCGCCGACGATATCGAGCAGCTCCGCGTTGGAGATGTTCGGCGGGATCATAAACTGCTTGCCGTATACCGAGAAACGGTAGCGCTTGTTGATATCCAGCGCGAGGGTAACTTCTCCGCCCTGGCTCTTGATCTCCTGAAGGAACTGAATGGTGTCCTTGCCGTTGGTGAAGGAGTTGACCATCAGAGTTATTACCTGATTGAAGATCTGGTGGTTCTCAAAGCGCATCTCATGAGCTGCCAGAGTATCGTAAGCCTTCTTGAGATTGCCGATATTTATCTTGGAAATTTCAAACTGAACCGAAGCGGTGCCCGATGTGATAACAAACTGGAAGTACTTCATCGAGATACGGTAGTTCTCGCCGAACATCTCGTCGATGACCGCGAACGCGTCCGCGAGAGCGTTCTCGTCCGCAACGGAGCCGTTGACTATGCTCTCGTTGAGCTTAAGACTGATAATGCTCCTGAAGCTTGCCGCCAGCTCGTAGTCCTTTATCTTATGTCCGCCGTCGGAGGACATATAGTAATGGTTGCCGTCCAGATAGAACGAATACAGGAACTCGCCGCCCTTTTCGTCGGTGCCCGCGACAGACCACTCGTACTTCGCGACGAGGACGTGATTGTCGTCCTTGCCGTACCACGTGTTCATCTGCTCAATGTCCTGTTCGAGCATCTTAGCGGCTGTACCGTCCTCGTGCTCCTCCTTGGAGATATCGTCGCGCTCGGTGAAGAAGCCGTTCTTGCGCAGCGTCTCAAACAGCACGGGCTCGGGCGAATGCGGGAACAGCACGGAAACGCTGTCGCCGAACTTTTCGCGCAGTCCTTTTACGATGCCGCTGGTGTTTATATAGTTGTAGAAGAACTCGAAAACATACTGCTTCGGACGCAGCATATAACGGTCGGGAACGTCCTGCCTGGGCGCGAACTCCAGCACAAAGAGCTTCTTGTGATCCTCGGCAACGGAAAGTATTCCCTGTTCGATCTTAGCCGAGCATTCCTCCAACGAGTCGTACTTGATACCCGAACGGTTGTTGGTGATGTACTTATTCGGCACGGAAACGAAGAACGCCGAAAGCTGCTCGTCAACGAAGTCGACGTTGTTAGCGCGTACAAATCCCGTCAGCTCGTAGGTCGAGAAGTAATTGTACTTGCTCATCAGCACCTTTGCCGCGTCGCGCTTTGCGCCGGAGATTGCATACGGGATAAGGTATGTGAATCCGTCGCGCTCCGCGTGGATAAAGTCCGCAACGCTCTTGCCGTTCTCGAAGAACCTTACCTTGGGGATATCGTTCTCATCCTTGCGGTAGAGCTGGATTTTGTAAACGACCTCGGGCTTGCCGTAATTGATAACGGCGATGTTGAACGTCCTTGACGTGCACTCCTCCTCGTCGACCGCTTTCAGATTCTTCTTTCTGATAAACGCGAAGCAGAGGTCTACCATGTTGATATAAACGCCCTTTT
>CAMWVP010000064.1 GCA_947177735.1 uncultured Clostridia bacterium
GATTAAATCGTTTTTATAAAATTTAAAGCCTTATTTTATGCGGTTTTCCCCGCCGGAGGCGGGGAAAACCGCGATTAAATCAGTATTTCAATAGTCAAGGAGAATCTAAATGAAGAAGGAATTTGACAAGTTCCCCGAAGCGTTCGCGGGGCAGGAGCTTTACGGCTTTTCGTGGCTCGAGCATACGGCGGCGGTGCCGTCGCCGCTGGTGGTGGTCACCGGCTACAAGTCCAACGGCAAGCCCAACGCGACAATGCAGTCGTGGTGTACCTTCACGGGCGAGGAGGGGTATCACTGCATTTTCTCGAGCGTTCACAAATCGGGGCATATGTATCGTTCGTTAAAGGAAACTGGCTGCTGCGTCGTGAATTTTCCGTCCGCGGATATTCTTGATAAGTGCATGGACACAATAAAGAACAACGGCTTTGACACGGACGAGATAACCGCTTCCGGGCTTACGGTTGAGCCGTCGTGCAGGGTAAACGCTCCGCGGATAAAGGAGTGCTTCCTGAATATGGACTGCGAGCTTGAATGGGAGCACGATCTTTCCGAGGATGGAACTCACGCGACCATATGCTTAAAGGTCACGGGGATAAGCATGGACGACCGCCGCTATAACGACGGCGACCTCGGCAGATACGGCGAAACGGGCTATCTGTACAATATCCACTCGCCGAGAAATCCCGAAACGGGGGATAATTTCGATACGTATGCGGGCATATTAAGTAAATTGATGAAGTTTTAAAGTGGAAAGAAAGCGGTCAATATGAACAAAATAATCGTAGTCTGCGGACCGACCGCCTCGGGCAAGACCGCGCTCGCGGTAGAGCTTGCCAAGCGCTATGACGGGGAGGTCATCTCCGCGGACAGTATGCAGATATACACCGATATGGACGTCGCCAGCGCCAAGGCTACTCCCGAGGAACAGCAGGGGATACCTCATCATCTGCTCGGATTTCTCGAGCCGACGGAGAGCTTCTCGGTTGCGGATTACGTCAAGCTGTGCGATGAGTGCGTGAGGGATATTCTCACGCGTGGGAAAACTCCGATCATTTGCGGCGGCACTGGGCTGTATATCAGCTCGTTCGTGGATAATCTCACATTCGACGACAGCGAGCAGGACTTCGCGTTCCGCGAGGAAATGCGGAGATTCGCCGAGGAGAACGGCAACGCGGCGCTGCTCGAGAAGCTCCGCGGGGTCGACCCCGAGACCGCCGGAACACTCCACGAGAACAATGTCGGGCGCATAATCCGCGCGCTGGAGGTCTACAAGACCACCGGGCATACGATCTCACAGGCAAAGGCGATGTCAAGACAAACCCCGTCGCCGTATGAGTTTATAATGCTGACCATCGACTTCGAGGATCGGGAACAGCTCCGAGAGCGCATAAACAGGCGCGTTGACATAATGCTGGAGCACGGTCTGGTCGAGGAAGCGCGTCGGTGCTTTGAACAGCCCGACCGCCCGACCGCCGCGCAGGCTATCGGCTGCAAGGAGCTGTACCCGTACTTCCGCGGAGAGCGCACACTTGAGGATTGTGTCGAGGAGCTCAAGCTCCGAACACGTCAGTACGCCAAGCGCCAGATGACATGGTTTCGTCGGGATGAACGAATTCAACATATAATCGTTGGTAAAAATGACAAATTCGAGGATATAGTCAAAAAAGCAAGCGAGATAATTGAAAAGGAAAATTAGCTCTTATAATTTACATTATTTGGAATTTATATCAGATACTGGAAGAAAATCGTTGATTTTCTGAAAATTTTTTTGATTTTTTTTAAAAAAACCCTAAAAAACAGTAGCTTTTTTTGAAAAAGTATGTTATACTAGAACTATATAGTTGGGGCATTAGGAAAAAAGTGGAAATTCCGCTTTTTCCGCAACAGAGAGAAAAAGGTGATAAAATGGCTAAAGACATCAATTTGCAGGACGTTTTCCTTAATCAGGCAAGAAAGGACAAGATCCCCGTTACGATCTATATCACTAACGGGTTCCAGTTCAAAGGTATCGTAAAGGGGTTCGATAACTATACCGTTATCCTCGATACCGACGGGAAACAGAATCTGATATATAAGCACGCGATCTCGACGATCACGCCGTTCAAGCCTGTGTCTATCCTCGACGCTTACGAGAAGTCCGAGGAGGAATAAATGCGGTCGGCTTGGACAGCCGTCATTATCGCGACGTTGTCCGTGTTCGTTATTTTGATCGCGGTGGGGCAGATATTCTTCGCGAGCGGAGAGTCGTTCATCACCGAGACGGCGCTCTTCTACGATATAGAGGAGGAGGTGCCGTTCGACGGCGTGTATCTGCGCGATGAGTCCCTCATCTTCAACAGCGGCACGGGTATGCTCAGCTACGAGCAGGAGAACGGCTCTAAGGTCGGGAAAAGCTCCGTAATCGCGCGGCGATACAAAAGCGATAACGACGCGGCGTATCTCAGACAGATAGGTCTGCTCGAAAAGCAGATCGCGGTGCTGGAAAGCGCCGAAAGGCTTGTCGGCACGGATAATTCTCAGCTGGAAGCCATTTCCATACAGATCAACGAAAACCATTCCGATATCATATCGGATATCATAGACGGAGACTTCATTTCCGCCGCCGACAGACAGAGCGATCTGCTTGAGGCAATGTGCAAGCGCGAGATCACGCTCAAGGCGTCGGATGGTTATTCCGCGAAGAAAAAGCAGCTGAACGACGAGATAAATCGTCTGAACGTGCTCATTTCGGGCGGCGTGCAAGAGATCGAGGCGGGCGACGCGGGTTATTTCGTAAGCGTGGTCGACGGCTACGAGGGCGAGATAACCTACGACAGCGTGGACGATATGACCGAGAGCAGGATAAACGAGATCGTTGCCTCTCCCACTAAGACGCGCGCAAGCGGTGCGATAGGTAAGCTCATAAGCGACTATCACTGGCGAGTTGCGGCGGTCATAGACACGGAGAAGATGTTCGGTTTGTATGAGGGCAGCGAGGTAACGCTGCGCGTCGGCTCGGGCACGTATCTGATTGACGCCGATATAATCTCCGTGCGCAAGTGCGAGGACAATAAGGCGGTGTATATCTTCGAGTGCGATAAGCTGAATTCGGCGGTCGCGTCGGGAAGAACCGCTCGCTTTAAGCTGCTTGTCAACAGCTACGGAGGACTTCGCGTGTCAAGAAAGGCGCTGCACTACGATGAAAACGGAGAACGCGGCGTGTTCATAGTGCGGGGTCAGAATCTCCTTTTCAAGAAGGTCAACGTTGTCTACTGGGGCGAGGACTATGTCATCTGCTCGCAGGAGCCCGACGACGATTATCTTAAGCTGTATGATAAAATTGTTACCGAGGGTGGTAAAGAGCTTTACGATGGAAAAGTTATCGGATAATACCGGTTTTGAGGATATCCGGGAAAACTATCTCGGAATATGCGAAAACATAGCTAAGTCGGGTCGTGAGGACGTTCGGCTGATGGCGGTGACAAAGACCGTCAGCCCCGAGCGGGTAAACTTCGCGATTGGCTTGGGGGTTTCACTGTTGGGCGAAAACAGAGTTCAGGAGTACCTGGACAAGCGTGAGAGCTACGCTCCCGCAGAGGTTCACTTCATTGGAGGGCTTCAGACCAACAAGGTGAAATACATCATTGACAAGGTTTCAATGATCCATTCCGTCGACAATATGCGCTTAGCGGAGGAGATAAACCGCCGCGCCGCGCAGCACGGAAAGGTCATGGATATACTCGCCGAGATAAATATCGGCGGGGAAGAAACAAAAGGAGGCGTATCTGCCGAAAGCGCGGGCGAGTTCTGCGCGATGGCGGCTGAGCTTCCGAACATCAGACTGAGAGGTCTGATGACGATACCGCCCGCAGGCTGCGGGGAGAGCGTCTTTGCTGAGATGCAGGAGCTTTTCGAGCGCTTGAAGGTCGAGAACGCGCATAACAGAGAGAATGCGATGTTCGACACGCTTTCGATGGGAATGTCGGGAGATTATGAGGCGGCAATAAAATATGGGGCCACAATTGTTCGTATAGGTTCAGCCCTGTTCGGACGCAGGAAATATTTATAATTGGGAGGAAAATAACAATGGCAAACTTTTTGAAGAGCATTTTCGGCACGGGGGACGATAACGAGGGATTTATTGATTACGGAGACGGATATGATACCTCATCCAGCGCTGTAACAAACGAGGAGGCGGACTATTCTTCCGGGTATTCCAATCTTTCGAGCTCTTACAACAACAGCTCCAAGGTCATCAATATGCACAGCAATTCGGGTATTCCGAAGCTGTTCATTATGAAGCCCGCTAAGTATGAGGATGTTATGAACGGTGCGGTAGATATGCTGCGCGAGGGCACGATCATCTTCTTGAACCTCAACGGGATCGATCAGGAGATCGGCACAAGAATCGTTGATTTTATGACAGGCGTTGCGGCTGCTTTCGAGGGCAGGATCAAGAAAGTAGACACTTGCTGCTACGCGGTAGCGCCCAAGAACGTTGACTGGATAAACAATATCGACGAGTAACAGGCAAGATAGTGAATTTTGAACTTTCAAACGATGAAGAGCGTTTTCTGTTTGCGCATATTTCCGATCTGGCAGAGTTAAGCCGGCGAACGGGAGTTCCGCGCTTTTCCCGCTTCTTGAACGAGCGGGAAGCAGTAGTGGCAGCTCAAAGCGCCGCGCAAACGGGAACACCTGCATTTTACGGGGGATATGACGGCGCGGCAAGAACCGTATGCGGATTTCTCGGCGGCACTTACGCCGAGGATATGCCGCTTGATGAGGTTTTCCCCGTGCGCGCCGTCACGTTTTCTTTTCGCAGGGTCGATAAGCTTTCGCACCGCGATTTCCTCGGAGCGATCCTCGCAGCGGGCTTACAGCGCAGCGTTGTGGGGGATATACTGGTCGCCGGGGAGTATGCGGTAGTGTTTTGTCTGGATACCGCTGTTCAGCCGATAGCCGATCTGATAAAGATAGGCAGGGTCGGTGTACGTGCGGAGATCGGCGTGACAAGGGAGCTGCCGAGGGCGGAGTTTGAAAGAATAGACGCGGCGGTGTCATCGCTGCGGTTGGACTGCATAGTTGGCGCGTGCGCCAATATTTCAAGAGGAAGATCCGCGTTGCTTATCAGATCGGGGCAGGTCAGTGCGGATCATTCGGTGTGTCTTAATGTAAGTTGCACCGTCAAGGAAGGGACGATAATTTCGATACGCGGCTGCGGGAGGTTCCGTCTGACGGAGCTTGCCGGGGAGACCAAGAAGGGCAGACTGCGTGTCGTTATTGAAAAATACGTTTGACTGTATTTATAGGAATGGCGCGCGGTACGCCGCTATTCCTATAAAAGCAGATTATGCTTAGGCAGATTACACTTTGGAAGGAAGTAAACGATGAACGCAAAGGAAATTGTAACCAAAAGATTTGAAAAAGCGGCTTTTAACGGATATAAGACCGACGATGTTGACGATTATCTCAAGGAAGTTTCGGATGAGTTCGCGCAGCTGCAAAAGGAAAAGGACGAGCTTGAGCGCAAGCTTGAGGTGCTCGCCGATAAGATACGAGAGTACCGCGACGACGAGGACGCCCTCAGAGACGCGTTGCTCGTGGCGCAGAAGCAGGGTAACGCGATAGTTGCCGAGTCGAAGGCTTCCGCCGAGAAGCTGACCAAGGAGACCAACGATACCGTTACCAAGCAGCTTGCCGACGCCAAGACCAAGTCCGAGAGACTTGTAAACGACGCGGACGAATATTCCAAAAAGACCCGCGCGGACGCTGACGCGACTGCCGCTAAGATAATCAGCGACGCCAACAACAAGGCTGCCGAGATTAAGGCCGCAATGGACAGACAGCAGGAGATACAGGAGAATATCCTCCAGCAGACGCGCAAGGAAGTTCTCGAGTACAGGACTAAGATACTCGCGGGCTATAAGGAGCATATCGCGCTCATTGAGAGCCTGCCCGAGAAGTGTGAGAACGATTATATAAAGAAAACTGCCGAGGAGGTAGAAAAGCGCGAGGCTGAGAGGGCTGAAAAGGCAAAGCAGGCTGCGGCTAAGGCGGCTCAGCAGAAGGCTAAGCCCGCTCCCCCGAAACCCGCGCCCAAGCCCGCTCCCGCTCCCGCTAAGCCTGCGGACAACAAGCCCGACGACAAGGCGGCAAAGTCCGCCGATAAGGCTAAGGAAGCGAAATCCGAGAAGGCTTCGGAAAAGACCTCCGAGAGCAATCTGCCGTTCTTCAAGTCACCCGACGAGACTACCCGTCACGACAACCTCAAGTTCGGCAAGAATAATAAGTAAAGAACCCTTCAAAAAAGAACAGAACCAAGGAGATAGAGAAAATGTCAGTCGATCTTAACAGTACCGTAAATCTGCCGCAGACCGATTTCCCGATGAGGGCAAATCTGCCCAAGAGAGAGCCGGAGATGCTCGAGAAGTGGGAGCGCGAGCGTATGTACTACGCCCTCGCTGAGAAGAATAAGGGAAAGCCCTCATACACTCTCCACGACGGCCCTCCCTACGCGAACGGAAATATTCATCTCGGTACGGCGCTGAATAAGGTGCTCAAGGATATCATAGTAAAATATAAGGCAATGACGGGCTATAACGCGAATTACGTGCCCGGCTGGGATTGCCACGGTCTGCCTATCGAGCTTAAGGCGATAAAGCAGCTCGGCGTTGACAGCGGCGCTGTCGATCCCGTGGAGCTCCGCAAGAGCTGCCGTCAGTTCGCGCTGTCCTGCCTCGACGACCAGAAATCGCAGTTCAAGCGTCTCGGCGTATGGGGCGATTTCGACGATCCGTATCTCACGATAAAGCCCGAGTTCGAGGCTAAGCAGGTCGAGGTATTCGGCGAGATGGTGAAAAAGGGCTACATCTACAAGGGATTGAAGCCCGTTTATTGGTGTGCGGACTGCAACACCGCGCTTGCCGAGGCGGAGATTGAGTATCAGGACGACCCCTGCTTCTCTATCTACGTCAAGTTTCCGCTTACGAACGACAAGGGCAAATTCCAAGACCTGGGGATCGATCTGAAAAAGGCGTTCGTCGTTATTTGGACGACGACGACATGGACGCTCCCCGGTAATCTCGCGATATGCCTCGGTCCCAATTACGACTACACGTTCGTAAAGGTCGAGGACGAGCAGAGCAAGTCAAACGGCGAATACCTGCTTATGGCGGCGGAGCTCGTGCCTGCCGTTATGGAAGCGGTCGGCATAAAGAAGTACAGCACCGTAGGCAGCTTCAAGGGCAGCGAGCTCGAGCTCATCGAGACCGATCACCCGTTCCTGCCGAGAAAGTCTCCGGTTATCGTCGGCAATCACGTAACGCTCGAGAGCGGTACGGGCTGCGTTCATACCGCGCCGGGTTTCGGCGTGGAGGACTTCGAGGTGTGCATGAAGCCCGAGTATAAGGGTCTGTTCAGCATTATAGTGCCCGTCGACGCAAAGGGCGTGCTCACCGAGGAGGCGGGCGAGTTCGCGGGGTTAAAGACCTCCGACGCGAACAAGAAGATCGCTCAGCGCCTCGAGGACGACAACACCCTTCTCGCTATGCAGAAGATCGTCCACCCCTATCCGCACTGCTGGCGCTGCCACGAGCCCATCATCTACCGCGCGACCGATCAGTGGTTCTGCAACGTTGATATGTTCAAGCCCGAGACCATCAAGGCTATCGAGCAGGTTCAGTGGATACCCGAGTGGGGCGAGGAGCGTATCAAGAATATGGTCAATATGCGCTCCGACTGGTGTATTTCCCGTCAGAGAAGATGGGGCGTGCCCATTCCGATGCTCTACTGCGAGGACTGCGGCAAGACCGTGATCAACGACACAACGATAAAAGCTATCTCGGATATGTTCCGCAAGGAGAGTTCCGACGCGTGGTACGCAAAGGACGCCTCCGAGTTCATTCCCGCGGACGTTAAGTGCGAGTGCGGCTGCAATAAATTCCGCAAGGAAATGGATATTTTCGACGTATGGTTCGATTCGGGCTGTACGCACGCGGCAGTCCTCAAGGAGCGCCCCGAGCTCTCGTGGCCGGCGGATATGTACCTCGAGGGCTGCGATCAGTACCGCGGCTGGTTCCAGTCGAGTCTGCTCACCTCCGTCGCGACGACGGGTCAGGCGCCGTACAAGGCTGTCTGCACGCACGGCTGGGTAGTCGACGGAAACGGTCAGCAGATGCACAAGTCCAAGGGCAACCAGATATTCCCCGAGGAGGTCATCAAGGACTTCGGCGCGGACGTTCTGCGCCTGTGGGTGGCGTCTCTCGACTATCACGCGGATATCCGAGTTTCCAAGGATATGCTCAAGCAGCTCTCCGAGAGCTACCGCAAGATACGCAACACCGCGCGTTATATCCTCGGAAATCTCAATGACAACAAGGGCTTTGACCCGAATACCGAGATGGTAGATTTCGACAAGCTCCGCGAGCTCGACAAGTGGGCGCTCGCGCGGCTCGACGAGGTAATAGACAAGGTAAAGGCTTCGTATGAGGCGTTCGATTACTATCTCGCGTATCATGCGCTGATCAGCTTCTGCGTTGTGGATATGTCTAATTTCTACCTCGATATCGTCAAGGACACGCTCTACTGTGAGGCGGCGGATTCTCCCGCGAGAAAGTCCGTACAGACCGCGATGTTTGTTATTCTCGATTCGCTGGTTCGCCTGATAGCGCCGATTTTGTGCTACACCGCCGACGAGATCTGGCAGTTTATGCCCCACAAGAAGGATGACGATCTGCGTTCTGTGATCTTCAATCAGATGCCCGAGAAAACGGGTGTGACCGCCGACGAGGAGAAGTGGGCTAAGATACACGCGGTACGCGACGACGTTCTGGCGGCACTCGAGCTCAAGCGCGCCGACAAGGTGATAGGAAAATCCCTTGAGGCGATGGTGGAGATATTCACCTCCGACGAGAGCGTAAAGGCGCTCGAGAGCGAGCTCGCCGACGCGTGCATCGTATCCGGCGTTAAAGTGAACATCGGCGGCGAGGGCGAATACAAGGGTTCGACCTGCTCCGTAACGGCGACAAAGAAATCGGGCTGCGCGTGCGAGCGCTGCTGGAAGTTCGACGATACCGTCGGTTCCGACAGCAAGTATCCCAACCTCTGCAAGCGCTGCGCCGACGTTGTAACGCTCAACTTTGAATAATTTTCTCAGGGAGGGGAAGTTCCCCTTCCTGACTTTTGCGTTTAAAAATCGAAAATCGGAAACACGGACAGACAGCTTTCCGCACGAAAAGAGGAATTTTATTTGCACTACTTATGGTTATTGACAGCTGCTCTGCTGGTCGGGCTGGATAGGCTTACAAAATGGATCGTGGCAACGAATATGGAGCTTAAGGACACTATCCACATCATAAAGATCGGCGATACCGAGGTGCTTAACGTATACTACTGCCTTAACAACGGCGCGGCGTTCAGTCAGCTCCAAGGGCACAAATGGCTCCTGGTCATCGTCACATCGGCGGTCATTCTGTGGCTGCTGTACCTTATGCTCTTTAAACGGGTAAAGCGCCCCGCGAATATGGCGGCGGTCTCGCTGGTACTCGCGGGCGGTATCGGCAATCTGATCGACAGGTTGTTCAACGACGGTTTGGTCGTGGATTTTATCGATTTTCGGCTGATAAACTTCCCGATCTTCAACGTCGCGGATATCTGCGCGGTATGCGGCGCGATACTGTTTTTCCTTGTCATACTGACCGATGAGATCAAGGAGAAAAAGAAGAAAAAGTCAGCCAACGCTTCGGACAGTAAGACCGACGAAAGCAATGGATAAGCTCGAGTTCATTTCAAGCGGCGGCACGCGTCTCGACAAGCTCGTCTCGGATAACACCGAGCTTTCGCGCAGCGCTGCGGCAAAGCTCATCGAGCAGGGCATGGTCACCGTGAACGGCAAGCCCGCGTCCAAAAAGGACGCGCCGCCCGAGGGAGCTGTTGTCACGGTGGAGCTCCCCGAGCCGAAAAGCGCCGATATCCTCCCCGAGGATATCCCGCTTGATATCGTCTACGAGGACGCGGACTTACTGGTCGTGAACAAGCCGAAGGGCATGGTCGTGCACCCCGCGGCGGGGCATTATTCGGGAACGCTCGTGAATGCGCTGATGTATCACTGCGGCGAAAGTCTTTCGGGGATAAACGGCGAGATCCGCCCCGGGATAGTTCACCGCATCGACAAGGACACCAGCGGATTGCTTATGGTCGCGAAGAACGATCTCGCGCATATCGGGCTCTCCGAGCAGATAAAGGCGCATACGTTCACAAGGGAGTACAGCGCGGTCGTGACGGGTTCGATAAAGGAGGACGGCACTGTCAACGCGCCCATCGGGAGGCACAAGACCGACCGCAAGCGTATGTGCGTGACCCCGGATAATTCGCGCGAGGCGGTAACGCATTACACGGTGATACGCAATTTCGCGGGCTACACGCATTTATCCGTTCGGCTCGAGACGGGCAGAACGCACCAGATACGCGTGCATATGAGCTACATCGGACACCCCGTCGCTGGCGACGAGGTCTACGGAAACGGCAAGCCGAAGAGCCTCGGCGGACAGTGCCTGCACGCGAAAAAGATAGGGTTCGTTCACCCGAGAACCGGCGAGTATATGGAGTTCGATTCGGATCTTCCCGAATACTTTGTGAAATTTTTGAAAAGCATAGAATAGAGGACTGATATGGATTTCGGCAAGGTAATTTATATGACCGACCTCGACGGCACGCTTCTCACGGACGACAAGCGTATCCTCGACCGCGATATGGCGGCGATAGAGCGCTTCCGTAAGGGCGGCGGGCTGTTCACGACGGCGACGGGGCGCGGCTGGGCTATGGCCAGGCGCATAGTCGAGGACGAGCTTCATCTGGACATACCGTCGGTGCTGTTCAACGGCGCGGGAGTGTTCGACTTTAAGCAGGACAGATTCCTGTGGCAGTGCGAGATAGGCGCTCAGGCGCGCGAGTATATCCGCAGGATAAACGATATGTTCCCGAACAGGCTCGGGTTTGAGGTGCTGCATAAGCATACGGTTTTCGTGCCGTTTCTGAACGAAACGGAGCGCGAGCACCTTGAAATGGAGAGCGTTACCCCCGACCGCAGACCCCTCGACGAGATACCCGAGGGCGGCTGGCTGAAGTTCGTTATCGCAGCGCCCCCGGACGAGCTTGACGAGGTGGAGAGGTCGGTGCGCGCGGGCGGCTTTGAGGACGCGCAGTGGGTGCGTTCCGCGCCGCACTATTTCGAGTGTCTGCCGAGCGGTGTTGACAAGTCGCGCGGCTTCGCGGAGCTGATACGTCTGCTTCACGCTGAGGACAGATTCTCGGTGGCTTCGGGCGACTATATGAACGACACGGCGATGATACAAAAGGCGGACTTGGGTGTCGCGGTCGCGAGCGCCCAGGAGAGCGTAAAGGCGGCGGCAGACCTTATCGTCTGCGACAACAACAGCGGCGCTATTGCCGAGGTCATAGATTATATCGAGAAATTATGAGGTAGTTATTGATGTTCCAATTAAGCCTTTCCAAGATTTTTGGCGTTTTCCCCGCCGGAGGCGGGGAAAACGCCGGAAATAAGCTTAAAACACGCAATATTTAATTGGGGGAACAATATGTTTGATTTTCTGAAGCAGGTCGGCAAGGCGGTTGCGGACGGAATGGGGCTTAACGCTCAGCCGAACACCGCGAACACGGCAAGATCGGCGGCGAACAGCGTAAACAACGCGCCGCCGCAGGTAAACAAGCCGACGGTCGTTCCCGACAAGCCCGTGCCGTTCGGCTACAAGAACTCGTGGCTGTGTATTAAGGCGAGCTCGCCCGAGGAAGTCATCGAAAAGGTCGGTTTGAAGAACCCGCGCGTCAGCAACTGGAACGACGGCGTTTACGGTAATCACGGCGGCGTGTTCGTGTCGCCTGTGTTGGACGGTTACGTTCTGGTCGTTGGCTGGGAGGGGGATATTCTCGATACAGACCCCGCACTGCTTGACGGGCTGGCGAAGAAGTTCACGGAGCTGCAATTTTTCAGCACTCACCGTGTCTCCGATTATCATGTGTGGGTGAAGTATGTCGGCGGCGAGATGATACGCGGTTACGGTTATTGCGGCGGTGACGGCGAGGTACTGCTGAATAAGGGAGAGGTAACCTCCGAGGAGACGGAGCTTGGGCTGGATAATCTGCTTCCCGACAACGACGCGGATTGGGACGACTACGAATTCCCGGACGAGGAGAACGTTCTTGAAATTGCCGCAGCGTGGGGTATCGACACGCTTTTTCACAAAAAGACATATCCCGAATCCACGGGATTTATCTGTGATGTAAGATAAAGAGGAGGTTCATATGATCTTTATGAATGAGAAGTCCGTGAAGCCCGAAGCGCCCGTATCGCTGCGGCGCGGGGAAAAGTGTTCGTGGCTGTGCTTGAGAGCGGACTCGTCCGAAGAGGTCATTGACAAGCTCGGTTTGAAGCAGCCTCGGGTGTGCGGTTGGAGCAGCGCCGCTGACAGTGAGGCGCCTGGTATATTTGTTTCGCCGGTGTTGGACGGGTATGTGCTCGTTGTCGATTGGAAAGCGGACGTTCGCGAAAGTGTGCGTAAGCCGCTTGACGAGACGGCGCGGAGCTTTTCCGAGCTTCAGTTCTTCAGCTTTGAAAGCCGCTTTGATGCGTATGAGTGGGCAAGGTACATAAACGGGAAATTGGTGCGGGCTTACGGCTTCTGCGGCGAAATGCTTTCGTTTTTAGCCGACGTTGGCGAGCTTACCTCGGAGGAGCTGGAACTGGGCTTTGACAAATTTCCAAAGCGCGGCGAGAGTTTCGATCCCGTGACATTCATTCCGCCGCTTGAGAAAGACCTTTTTAATCTCGCGGCGGCATGGGGAATAGACACAAGCTTTACCCGAAAGACATATCCCGAATCGACGGGATTTTTGTGCGACATATAATAAATCACGAAGGGAGCAAGAAAATGGGATTTTTAGACGAATTATTCAGCGAAAGCAAGTACCTTAACAAAAAGGATGGCTCGTCCGCCGAGCCAAAGCCTGTAAACCCCAAGCCCACGGAGCCTAAGCCCGTAGAGCATAAGCCCGCTGAGCACGCCGCTCCGGTGATCCCCGAGGCGCCGGTTCATGCCGCAACGGGCAGTGAACCCGATTTTCCCGTGCCGTTCGGTTACAAGTGCAACTGGCTTTGCGTAAAGTCGGACTCCCCGACGGACGTTATCCGGAAGCTCGGCTTGAAGAACTTCGAGCCGTCCAATTGGGATAAGGGCATAGAGATGGCGTACAACGGCTATCGTTTTGTATCGCCCGTGCTTGACGGGTATGTGCTGGTCGTAAACTACGGAATGGATCTGCTCACGCTCGCGCCCGATCTGCTCGACGAGAGCGCGAGGAAGTTCCCCGAGCTGCAATATTTCTCAACGCAGCGCGTTTCCGAGTATCACGCGTGGGTCAAGTATGTTGACGGAATACTGGTGCGCGGCTACGGCTGGTGCGGCTGCGACGGAGAGGTTCTGATGAACAAGGGAGCGCTCACCCCCGAGGAGGAGCGGCTCGGCTTCGCGAACCTGATAACAAGCAGCGCAGACGACCCCGAAAAGGTTCAGGTACCGAGTGAGGATCACGTTATCGAGATCGCCGCCGCTTGGGGCATAGATCCCGGCTTCTCGGGCAAGGAGTACCCGCGTTCACTGGGTTATATTTGCAGATAATAATTTAAAGGGGAACCGCTGATGGCTTTTCCGCCTCGGTCGGAAAAAAGCCGCCGTGTCTCGCAAAATGAAAAAAGGATCATAAAAAACTTGGAGGAGAACAATGGATGAGAAACTGGTAAGGCAGCTTGAAGTTGCCGCGACAAAGATAAGGATAGGCGTGATCGAGGGCGTTCACTCGGCTAAGGCGGGACACCCCGGCGGCTCGCTGTCAATAGCAGACGTTCTGGCGTATCTGTATATGCACCGCCTGAACGTCGACCCCGCCGATCCGATGATGCCGACGCGCGATCGTCTGGTATTGTCAAAGGGTCACTCCGCGCCCGCGCTGTATTCGGCGCTCGCGAACAGGGGCTTTTTCCCCGTCGAGGAGTTAAAGACCCTCCGTCATATTGACGCGCGTTTGCAGGGTCACCCCGTGCTGGGCAAGGTTCCCGGCGTGGATATGAGCACGGGCTCGCTCGGTCAGGGTATCTCCGCGGCGTGCGGAATGGCGCTTTCGGGCAAGATATCCTGCGACGCGTACAAGGTCTACGCGATACTCGGCGACGGCGAGCTCGAGGAGGGCGAGGTCTGGGAGGCTGCGATGTTCGCGGCGCACTATCAGCTTGACAATCTTGTGGCGGTAGTCGACAACAACGGCTTGCAGATCGACGGCAAGATAGGCGACGTAATGTCTCCTTACCCCATCGACGAGAAGTTCCGCGCGTTCGGCTGGCACGTCATCTGCATAAACGCTCACGACTTCAACGAGATGGAAAAGGCGTTCAACGAAGCCGAGACGGTAATGCAGAAGCCTACGGTCATCATTATGCGCTCCACAAAGGGCAAGGGCGTTGATTATATGGAGAACTCGGTCGGCTGGCACGGCAAAGCCCCCAACGACGAGGAATACGAGCGCGCTATGAAGCAGCTCACAGAGCGCCTCGCCGAGCTTGAAGCGTAATTGAAAGGAGCGTAAAGAATATGGATAATAAAGCTACACGCGATGCTTACGGCGACGGACTTGTCGCCCTCGCCGAGAAGCGTTCTGATCTGATAGTACTCGAAGCAGACCTCGCCGCCGCGACAAAGACGGGAGTTTTCCGGAAGGCATACCCCGAAAAGCATTATAACTGCGGTATCGCCGAGGCGAATATGATGGGCGTTGCGGCAGGTATCGCGACTACCGGCAAGCTCGTTTTCGCGAGTTCCTTCGCGATGTTCGCGGCGGGCAGGGCGTTTGAGATAGTCCGCAACTCGATAGGCTATCCGCACCTCAATGTCAAGATAGGCGCGACACATGCGGGCATTTCCGTCGGCGAGGACGGCGCTACCCACCAGTGTAACGAGGACATCGCGCTTATGCGCTCGATCCCGGGAATGACGATCATCAACCCCTCCGATTACGTTGAGGCAAAGGCGGCTGTGCTCGCAATGGCTGAGTACGAGGGACCTACGTATCTGCGTTTCGGTCGTCTTGCCGTGCCGATATTCAACGATGAAGCGACTTACAAGTTCGAGGTCGGCAAGGGAGTCACGATGAAGGACGGCAAGGACGTCACGATAATCGCGTCGGGTCTTATGGTCGCGGAAGCTGTCGAGGCGGGCAGGGCGCTCGCGGAGCAGGGCATTGACGCACGTATAATCAATATCCACACGATAAAGCCCATTGACCGCGACATCATCATTAAGGCTGCGCGCGAAACAGGCAAGATAATCACCGTCGAGGAGCATAACGTTATCGGCGGCTTGGGCTCGGCAGTCGGAGACGTCGTTCTCGAGGAGTGCCCCGTGCCCGTTATCAAGATCGGAGTGAACGACAGGTTCGGTCACAGCGGTCCCGCAAAGGCGCTGCTCAAGGAGTTCGGTCTCTGCGCGGAGAATATCGTCGCCGTAACAAAGGCGGCTCTGGGCAAGTGATCGATTGGGAAACGCTTCACAGTCCGTACACTCCGCCCGCCGAGGTTTTCGAGGCGGTCTGCGCGGAGCTTGGAGCGTATTACACGGAGCGCGGCGCGAAATACACAAAGTCGAACAAGCGCATTAAGTTCGCGTTTGAGCGCGTCCGCTGCGAGATAGGGCTTCACTCGTCGCACAGCAATATGGCGGGCAGGTGGGTAAATCTCGAGATAATCCCGAGCGTTTACGCCGCGGATACCTCCGGAATGGAGCGCAAGGGGATACTGATCACGGGGGATAGACCACATAACGTCAATGTGGTGAAGATCGACGATAAGCAGTTCGCGGAGATCACTGCACTGATCGACGGACTTCTCGAAAGGGCAAGGTCGTATGAAACGCGCGAGGGCGCGGCTTCTCTGCGTGACGATCCCAATAATGCGGTTTATTTCGCGCGGTATTTCGGTAATGTTGAAGATTAAGTTCCGAAAGGAGAAAACTATGAAATTTAAGAAGGTTTTAAGCTTGGTTATGTCAGCGGTGTTTGCCGTTACGTTATGCGGCTGTAACAATAATTCGCCGTCGGACAGCTCAAAGCCGACGGTTGGCTCGGACGATAATTCGCAGAGCGTTTCCGATAATTCGGAAGTACAGTCCACGAACGAAAGCTCCGAGAGCGAGCCGGAGAAACAGGAGCGCAACGATCCGATCAATATCACCTCCGTCAAGGACCTGGTGGCACAGATGAAGGTCGGCTGGAATCTCGGCAACACACTTGACGCGTTGGGCGGCGAGGGCGTAGACTCGGAGACCGCATGGGGAAACCCCGTCACCACCAAGCCTATGATAGACACCGTAGCGGCGGCGGGCTTTAATGTGATACGCATACCCGTTACCTGGGGTCCGCATATGGATGAGAATTACGTTGTGGATTCCGCGTGGATGGACAGAGTTCAGGAGGTCGTTGACTACGGTATCGACAATGGTATGTTCGTTATCCTGAACACCCATCACGAGGAATGGTATATGCCAACGGAGGAAAATGTCGAAGAGGATCTTAAGCAGCTTGGAGAGCTCTGGAAGCAGATCGCCGAGCGTTTCAAGGGCTACGGCGAGCACCTGATTTTCGAGGGTGTGAACGAGCCGAGACTCCGTGGAGACGGTCGTGAATGGACAGGAACAAAGGCTGCCCGCGAGATCGTCAACCAATACGCCGAGACGTTTGTAAAGACCGTAAGAGCAAGCGGCGGCAACAATGCCGAGCGTGTGCTGATGGTATCGCCCTATGCGGCTTCGTCGTCGCCCGATAATATGAAAGCGCTGAAGATGCCCGAGAATGCGGGCAACGTCATCGTTTCCGTTCATGCGTATCTGCCGTATTCGTTCGCGCTCGATACCAACGGTACCAACGTCTATGACGAGAATAACGGAGAGATACCCGGTCTATTCAAGAATCTCAAGGAGATATTCATCGACAATGATATACCGGTCGTCCTCACCGAGTGCGGCAATATGAACAAGGAGAACACCGAGGACAGAGTGAAGTGCACGACCGACTTCTTCACGGGAGCCAAGGAGATAGGCGTTCCCTGTGTATGGTGGGACAATCACTCCTACCGCGGCAACGGAGAGAACTTCGGATTGTTAAGCAGACGCGACCTCACATGGTTCAGCCCGGACGTTCTTGACGCTATTATGAACGCCGTTAATTGATCAAGTAAAAAAGAGCGTTATCCGTTAAGGAGCGTGCATTATAGAAGTATTGCGGTGTCGAGCGAAAATGCTTGACACC
>CAMWVP010000065.1 GCA_947177735.1 uncultured Clostridia bacterium
GAGATACGCTTCGCCGATACGCGCGAGGATAAGGCGGAGGAGAGCTTCCCCACGGACAAGCTGCTTCAGAACGCCGAGAACACCGACGGCTGCTACGTAGTGCCCAAGGTCGTGGAATAAGGAGGCTCTATGGAACTGACAAGAACAACGCTCCGCGCCCTCAGAAAGGCGCTTGACAGCAAGGAGATAAGCGCTCCCGAGCTTGCGTCCGAGTACCTAGGGCGAATCGGCGAGCAGGACGGCAAGCTCCTTTCATACATCACCGTGACAAAGGACAAGGCAATGCGGGACGCCGAGAACGCCCAGAAGATTATCGATTCGGGCAAGGCGACCGCGCTCACGGGCATACCCCTTGCCGTCAAGGATAACATCTGTATCGACGGCGTGCGCACCACCTGCGCAAGTAAAATGCTGGAAAATTTCATTCCGCCGTACAACGCGACGGTCATCGAGAAGCTGAACGCCGAGGGATACGTCCTGCTCGGGCGCACGTCGATGGACGAGTTCGCGATGGGCGGCTCAAACCAGACCTCCGCGTTTGCCAAGACGAAGAACCCCTACGACCTCACGCGCGTACCGGGCGGCTCCTCGGGCGGTTCCGCGGCAGCGGTATCGGCTTCGCTCGCACCGGCAGCTCTCGGCAGCGACACGGGCGGCTCGATACGTCAGCCCTCGTCGTTCTGCGGCGTTACGGGTATCAAGCCCACCTACGGGCGCGTTTCGCGGTACGGGCTCGTGGCGTTCGCGAGCTCACTCGACCAGATAGGTCCGATATGCAATGACGCGCGCGACTGCGCGATACTGCTCAACGCGATATGCGGTCACGACCGCCATGACGCGACTTCCGCGAGAGTGGACACTCCCGACTTCACCGAAAAGCTCGGTCAGCCCGTCAAGGGTATGAGGATCGCGATGCCTAAGGAATTCTTCTCGGACGACATCGACGGAGAGGTCAGAACGGCAGTCGAGAACGCCGCCAAAGAGCTTGAAAAGCAGGGCGCGGTGCTCGTTCAGTGCTCGATGCCCGGGCTAAAGTACGCTATTCCCGCGTACTATCTCATTGCCTGTGCCGAGGCAGCGTCCAACCTCTCGCGCTTCGACGGGATAAAGTACGGCTTCCGTGGCGAGGGCAGAACGTTCGAAGAGCTTATCCGCGACAGCCGTTCCCGCGGCTTCGGCGAGGAGGTTAAGCGCCGCATACTGCTCGGCAACTACGCGCTGTCAAGCGGCTATTACGACGCATACTACAAGAAAGCCCTCGCTTTGAAGCAGGAGATCATCAAGGAGTATAACGATATTTTCGAGCTCGCGGACGTGATATTGACGCCCACCGCGCCCACTCCCGCTTACAAGATCGGCGCGCAGGACAATGACCCCGTAAAGATGTATATGGCGGACATCTGCACGGTCACCGTCAATATCGCCAAGCTGCCCGGCATCTCGACGACCTGCGGCTACACTGCCGACGGCGGGCTGCCTATCGGAATGTCGATCATCGGAAAGCGCTTCGACGAGCAGACTATTCTGCAATGCGCGGACGCTTATGAGCAGGGCTTCAAGCCCGTTGCTCCTACGCTGTAAGGGGGTGTACCAATGAGCGCTTATTATCCTACGATGGGTCTTGAGATCCACGCGGAGCTGCTGACCAACTCAAAGGTGTTCTGTACCTGCTCCGCTGAGTTCGGAGGTACGCCGAATTCGCGCTGCTGCCCCGTTTGCAGCGGCTTGCCCGGAACGCTTCCCGTGCTCAACCAAAAGGCGGTCGAGTACATCATCAAGGCGGGCTATGTTATGAACTGCGACATCTCGCGGTTCACCAAATGGGACAGAAAGAACTATTTCTACCCCGATCTGCCCAAGGCGTATCAGATATCGCAAATGCCGCGCCCCGTCTGCCTTTCGGGCACGGTCAATATCAATGTCAACGGCGAAGATAAGGTTATCCGTATCAACCGTATCCACCTTGAGGAGGACGCGGGCAAGCTCGTGCACGACGACGTGAACCGTATCTCGCTCGCCGACTACAACCGTTGCGGAATACCGCTTATAGAGATCGTCACCGAGCCCGACTTCCACAGCGCCGACGAGGTCATAGCGTTCCTCGAGAAGATCAAGCTGCTGCTCCAGTACGCGGGTATCTGCGACTGCAAGATGGAGCAGGGCTCTATCCGCTGTGACGTGAACATCTCCATTGCGCCCAAGGGCTCTACGGAGCTCGGTACGCGCACGGAGCTCAAGAACCTCAACTCTCTCAAGGCGATATCCCGCGCCATTGAGGTTGAGATAGAGCGCCAGGAGGAGCTGCTCGAGAACGGCGAGCGCGTAATCCAGCAGACCCGCCGATTCAACGAGGCGCTCGGCGAGACCACCGCTATGCGCTCCAAGGAGGACGCGCACGACTACCGCTACTTCCCCGACCCCGATATCCCGCCGATCATCTTCACCGAGGAGGAGCTCGACGAGATAAAGCGCTCCATTCCGGAGCTGCCCGAGCAGCGCGTGGCACGGTACGTTGACGAGTACGGCATTAAGAGGGCGGACGCGGACATCATCGTCGGCGACAAGCGCGTGTGCGACTTCTTCGACGCGGCGATCGCGCAGTACGACAATCCCAAGGCGGTCGCGAATTATATTATCGGCGAGCTTATGCGCCGTATCAACCTCGGCGAGGCGGATATGGACGCGTTGAAATTCGGCGGCGCGGAGTTCGCGCAGCTCGTTGAGTTTATGCAGACCGACAAGATCTCGCAGGCGAACGCCAAGACGATACTCCGCGAGATGATCGAAAACGGCGGCACTCCCAAGGAGATCGCCGACCGCGACGACCTCTGGATAAAGGAGGACAACGACCTGCTCGCGAAGGTGGTCGACGAGATAATAGCGAACAACCCCAAGCCCGTCGAGCAGTATAAGAACGGCGATCAGAAGGTGTTCGGCTTCTTTATGGGTCAGGCGAACAAGGCGCTTAAGGGCGCGGCTTCACCCAAGGCTATTCAGGAGTATATACGCAAAAAGCTCTCCGAATAAAGATTGTTAAAGGAAATCCCCGAGGTGTTCTCGGGGATTTTGTTATTTTTGACGGGTGTATTCCTCCAGAAATCTGCGTATTTTTCCCGTGCAGACCTCGGAATTAGGCTTTATATTCAGCTTCTCGGTTATCTCGGCAAGCAGCCGCCGCGCCGCCGCTTCGTCGGTGAACTCGATCTCCAGCTCGCAGTCGGTCTTGCCGAAGTACTCGCTGCGGTCAAGGTCGATCTCCGCGCCGTCAAACCGCTTAACGGAGCGCGTTGTCGTGAGCGCTCCGAGCCGCCTCACGTCGGGCAGCGCCTGTCCGCGCGGGTTCAGCAGCTCGTCCGCGCAAAGCACCTCGGGAAGCGCTTTCAGCGGCCTTTCCAGCTCCTCGCGCGAGAACTCCGCCGCTCCCGGAAACTTCATTTGCAGGAAATACGCGCCGTCAATTTCACGGACGCGGCAGGTTATGTGCATTTCCGACAGCAGCATATCCTCCGAATCGTAGTAGTGGTTAGTCTGCACGACCGTTTTGTCCCAATCGTACAGCGCGAGTAATTTCTCGTACTGCGACGAAGTGAGCATTATCTTGAATTCGTTTTCGATCATAAGTACTCCTAATAATTAGCGGTTCACTAAATATATCCGTCAACACCGCGCACGCTGACCTCGCCGGAGCCGACCTCGAAAAAGCCGTCCTCGCCGCGGCAGATAAGATACCCGTTAGGGGCGACGTCAACCGCGTCGGCAAGGCGTTCGCTGCCATCCGCTCCGAGGATCTTTACGGGTCGTCCGAGGTTGACGAGCCGCCGCTTATATTCCTCCAGACACTCCGCAAACGGCGTAGAGGCATAGCTCAGCACCTCGCGCACCGCCGTTTCGAGGAGCTTTCTCCTGTTCGGCGTGAACCCCGTCAGCATCGCAAGCGAGCCCGCGTTCGGCAGTCCCACGGCGCGAAAATACTCCTCGAACTGCGAGATATTTATCCCGATACCGCAAATGATCGACATACGCGCACCGAAACACACCGACTCGCACAAAATACCGCAGACCTTTTTCGAGGAGATGATCACGTCGTTCGGCCACTTAATACCGATCTCGGGCGGTTCGGGGTACATCTCCGCGACCGCATTGCACACGGCAAGCCCGACCCGCGCCGTTAAAGTTTCATACTCCGGTGGATCCTTGAGCAATACCGAAAACGGAAGCATACCGCCGTCGTCGGTCCATGTGTGACCTCGCCGCCCCTTTCCCGCAGTCTGGACGAGAGCGGTCACGGCGGTGCCGTCGGAAAGCTCTTCGCAATGCGCTTTCAAGTAATCGTTAGTTGAGGTAACTTCCTCGAGTTCGATAATCCTCATTTGCGCTCCATTGCGAGAATGTTCATGTTGATCTGCCCATTTTCGTTCAGCTCAATGATACCGAACGTGGGCTTGTTGTGGTTGCGCGGCGAATCGAGCGAGCCCGGGTTCATCACGAACACGCCGTCAACTATCTCGGTGCGGTAGAGGTGAGTATGCCCGTACAGCGCGATCTTACAGTCGTTCTTCTTAGCGGTGCTGACGAGCAGGCTCAGTCCGTCGTGCACTCCGAGCGTGTGACCGTGGCAGCAGAAAAGCTTGTATCCGCAGGCGTGAACGATGTGGGTCAGCTCGTGCGTGCCGAAATCGCAGTTGCCGCCGACGTACACCATAGGGAACTGCGGGTAGGCGTGCTCGATGTCGTTGAACTCGTGCTCGCCGTCGCCGAGGTGTATAAGCATATCAGCGTCGGCGTTCTTTTTCATGACAGCATCAAGCGCCATAAAATTCTTATGTGTATCCGATACGACGATAATTTTCATATATGACCCTTTCCATGCAGCAATGTAAACGTTTTCTTTGGGATATTTTTCGACACGTGTAACATTACCGCATACTTTTGAATATAATTATAACAGCGCCGAGCGGCGCGGCCGATCCCAACAGACCGTATATTTTCGCCAAAGGTTTTCCGTTGAAACTTCTACTTAGATTATACCATATTTTGTTGTAAAAATAAAGAGGTTTTATGGATTTTTTACAAATTTTATTAACGGGAGGAACATTTTATGAACGCGAAAGAACTCGATAAGCTGATCAATTCGGCAAGCGAAAAGCTTGGCACCTCGCCCGACAAGCTCAAGAAGACCCTTGAAAACGGCGATGTAAAGGGATTGTCGGCGGGTCTGTCGAAGTCGGACAAGGAGAAGCTCCGCGAGGTTCTCGCCAACAAGGAGCTCATGGAGAGACTCCGCCGCGCGTCGGGACCCGAGGATATAATGCGCATTTTGTGGAATAAGTGAACAAAAGGAGGAGCGCATGGACAATATTGAGGACATTCTCCGTGCGCTTGCGGAGGATGATGACGAGCAGCCCGAGGAGCACAGCGAAGCCAACTCGGAGGAGGGCGGGCTGTTTTCGGGCTTGGATCCGGAGATGCTGATGCGTATGCTGAGCCTGTTTGAGATGTTCAATCAGCCCTCCGACAACGAGCGCTTCCTGCTCGCACTGAAGCCGCTGCTGCGGGAGGAGAACCGTCCGAAGATCGACTCGGCGGTGCGGCTTTTGAAGCTTTTTTCGCTACTTCCCGTACTGCGCGAAAGCGGGCTGTTTGAGAAGCTTTTGTAAACGTTTACAGATTGCGCTTTTTTGAACGTTTTATTACATAATTTTTCGGCAATCTTTTTGAGGCGGTTATAAACCCGTGAAAAAACGCCGAAAACGGGGGTGAAAACTATGGTATGGAATTCAACTCAATCCGCATTGTATAAGGTTATCGACGCTCACAACACGTGTGTTTCCGGGAGCGTAAACGATACCGAAAAAAACATTGAAAATTTGTCAAAAAAGTACCGCGAATCCGAGCGGAAAAGCGGGCGCGAAAACGAACAAAAATGCCCCTGCGAAAACTGCCCCAAAAATCGTTCAAAAAACCGCACCTCCGACCCGCTGTCGACTCTGCTTTCGGACAGGGATATGCTGCTCATAGCGGCGCTTATCTTCGTTCTGATACGCGAGAACGCCGACAAGGCGCTGATACTTGCGCTGGTAGTCGTGCTCTTAGGTTAAATTGCACAATAATTATTGACTTTTGAACGCAATTTTCGGCTTGAAAACGCAAGGCGGATGTGCTATAATAAAGATGTGTGTAAAGCGCGCGGGCGCTTTTAGCTTTGTGATTTTGAAGGAGCAATAATGTTTGAGCGCTTGAAAGAGGAAATAGCGTCGATCAAGGCGCGTGATCCCGCCGTCCGTTCGGCATGGGAGGTGCTGTTCCTGTACCCGTCCTACTCGGCGGTGAGGAGCTACCGCGTGGCGCATTGGTTTCACGAGCACGGGCATTATTTCATCGCGCGGTGGATATCCCAGCGCTCTCGCCACAGGACGGGCATAGAGATACACCCCGGC
Organism: uncultured Clostridia bacterium; assembly: GCA_947177735.1. GTDB lineage: Bacteria > Bacillota > Clostridia > Oscillospirales > Ruminococcaceae > CAG-115. The sequence continues at coordinate 6,438 of CAMWVP010000065.1, forward strand.
GCGAAGATCGGCAAGGGGCTGTTCATCGACCACGGAGCGGGGGTCGTCATAGGCGAGACCACCGAGATCGGCGACTATTGTACGCTGTATCAGAACGTGACGCTCGGCGGTACTGGCAAGGACGTCGGCAAACGTCACCCGACCCTCGGCAACAACGTGATGGTTGGCGCGGGCGCGCGTGTTCTCGGACCGTTCACGATCGGCGACAACTCGAAGATCGCCGCCAACGCCGTGGTTCTCGAGGAGGTACCGCCCAACTGCACAGCCGTGGGCGTTCCCGCGAGGGTCGTCAAGCGCGACGGCATACGTATCGCGAACAGCGAGCTTGACCAGATCCACGTTCCCGATCCCGTTTCGGAGATACTTTGCAGTCACCTGATGTATATTGACAGGCTGACCAAGGAGGTCGACGAGCTCAGGGACGAGATCGAAAGGCTTAAAAATAAGGAGTAAACAATGCAAATTTATAATACGATGACGCGCAGAAAAGAGGAGCTCGTGCCCATTGAAGAGGGCACGGTGAAGATATATTGCTGCGGACCGACCGTGTACAACCTTATCCACATCGGAAACGCCCGCGCTCTCTGCGTGTTCGATACGCTGAGGAGATATCTTGAGTTCCGCGGGTACAAGGTGCTGTACGTGCAGAACTTCACCGACGTTGACGACAAGATAATCCGCAAGGCGAACGAGCTCGGAAAGACCTCCTCCGAGGTGTCCGAGAACGCGATAAAGGAGTATTTCACCGACGCGGAGGGGCTTAACGTCTGCCGCGCCGATATCCATCCCAAGGTCACCGAGAATATGGGGATAATCATCGATATCGTAAAGACGCTGGTTGACAAGGGTTACGCATATCAGGTGGATGGCGACGTGTACTTTGATACTTCGAAGTTCCCCGAGTACGGCAAGCTCTCGCATCAGCCGCTGGACGACCTGAAAGCGGGCGCGCGTATCGAGGTCGGCGAGAAGAAGCGCGACCCGATGGATTTCGCGGTATGGAAGGCTGCCAAGCCCGGCGAGCCCTACTGGGAGTCTCCGTTCGGCAACGGACGTCCCGGCTGGCACATCGAGTGCTCGGCTATGTCGCGGCACTATATCGGCGATACGATCGATATCCACGGCGGCGGCAGCGACCTGATTTTCCCGCACCACGAGAACGAGATCGCGCAGAGCGAGTGCGCGACGGGCTCGCCGCTTGCCAAAATATGGATGCACAACGGTATGCTGAACGTCGACAACAAGAAGATGTCCAAGTCGGCTGGGAACTTCTTCCTCGTGCGCGATCTGTCCGAGAAGTACGGCTACGAGCCTATCCGTTTTATGCTGCTGTCGGTGCATTACCGCAGTCAGCTCAACTACACGCTCGAGGTCATTGAGAGCTGCAAGGCGGCGCTCGCAAGGCTGTACACCTGCCGCGACAGCATTGAGAGAGTGCTCGCGTCGGCAAAGGACGGCGACGCCAAGCCGCAGACCCTCGAGGACGTTAAGCAGGCGAGAGACGGCTTTGTAAAGGCAATGGAGGACGATTTCAACACCGCGGACGCTATCGCGGCGGTGTTTGAGCTCGTGCGGAAGATAAACACTGCGCTCGCCGATCCCGAGGTCACAAAAGGCGACGTCGGGGCTTACCGTGACGAATTTACTGCTTTGACGGACGTGCTCGGTTTGCTGTATAACAAGAACGACGACGAGATACCCGCCGAGGTCGCGGAGCTGATAGAACAGAGGAAAGCCGCGCGCAAGGCAAAGGATTTCGCGCTCGCGGACGAGCTGCGCGGCAAGATCGCGGAAATGGGATATATAGTTGAGGAGACAAGGCAGGGAACCGTCGTTAAAAAAGCATAATCATCGGCTTTCAGCCGATGATGTGGCGTTTTTTGCTTTGAATTGCCCTAATGGCAATTCAATTTCACGCTCCGCGTGAAACCGCAAAAAGCCGCACGTGGTCGCAACCCGTTATGTTTTTTCGGCTTAATGAGCTTTTAAGGAACCGCTGATCAAAAGCCGATAAAACCGTGCCTCGCAGAAAAAAACGGATCAAATCAGCGTTTCCTTAACATTAACATGTTCAAGAGAGGATAAGGGAATTGAAAAAGATTTTAGCGGCTTTGACGGCGGCGGTCTTGGCGATAACGCTGTCGGGCTGTCAGACAAGCGCTCCGAACGGAATGATGAGCTACGATTTTAACGCGATGAGCATGGACTTTATTCAGCTCTCGCCGCCCAAGGACGGCGATACTATCGCGGTTTTCGACACCGATCTCGGCGAGATAAGGGTCGTGCTGTACGAGCAGTATGCGCCTGTCAAGGTGCAGTCGTTCATCGAAAAGGCGAACGCGGGCGTTTACAATAATATGGAGATCAAGGGAGTCGTCAATAACACCTATTTTCTGACGGGCGGCTTCGATAACGACAAGGGGTTGTACATCGGCAGAAACGACAATGCGGAGCTCCTTGCGAACGAGTATACTCCTGAGCTGTGGCCGTTCAGAGGGTCTCTTATGGGCTATTCGGAGCGCTCGGGCTTCAACGACGCGCGGTGGTTTATGTGCTGGGACGACAAGGAGAACCTCACCGCCGACGCGGTGAACGAGCTGAAAAGCGGCGCCGCGGGTATCGAGGACGAGGTGCGGCGCGATAAAATGCTCGCGCTGTTCGATAAGTTCTACGAGGTCGGCGGCGTGTTCGGAATGGCGGGCGAATGTACGATCTTCGGGCAGACCTATCTCGGCTTCGACGTGGTGGAAAAGCTTACGCATATCCCCGCCGGGGAGGACGGACAAGCTTCCGAAAAGGTGCTGATAAAGAGTGTGACTATCTCGCAGTTCAAGGAGGGCGACGACGTGGACGAGTTCCCGTATTGCCACCCCGAGGGATTGCCCGCACCGAATGAAAAATCGGACGCTTCGGACAGCGGCGGAGAATAGGCGCGCGTGATCCGGAAATGAAAAACGGCTTAAAGCCGCGATACTAAGGAGAAAAAATGAAGCTGAAAAGGTTGATGATGTGCGCAGTCTTGGCCGTCGGAACAGTTCTTGCGGCGGGCTGCGGGGAGGATGACGGCGCGAATAAGCCGCGCGAGATAAAGGGCTTTACGGGCAACGTCGAGGACGTTTCGCCGAAAGCGGGCGACCTTGTCGCGACGTTCGAGTTTGAGAGCTACGGTACGATAAAGGCTGTGCTGTTTCCCGAGGCGGCTCCCGTGGGAGTGGATAACTTCCGCAAGCTGTGCGATTCGGGGTACTACGAGGGCTTGACCGTCCACCGCGTGATGAAGGATTTTATGTTCCAGGGCGGTTCGCTCAACGGCGACGGAACGGGCGGCGACGCGCTTGTGGAGAACGGCTCGTTCGGCATTGAGACGGCACAGAACGCGCGGCACTTCTACGGAGCGCTTTGCTACGCGAACGCGGGCGGGCAGAACTCCACCCAGTTCTACATCGTCAACGAAAAGAACCCGACCGATACCGCGGAGATCGCCGAGAATTACAATGCGATCGCCGGGCAATACAGAGATGCAGCAAAGCAGTACGCCGACGCGGGCATTCAGGACGGTGCCGATTATTTCAACTCGTATGCCGACAGCTTTCAGGTAACAGTCGACTGGATGAACGCTGCTACGGACGCTATCAAGGCGCGCTATAACGAAAAGGGCGGCGCGGCGTTCCTTGACGGAGGTTATACGGTGTTCGGGCAGGTCTACGAGGGGTTCGACGTTATCGACAGCATTTCGGCTGCCGAGGTGAAGCACGTCGACGAGAGCGATGAGGAGAGCGAGCTGTCGGTTCCCGTTCAGCCGATAATCATCAAGAATGTTTATGTTTCTGAGTATGTGGAGGGATAAATATGAAATTGAAGAATGTGACCAAGGTTATTCTGAGTGCGGCGCTTGCGGCGGGTTGTATGCTCGGGCTGACGGGCTGCAGCAAGACTCCGGCGGGCAATATCTCAAATACTATGGTATTTGTGGAGGGTGATAAGATCGCCGAGATCACTATCGAGAACTACGGTACTATTAAGGCGAAGCTGTTTCCCGATATCGCGCCGAACGCCGTCGACAATTTCATAAAGCTTGCCGAGCAGGGCTATTACAACGGTCTTAAGATACACCGCGTCGAAAAGGATATGTGTATACAGGGCGGCTCGCTCAACGGCGACGGAACAGGCGGCACGGCGCTTATCGACCCGTCGGGATCCTTCCCGATAGAGACCAGCCTTGACGCGAGAAACTTCTACGGAGCGCTCGGCTACGCCAATGTGGACGGTATGAACACTACCCAGTTCTATGTCGTCACCGCTCAGACCAAGACCGATATCTCGCAGTACAGCTCTTCTCTCATACTTGAAGAAGCTGCAAAGGCTAAGGCAGACAGGGAGGCTCTCGAGGAGGGCGACCCCACCGCGGACACGCTGACCGCAAAGGAGACCTATTACACCAACCTCGCGGAGATGATCTCCAAGGCGACCGACGAGGTAAAGGAGAAGTACGCGACCATCGGCGGCTTTCCGCTCTGGGACGGCGGCTACACCGTTTTCGGGCAGGTGTATGAGGGCTTTGACGTGCTGAACGCTATCACGGGAGCAGAGGTAGTTACCAATTCCAACGGTCAGAAGGTCAAGCCCAAGGACGACATAATTATCGAGTCCGTCAAGGTGATCGATTTTGTTATGCCGCAGGAGGGCTCGGGCGAGACAGGCGAGCAGCAGTAACATAAGGGCACCTCTAAAAACCTTGTTTGAGGTAAAATCGGCAGAGCACACCGTCTGCGTCGTCAAACCTCCTCGCAAGGCATACAGCCTTGCTTCGTCGGCTTTCCTAGCAGCCGACGCACTCTGCCAATTTTACCTTTCAAACCGGTTTTTAGAGATGCCCATAAAAATAACGGCGGTCAGGTGTTGCCTGACCGCCGTTTTTACTAATATCCGTTTAAACGAAGGAAAAGATTTGCTGAAAGACGATACCGGTTTCTAGGAAATCGACCGCGGAGATTGACGACTAAAGCGGTGTCGTATTTCAGCAAAGATTTCTTGAGTTTAAATGGATATTAGTATTATGCCGTTTTGGAGATAAGCTCCGTCAGCGCGGAAAGCGCCGAGCGCTGCTCGCTCTCGGGGAGACTGCCGCCGTTCCGTGTTCGGAACTTCGCCGAAACGCGCCAGTTTTTCCCCTCGGGCACTACGCGCACACTGTACGCCTCGCAGGTCTGTTCCGTGTCGTTGTGCAGATAGCTCAGCATTATTTTGTCCGACTTCCCCGTCATGAGCATGAGCGCGGCGGTCTCCTCGCCGTTATAGTAGCCGCTCAGCATTCCCGACTTCATATACCGCGAGCCGTTCAGCACAGCCGTTTTGCCGTCCTCGGAGGAGGTCATTCCGCGTCCGTTCCGCACGGGTGCGAGCCTCGGGAGGAGTGAGGCTCGCCCGCCCGCGCTGTCCGCCAGAAGATCGAGCAGGGTGGTCTTGGGGGAAACTCCCATGCGATGGGCGTTCTCGATAAGCGCAAGAGGCTTTTCCGCGGAGGTTATGCCCTCGGTGAATTGCAGATCGGTGAGGAACTCCGCGCTTTCCGCGCAGCACACGGGCATATTCAGACTGCACCGCATATCGAAGTACAGCGTCTCAAGCGCGTCCGCGGCGCTGACCTTCTCGAAGCCGCCGCCGAGTATGAGCAGCTTCGTTTCCGCCATATACAGCTTCTTGCCGTCGATGAGGGAGATGTTGTCAATGGCTTCGGAGAGCGTTTCGCCCTCGCCCGAGACCTTGATGACGTTCTCCTGCGACGCGTCTATAGTGTCGCCGCCGCTCCCTCCGCCGCTGAACAGCAGGGCGCTGACTTGATATTTCCCGTTAAAGTCGATAGCCGCCGCTTGTATGATGGCGCGGTTGCCAAGCTCGGTCATATCCGCTTCGCAGCCCGTCAGCATCATTATGCAGGCAATTATCAATACCAACTTTTTCATTGCGCACCCACTTCCTTTGCCGCGCCGGAATGTCCCGCGCGATATACCTCTGCGACGGCGCTCCCCGCCGCGAACAGGAGAACTCCGCTCCTGAACGCCGCGCAGAGCGTCCATACCGCCGCGGCGCCGCCGTCAAGCCGCTTAAAGAACGCGATGTCGGCAAGAGAAGCGGCGGCGATGTGCGGATATTCGCACAGCCCGTACATCTCTCGGAGGACGAGACAGCTCGTGAGCGTTATGACCAGCCCTCCAAGCAGTGAAGATACCGCGAACATCATAGCCGTAAGCCCCGTAGAGGAGCTTTTTTTCTTGTTGACATAGGGCAGGAGCGCCGCGAAAATGAGGTAGTCTCCGCCGCGCAGAACGCGCTCAACTGTGTCTTTGAGCAGCGCCGAAAAGCTTCCGCGCGCCGATAACCCTTCCGTGCTCATATACGGGATATCGGCGAGTATGACCGTCACCGAAATGAGCGCGGCGGCTATGAGGAATATCGCGCCGGAACGCGCCAGAGCCTCCGCGCCCATTATTGCCGCGTACACCGCGAATATCGCCGATACCGCGAAAACGACCCAGCTCACGCCGCCGTTGAGGAGGTTCTTTACGGCGAACTGCGAGGAGTTGAACAGCGTCCTCAAAGCCGCCGCGCCGAGCAGCAGCGCCGCGAACAGCGCTCCGCACCAGCCGAGAAATTTGTTTTTGCCGTACACCGCCCGGTGGATATTACAGCCCTTGAACGAATAGATGATGACGGGCAGCGCGAGGACAAAGCGCACGACCTCGGCTATAATGAGCGCGAGGACAGCCTCCGCGGCAGTTCCGGAGACGGTTCGCGGATAGACGACTTCCGCACTGAGACGGCAGAGAAAAAGTATGCAGAACAGCTGCGAGGTGCTTATCGAGTTCCTTTTGAGCATATCGACCTCCGTTAAGTTTGCGGCTCCGCGCCGTTCAATCCCTGTATCACAACGTCGCCTTTTGCCATTTTCTTCCACCCCGATCTTACGAGCATATCGCGCATTGCCTTAGGCGAGAACGGCGATATCGGCGCCATATACGGGATCCCGTAGGTGTTGAGACTGCACATCTTTATAACGGACGCGCCCGCCATTATCAGCAGCCCATACAGCCCGAAAACTCCGCCTGCGATTATATACAAAAACCGCAGTACGACTATTTTTTCGTACATAGTCGGCACTACAAAGCTGCATAATCCCGAGAGCGCGACGACCAAGACCATGGGCGCGCCGACAAGTCCCGCGCTTACCGTGATGTCGCCGATGACGAGACCGCCGACTACGCCGATAGCGTGACCGATAGGGCGCGGCAGCCTTATCCCCGCCTCGCGCAGTATCTCATACATAAAGTGGATAAACAGACACTCCACCATCAGCGAGAACGGCGCGGTCTGCTCGGCGGCTGCCAGATTCAGTATAAGCGCCGACGGCAGCATTTCGGGGTTGTACGAGGCGATGGCAACGTACGCTCCCGGCAGGAACAGCGTTATAAAGTACGCGAACAGCCTGACAAGCCGTATGAAGAACGCATAGAACGGCTTTTGCGTGTAGTCGTCGAGGGTCTGGAAGCTCTCGATGAACAGGTGGGGCACCACCAGCGCGAACGGCGTGCCGTCCACGAGTATGCCCACGCGCCCCTCGTACAGCTTCGCCGCGAACGTGTCCGGGCGCTCGCAGGTTCCGCACTCCGAGAAGAACCAGCCGCCCTTTCCCTCGAAGTACGGCTGCAAATAGCCGCTTTCCAGTATCGTGTTCAGCTTTACGGATTTCAGCCGACGCTTGACGTTTTCGAGCAGCTCGGGCGATACCTTGTCCGAGATGTAGCACAGACAAACATCGGTGTTCGAGCGGTCGCCGAGGGTGGACAGCTCAAACACGAGCGTGGGCGATTTTATGCGCCTGCGTATCATCGACATATTGGTGCGTATCACCTCTACGAAGCCCTCGCGGGAGCCGCGGACGTTAAGCTCGCTCGACGGTTCGTCGATACCGCGCGACTTGTAGCCCTGTATGCCTATTCCGATCGCGCGTGTGCAGCCGTCAACGAGAATGACCGCGAAGCCCGACTGCATTTTCAGCACGAGATCGCCGAGGCTTTTCAAATCCAGCTGCTCGGCAGCCATCATATACACGTCGAAAAAGCAACTCATAAGCGTCTCGGGCGGCATTATCTCGCGGTTGGCTAGGCTGTTCAGCTTGCCGTAGACAAGCTCGGCGAGGGTGTCCGTGCCGGTCATTCCCTCGCAGGTCAGCACCGCGAGCCTGTTTCCGCAGACCATTCCCGTCTTGACGATGATGTCGGACGAGCCGTCGGTGTATACTTTTATGTTCTCGAGGTTCCTGTCGAGCGATATATCCACGGGCAGCTCGGGGGATATCCTTGTATTTACGTTTTCTTCCATTGATCTTCTCCTAACAACTTATCGTCTGTATTTTTCCACGATAAAGGAAAAATATTCGCGCGGCGCTTACAATATCTTCCACAAGGTCGGCTTCTGCATATCGCGGAACATCTCGATCTGTGCCTGAGCGCGGTCGCAGGCAGCGTAAAGCTCCTCGTTAAGCTCCTGCGCAAAGGAATATACCTCGGCAATCGAGCTGGTTATTTCGACCGCGTGTCCAAGGTCGTTTACAAGAATTGCCATATTGGTAAAGTCTTTCCATTCGTCCTGAAGTTCCTTGGCAGCCTTGGAGGACTTCTCTTTGTCCTGCTCCTCGTAGGCTTTTTCCACTTCGTCGATCTTAGCGAGTACCTTTTCGGCAAAGCTGTCCACAACGCCGACCGAGATAAAGCAGCCAACTGACATAACGACCAGTATCACAATGCTGATGATTATTCTGTTCACGCGCTCACCCCGCTTTTTTGATAATAGTGTGCTTGCCGTTGCGGTCGGCGATCATGAGGAACACGCCCTTTATGCCGACGTTGTTCTCGCGGAGAATTTTCGTCAGCCACTGCTCGCCGAGTCCGAGAAGCCTCAGCTGCTCGTGATCGGTAATGCCGTCGCGGATTATCACGGAGGGCGGGTTGTCGGTGCTGCCGCCCGCTTGTACGTCCTGCTTTTCGGCGGGCTGATAGTCCTTTTTCAGCAGGAAGTTTATCTTGCCCGTCGTCTCAACTATCGCGTAGTGTATCTGTGTGATGTCGAATATCTGCTGTTCGCGCATTGCCTCGGTGAGGTCGTCGACGGTGTAGCGCAGACGCTTCATCTCCTTTTGCAGAATGTCGCCCTCGGAGATGATTATCCTCGGACTGCCGATCATCAGCTTGCGCACCTTCGCGGACTTGAGCATGATCCCCGACATAATAACGTCCAGACATACCAGCGTGAGGATAGGCACGATACCCATTATCATAGGCACGGAGCTGTCCTCGACGGGTATCGCCGCGATATTCGAGATGAGTATCGTAACTACAAGTTCGGACGGCTGGAGTTCTCCGAGTTGGCGTTTGCCCATAAGTCGAAGTGAAAATGTTATCACTATATACAAAATAACGGCTCTTATCAATACTATTGCCATATAAACTCTCCTTGATTTTTTAGAATCTGTCCACATTACCCGAAATACTTGGATTGCGTCAGAAACGCTTTGCGTTTCTGGCAAATTTTTTCGAGTACAAGGAAAAAGCGACGACGGCGTACTATATGTACGCCTAGGAGCTTTGACGTAGTACTCGGAAAAATTTGCAGCAAGACAAGCTTTGAGCGGTGATGTGGACAGGTTCTTGGTTAGTATTTGGCAAAATGTCAAAAATATTCTTGATTTTTCGGTTGAAATATGTTATAATTTTAACAAGAAATGTTTTAGAGCGGGGGAACGGTTATGAATGTAAAGATCGGCGTATCAACAGCTTCATTATATCCATTGCACGTCGAGGACGCGTTCGCTGAGATCGCGCGGCTGGGTGTGAAAAACGCAGAGATCTTCGCAAATTCGACACGCGAGGCGGGCGAACCGTATATTACTCAGATGTGCGATATACGCGACGCGAACGGTATGACCGTAACGTCGTTTCACCCGTTCTCGTCGCCGATGGAGAGCGTGTTCCTGTTCTCTACTTACGACAGGCGCATCGAGGAAATGATCGAGATGTACAGCGGCTTTTTCGGCAGTATGAATAAGCTCGGGGCTAAGGTGTTCGTGCTGCACGGGGCTATACTCAGCAGCAAGTGCACGGTGTCGCATTATCTGAAGCAGTTTCGTATGCTGAGCGAGATCGGCAGGGAATACGGCATAACCGTCGCGCAGGAGAACGTGCATTATTGCCTTTCGGGGCGGCTGGAGTTTCTAAAGATGATGAAGCGCGAGCTCGGTGATAATGCGAAATTCGTGCTCGATCTCAAGCAGGCGCGCAGAAGCGGCGAGAATCCTCTCGAGTACGTCGACGCGCTCGGGGAAAGCATAGTCCACTGTCACCTCTCGGACGGCGACGAGAGCCGCGACTGTCTGCCCGTCGGCAAGGGGAAGTTCGACTTTTCGGCGCTTGCGAGGCGGCTTTCCGCGCACGGCTACAGCGGCGCGTTCATAGTCGAGCTCTACCGCGACAACTACGGCGGCTTCGAGGAGCTTAAAACCTCCGTGGACATACTTTCGGAGATAGCGGATAAGATAAATTGAATACGTTTTGTCCTCTCCCCGACAAAGGGAGAGGTTTTTTGTATATAAACCCGCGGTTCTCCCCGCCGCAGGCGGGGAGAACCGCATAAAATCAAGGCTGTTTTTTATTAAAAAGGACTTTTTCTACAGTCTGAAAAAAGATTGACAATATTATGGATTTGGGGTATAATAGTATTACAAATTTTTTGATACATTAAGGAGTATACAAATGTATTTTGATTGGACTTATTTCATTCTGGTTCTGCCCGCGATGATTTT
>CAMWVP010000066.1 GCA_947177735.1 uncultured Clostridia bacterium
ACCATATATTTTTTGATTTGTCAAGTGTTTTTTGAAAAATTTTTTAACTTTTTTTGTTAAAATGTACTTGACAAACCTAAACCTATATGCTATACTTATTATAAAGGAGTTGATAGTATGGCAATAGGCGAAAGAATACGATTTATCCGCAATCTTCGCGGATTGACCCAAAAGTGGCTTGGTGTCGCGGTCGGGTTTCCCGAAAAGACCGCCGACATTCGTATGGCACAGTATGAAAGCGGCTCACGCTCTCCGAAAGATGACTTGACCGAGAAACTCGCAGAGGTTCTTGATGTGTCACCCGCAGCGCTCAATGTTCCGGATATTGAAAGCTATGTCGGCATAATGCACACGCTGTTTACATTAGAGGACTTGTACGGCTTGAAGATAGACGAGGTTGACGGAGAGCCTGTCATTCGTTTGAACAAGAACGCGCCCGAATACCTTAAAATGGTTGAGATGTTCCTCGCGTGGCAAAAGCAAGCACAGATGTGGCGCGACGGCGAGATAACAAAGGAGGACTACGATCAGTGGCGGTACAAATACCCGGAGCTTGACAAGTCCAACAAGCGGCGGCACAAGATAACACCCTCGACCAAACTGAATGACGCGATCACAGATGAGCTGATGAAAGAACGCGGCAAGCGCAGAAAATAAGAAAAGGCATTACCGACTGCATAGTCGATAATGCCTTTTTCTATGGTGTGGCGACGTTCGCTTACGCCAAGTGGTTTGAGAAGATCAGAGGGGAGGGCGAGGAAGAAGAAAACAAAGATACCTCCATTATGCTAGTTCTCTACCACAAGTGTATTAAATAAAGCCAATGAATTAGAAAAAGCAGAGTACAGTAATCATATCATCTGATCGACGCCCCAAGTTCAAAAGCCGCACGAGTTTTTCCCGCACCGAGTACCTCTCCGAGATTTTTCCAACCAAGATTTCTCTCAAATGTTTCATACCACCTGACAGCCTGACTGTAATCAGAGCCGCCCGCTGTCATAAGCAACACGCTCTTCCGCGGAAAGCCGCCGTAGCCTAAGCTCCGAAGCATTGAATACAGCCTGTCAGCAGCGGTTTTCAGCGTTCCTGTTATCGTCCAGAAATAAACGGGAGAAGCGAATACGACAACATCGGCATTCATAAAGGCTTCATTTATCATTGCCATATCATCATTCTGCGCACACGGATTTGACACGCCTTTTGGAGCATTTGAACAATGCTCGCACCCAAGACAGCCCTTGATGTTCATATCCTGCAAATAAAATTCCCGCACCTCGTTACCGGAGCTTTTCGCGCCGTCAGCAAATGCTTGGATAAGTTTAGCGGTACTTCCGTTCTTTCGGGCAGCACCGTTCAAGATCAGTATTTTCGACACGACATCTTCCTCCGTTGTTTATTGACATTATTGGCAAATAATCTCCCAATCCTTGCGCTCACTGTACTGTTGCCAATATTTCTCTGCGAGAATATCGGGCGCGCAGCTTGAGCCTGCTGCGATCACATTGCACACGGTCAGTATGCCGAGGAAAATCCCTTTTTCCTTCATAACAGGGTGAAGCGCTCCTACCATAGCGCGGAGTGCCGCTTTATCCATTGATAAGGGAAGATACTCTGCCGAGGGATACATCGCCAACCCCCCGCCCGTCACAAGAATACTGCCGTTTTTCTTTGCAAAGTCCTCGGTAGCGATCTGCCGGATACAATTATATGCCCCAACCACATCGACCTGATAGCGTTCTCGCAGCACAGATGTAGAAATGCCACCATCCTGCATAGGATCGGGCAATGTAACACCCACATTATAAGCGAACACATCGGGCGTACCGTATTCCGCAACCACTTCATTCAGAGCCTTTGACATAACGCTGTCATCGGCAGCGTCTGCAATTTTGGTGTAGACCTCAATGCCCTCTGCCTTAAACTCCTGCTCGTATGCGTTCAGATTTTCCGCGTTTCTTGCCATCAGCACGACCCGAAAATCATTTGCACCGAATTTTCTGCCGATAGCATTACCAAGTCCTTTGCCTGCGCCTACGATAAAAATTGTTTTTTTCATAACTGTTTCCTCCTATTTAATGCTCTTTTTGAGCTGATATGCCTGATACTGTTTATTGTTTACTGTCCACTTTTTACTGATGAAATATCCCCAAGTTATCAGGAAACCGCAGATAAATCCGAACAGCATATTCCACCATATAATATGGTAATCAAAGAACGGCACATTCCGCAATGTATACACCGCAAGCACGCGGGCACCGAGCGCACTCAATGCTACGACCGTGGCGGCAAATCCGTGCTTCGCGCCTTGAAACACCCCAAGCAGCGGGAAATACGCCGCAAGCAGAAGCATAACTATCGAGGTACAGCGGATATGCTGAACGCAGTAAAAGCTCGCCTGTTCGCTTAAATTAAACAAACCGATTATCGGGCTTGCGAAAATATATGCAAGCGACGACAGCAACAGCGTGATGATCTCACACATAATAAGCGTTTGTTTTGCGCCGCTTATGACACGTTCGGGCTTTCCCGCGCCGAGATTTTGTCCCGCAAATGTAGCAAGCGTTACTTGAAACGCGTTTGCGGGCATTGTGATGTAGACCTCGAGCCGCTGTCCGACAGTAAACGAGGCAGTCATAGCATCGCCAAATCCGTTTACCGCACGCTGTATGAATATAAAGCCCAAGGACACGATTATCTGTTGCAGCGCCATCGGAAATCCCACGCGCAGAATGTTTTCTATCCTTTTTCCGTCAAACCATATTTTCTTTCCTTTGATGAAGTCACGCATACCAAATCGGAAATCGCTGTACCGTTTATTCATATAGATAACAGCGGCTGCAAACGATGCGGCTTGAGCTATGTCGGTAGCTATCGCCGCGCCCTCCGCGTCCCATTTGAACACCGCCACGAAAAGCAGATCAAGCCCTATGTTCATAACAGAGGATATTAACAGGAAGTACAGTGTCGCCCTGCTGTCGCCGACTGCTCTTAAAATTGCCGAAACTATGTTATATCCGAATTGAAAAATAAGCCCTAAACAGTAAATTCGGAAATATGCTGTTGCTATCGTCAGCATTTCGCCCGATACATTGAGAGCGTTTTTGAGTACGGGTTTGCATAGCGCGATACCCACAAATGTAGAAAACAGTCCCATTACAAGCGTCAGCACTAATCCGCAAAGAGCATTCTCGCGCATTTTTTCTTTTTCGCCCGCGCCGAAATGTTGTGAGATGATAACTCCTGCACCCGCCGAAAACCCGTTCGCTAGGGCAAGGAAAAACAGCGTAAGACAGTTTGTTGTACCGACTGCCGAAAGCGAGGTCTCACTTGCGTAGTTGCCGACAATTACCGTGTCAACGGTATTATATAGCTGTTGCAACAAAATACCCAACAGAACGGGCAGTGCGAATTTTAGCGTTAATTTCCACGGCTTACCGTCAGTCATTGAATATCCGTTCATATTACCACCACCCGAACAAGCTCCTGTTCATATCCAGAGCCTGCAGTTCGGTCATTTCGTCCGGTGTAAGCTCAAAGCCAAGAATATCAAGATTTTCCCGCATACGCTCAATATGCGTTGATTTTGGAATTATAACAATATCCTGCTGATAAAGAAAACGCAAGCCGACCTGTGCCGTTGTCTTACCGTATTTCGCGCCTATCTTCGTTAATATGGGATTTCGGAAAAAGCCGTTTCTTCCACAGGCAAGCGGTGACCACGATTGATGTACCGTTCCTTTTTCGCGGAGCAGCTTTCGCAGATTTTTCTGCTGTCGGAAGATGTGCGTTTCCACCTGATCGACAGCGGGAATGATCGTGCAATTTGCGGTCAGCCGTTTGAAATTATCCTCCAAAAAGTTTGCCACACCGATTGAACGGAGTTTGCCCGCCTTGTAAGCGTCCTCCATAGCGCGGTATATTTCAAGATAATCGCCCGTTGGCTCGTGAATGAGCAAAAGGTCAATACAGTCCAGATCGAGCACTTTCAGCGAGCTGTCTATCGACCTTACAGTATCGGCATAACCTCTGCCACCCCACAGTTTCGTGGTGATAAATACCTCGTCACGCGCAAGTCCCGACTTTTTGAATGCCTTTCCGACCTGCCTTTCGTTGCCGTAGCACTGTGCCGTGTCTATCAAACGGTAGCCGACATTAAGCGCTTCGGTCACACAGCGTTCGGTCTCCGAGGAAGGTATCTGATATACTCCGTAACCGATCTTTGGAATTTGTACGCCGTTATTCAAGATCACAGTGTTTTCCATAGTACACCCCCACAAAAAAGTTTTGATTTGCTCTTGCTTTTAATTCTATTATAGTGTATAATGTTAATAATGTCAAATACGAATTTAGTTAGGAGGTCATAAGTGAATGATTATGTTAAACAATAATCTGCATATCTTTATCACCGCTGCCCAAACAGGCAGTCTGACCGAAGCGGCAAAGAAGCTCTATGTTTCGCAGCCTGCTATAAGTCAGGCAATAAAAAAGCTGGAGGAGGAACTGAATGTAAAACTGTTTATCCGCAACAAGAGAAGTAACTTGATACTCACAAATGTCGGAAAAGAAATATTAGTCCTCGCAAATCAGATGTACGATCTTGAAAACAGACTGTATCAGACCGCTTATGAGGAAAATCACATGATGGGCGGTACTGTTCGTGTGGCTTCTGTGCCGTTAGCAACGGCGCTCATCCTGTCACGCGTTATGCCCGTTTTCAAGAGGCAGTTTCCCGATGTGAATATCGAGCTGTTTGAAAGCGATCCGCTGAATGTAAAGAATATGGTTCTGGATTACAAGGCGGATATAGGTATCAGCACCTCGCCTTATCTTGGTCTTGCGCACAAAGTTCTGATGACAGACCGCATTGTTTCCATTGATAAAGACCGCTCTGTAAAGCTCGACTTGTCTAAAGACAACTCGGAACTGATATTATGTCGTGTAGCACACAAATCTATAACAGAGCAGCTTCGCGGTAAGGATATTGATTTTTCCCACTCGCTAATTGTAGAAGCGGCGAGCACACAGATCAATATGGTAGCGAACGGAAACGGCACGGGCGCAATTTCACAGCTTATGCTTGCAACTATTCCAAACGAGCTTGTTATTGGTGAGGTCAAGCCGACAATGGAAATGGATATAAGTCTTATCGCGCACGATTTTGGTGAACTGTCTACCGCCGCACAGCGTATGTCGGAGATGATTTTGGAGAGGGCGGAAAAAACGAAGTAAATAATCACTTTTGATTATATGAAAAATAAAGTCAGAAACGGCAACGGAGATTTTAATTTTTTACCCGATCAATATAAAAAAGCGGAGGAACTGCTCTCCGCTATTTTTGTTAGTAATGGTTAAAAAGTGTTCGAGGAAAGATACTCGAACAGGGTTAAGAAAAGGCATTACCGACTGCATAGTCGATAATGCCTTTTTCTACGGTGTGGCGGCGTTCGCTTTTCTGCTTTTTGATCATATCAGAAGCCTAATCCGTCAAGCCAAGAACGAACGGTTTGTTGAGTTTCACTATTTAACGCTTGAGCCGTTTTGCCTTGAATTGCCATTCCGTCAAGCACATTAGCGTTCGGCAGAGCGGATTTTATCTTGGAGTAAGTGCCGGACGACCCGCTGCCCTCGTGCGTATTGAATGGAATTATCACTTTATCGCTGAAATCATAGCTTTCCATAAAGGTGTAGACCGCCATAGGCATATCGCCCCACCATATTGGATAACCGAGAAATACTATGTCATAGCTGTCCATATTTTCCACGCTGCCGTTGATCTTGGGACGAGCTTTGTCCGCAAGCTCCTGTTTAGCCGTATCACAGCAATCATCGTAATTAGCGGGATAGGGTGTGACCGTTTCGATGTGAAAACTGTCCGCGCCCACCTGTTCGGCAATATATTCCGCTAATATTTGAGTATTTCCGACCGCAATAGTGCCGACATTGTAGTTTTCGTCAGCTCTCGAAAAATACGCGACAAGGACATTCGTGACGTCATCGGTGCTTTCGGGCGGATCTTCCGCAGAGGTATCTTCCGATGTTGCCTCCGAGGTATCGGCACTTGCTGTATCGCTTTCGGTTTTGCTCAATTTGTCCTGCACCGCGGCTTTTTCATCGTCCGCAGCAGTTGGAGCAGACGCGGGCTCCGAAGAATTACAAGCGGTAAGGGTAAAGCATAACACCATAGCTGAAAAGAATGATATTATTTTTCGTTTCAAATCATATCACCTCGTATTATAATCTCTTAAAGCGCACCCACGATCTTATGCGGAACATACAGCTCCTCAAGATATGCAATATCCTCGGATGTCAGCTTGATATTGAACGCACTTGCAATATCGTCAAAATACTTTGGTTTGGTAGCACCGATGATAGGTGATGTCACACCCTTTGCCCATAGCCACGCAACAGCGATCTGTGACATTGAAGCTCCGTATTTTTCGGCAAGCTCTGATACGCGCCCTACAACCTGCATATCCTGCTCCTGTGTGCTGTCGTATTTTGAAACAGCGACCTTATCCGTCTGGCTGCGCTTTGTGTCGGTTTTCCATTCCTTGCGGCTCAGTCTCCCCGCAGCAAGCGGACTGTACGGTGTCAGCGACACTCCGTACTGTCTGCATATCGGTATCATCTCGCGCTCGTCCTCACGGTAGAGCAGATTGTAGTGATTTTGCATAGATACAAACTTCGTCCACCCATTCTTTTCGGCGGCGATCTGCATATTCATAAACTGATAGCCGTACATCGCAGAAGCGCCTAAAGCGCGGACTTTTCCCGCTTTTACAAGACTGTCAAGCGTTTCCATTGTTTCTTCAATAGGAGTATCATAGTCAAAGCGGTGAATGATGTAGAGGTCAATGTAGTCTGTGCCGAGCCGTTTCAGCGATGCGTCCACAGAGGTCAGGATACCTTGCTTTGAGAGCTTGCCCTCGTTGAAATAAACCTTTGTGGCAATCACCGCTTTATCGCGTGTTGTATGTTCACGGATAGCCTTTCCGAGAAATTCCTCGCTGGTGCCGTGGGAGTAGGTGTTCGCGGTGTCGAAAAAGTTGATACCGAGATCGAGCGCTTTCTTCACCATAGCCGAGCTGTCCTCATAATTCAGCGTCCACAGGTGAAAATCCTCGGACGGAACACCGAAACTCATACAGCCGACACAGAGCTTTGATACCTCAATATCCGTATTACCTAATTTTGCGTATTCCATAGCATTTTACCTCACATTTCATTCTGTCGGTCTTAACGATCCGTAATAATAGCTTGCAGTCGCCCCTCCGTCAATAAGGAAAGTAGAGCCTGTTATGAACGCGCCCTTGTCGCTCATCAGCAGCTCCGCGACATTCGCCACCTCGTCGGCGGTACCGGGACGACCTGCCGGGCATTTCGCGAACATATTCTTGTAGAAATCCCCCCTTATACCGTTGAATTCGTCTATCGCAAGCGGCGTAACGATTATTCCGGGCGCAATATCGTTGAGCCGTGCGCCGCGCTCTCCCCACTTGACGCATTCAGCCATTACGCGCTTTTCGTTACAGCGTTTCGCAAGCTGATAAGCGTGGAGCGTGTCGCGAATATTTTCGGGACGGAGAATTTCAAGACCGAGCAGTTCTTCGGTGGGTGTCATAGCAAGCTGATAGTCCTGTTCGGCAGTGAGTTGAGGCATTCTCCAACCCGATTGACTTGAAATAGTCACGCCGACGCCGCCATTTGCAATAATCTTTCCGACCTCCTCCAACAGCACGGCAGTACCGTAAAGGTCAACTTTAAGAATAGCCTCCACGGGAGCTTGTGAGGGAGAAACCCCCGCGCCGTTGACGAGATATTTTATCTCGCCGAATTCCTGTCCTTTTGCGATCATCGCGAGGATAGACTCTCTTGACGATAAGTCCATTTCAAACGGCTCGACATCAAAGCCCGCATCGGTCATTATCTTTGCGATAGTCTCACAGTTTTGACGGCTCTTGTCGCCGAGAATAATTTTCTTGCCGTACCCAACTCTTCGCGCGATAGCCATACTGATCTGCCCCGCGCCCGTTACTATCATAACTTCTTTTTTCTGCGCACTCATATTGCAAATCCTCCATTTAATACTCTTTCTTCTGTCATTAGCCTATTCCACCTCAAAACTGTTTTTTCAGAATTTCAACAAATTCGTTTGTGTGCTTTGACGGGTTATCCGCTTTCATAAAAGCGCAATACCGCCTTATAACAGGACTTCCGTTTCGTATTAGCTTTACAGCCTTTACCGCCGTCTGCGCTGTATCGCTGCCTCCCTCTATCGGCATATAGCCCTTGCCTTGAATGACCTGCATACGCGCATCATCAATATGTTCGCAGAAATTTATCTCGCTTTTGAACCCGAGATCGTTAGCGTAGAAATTGCGCTCCGTTTCCCGTTGATCCTCCGAAGAAAGCAATATAAGCGGAATGTTTTTCAAATCGGCAATTTCAACCTCGGCAAGGTTAGCAAGCGGACTGTTTGCCGAGATTTCGACATAATACTCACGAATATCGAGGACAATATTGATATATTCGTCGGAAAATGCGCGGCGCTGATCGTTCAGTACCATATCAAGCTCATCGGTTCGCAATAACTCATATAACGCGTCGTGATTGCCGTGTGTGACCTCTACCGTCACATCGGGGAACTGCACAGTAAACTCCGAAACCGCGTTCTGAAACTCGTTTCCGCTGTAACCCCTCAAAACGCCAATGCGGAGCAGCTCACCGTTATTTCCCGATATGCGTTGTAATTCGCGGCAGACAGCGTCATAATCCGCAACAAGCACAAGGCTTTTCCTGTAGAAATATTCGCCCGCTTCGGTCAGCGTAAAACTCCGCTTTTTGCGGTTGAGCAAAGCCACACCAAGCTCATCTTCGAGAGCTTTTATTTGTTGTGAGATAGCGGATTGTGAGATAAAATGCTCCTCCGCCGCAGCGGTGAAGCTGGCAAGCCGCACCACCGATTGAAAGTATCTGATTTGATTGAGCATAGAAACCCCTTAATATGTTGACGCGCGTGCAAGCGTAAAGTACCACTCGCCGTTTTCCCGTATCAGTTCAAAATCAAGCCGTAATCTCCAAGTGGATTTTCCGCCGCCGAACACCGCCGCCGCAACCTTGCTTTTTCCCGTCAGGCTTGCGCTGTTTCCATCTATGGCTACTTTTGTTTCCTCGTGAACAGCGGAGTAATAATTCAGCGTGCCGTTCATTATCGCCGCAATATACTCATCTTTCGACTGCTTCATTCCCGTCATATGGATCAACGCAAAGGTTTCGTCGTGTATGCGTTCAAGTTTCGCACGGTCTTTGTTTATCATCGCCGCGTACATTTCTTTATAGAGCTTGACTATCTTTTCTTCGTCGGTCATCATATTGACTTTTTTGCCCACGCGGAAACCTTGCTTTCGGAGTTTTCCGCCTCCGCGCCGTGAACAGAAAGCCCATTCTTGACAGTCGCTCCAACGCACAGCTTTTTGAGATCACGCTCGCTTGACCCCATACCGCTGCCCTCGTTGGTGCAGAACGGAATGACCGTCTTGCCTTTGAGGTCTAACTTTTCGAGCAGTGTGAACATACACATCGGCAGCGTTCCCCACCAATTCGGATAGCCCACAAAGATCGTGTCATAGTCCCCAATGTTATTGGGGTAAGCCTTGATTTCGGGACGCGCGTCCTCGCGCAGCTCCTTTTTTGCTTCGTCGATACAGGTCATATAGCTTGCGGAATAGGGCTTTACGGTATCGACCTCAAACAGATCACCGCCGACCGCCTTTTGGACAAACTCCGCGATACGCTCTGTATTACCTTTTGCAATGCTCTTTATCGAGCCGTTCCAATAGTTTTCGCCCTTGCGGGAATAGTAGATTATAAGATTTTTCGCCATAATAATTACCTCCGTATTTGATTTGGTAATTATAGTATAGCACACTTTTTGTAATAAATCAATCTCGATTTTTTATTAAATTGATAAGTTTTTCTAATGTATGGAGATAAGGAAACTCCCCGTATTTCGGGGAGTAATTTTTTTGAAACAAACTTTATCTAGCTAATCGTCTATAAACTCAACATCAACAAAGATGTCCGAGTTGAAAAATTCTCGCAGAGTTATATCAAAGCCGTAGCAAATACTGTGGATAGAAACAATGCCCGGATTTTGACTCTTGTAATTGAGCATACTGTAAATGGTTGAGGGTGAAATTCCCGCGTTATTTGCAAGCGCATTGACGGTCATATTGCGCTCACTGCACAATTCAAGTATTCTTTTTGCTACTGCTTCTTTTGCGTTCATACAATCTCACCCCATTACGATATATCCCTAACTATATGTTACCAAACATTTCAAAATAATGTGTGGGATATATCCCACAAAGCGAAAGAAATGTGATATAATATATGGGATATATCGCAAACGGGAGGTGAAGTTATGGTTGATAAATCAAAGGTAGCGTGTTTTTCGGGGCATCGCAGACTGCCGCAGAATTGCGAGGAATTGAGGGCAAAGCTGAAAAAGGAGATAATCGGTCTGATCGAGCGCGGAGTGGTGTTCTTCGGCGCGGGCGGGGCGTGGGGCTTTGATATGCTTGCCGAGGAAACGGTGCTTGAATTGAAACGGGAATATCCACACATCAGGCTCATTCTCGTACTGCCCTGTCCACCCGATCAGCAGACGCTGAAATGGAATAGCGATCAATGGCAGAGGTACTATGAAATCCTTGAAAGAGCCGACAAGGTGAGGATATTATCGCCGCAGTACACTAACGACTGTATGTATGCGCGCAACCGCCACCTCGTAGACGGCAGCGCGTACCTCATTTGCTATCTTCGGGAGCAGCGCGGAGGGACAGCATACACAGTCAGATATGCAAGGGAACAGGGACTTAATATTATTCGGCTTTGACCGCTATATAAAAGCAAATGCTCCCCCGACATTTGGGGAGCATTCAGCTCATATCTACTGTTTCGAGCCTAAAGGCTTGACAGTTCAGAAAAAATGTGATATAATTAGAGTATAGCAAGTAAGTGGCTTGGTGTACTCTTTGGCTTGATCTTATGATTTGGGGCGCTTGAACATAGAAAGTGTACATTGCCCACTATCAACTGTTACCTATAATGCCTAAAAAATATGCAGATGGTAGGACATAGGTGCTTGAAATCTGTACATAGTTTGTACATAGTTGTTATAAAAACATACCAAAAACTGCCAAAAGCTATTTGCTTTAACTTGCGGTAAAATGGTATTGTAATGCGGTAAAACGGAATTTGGGGAAAGTTGCCAAAAGCGCCCTCGCTCATTCAAATCCTGTCACTCAGACCAATAGGGTTGCCGACAAATGGCTTAGCTAAGCCGTTTGTCGGCTTTCGTTTTGCCTGGTTTTCGTTCTTGTCCGCTATTTGACCGCTATTTCAAATTTTTTCGTTTCAAGGGCGTTATGCGCCCTGTTTGTTTTTCAAGAACCCGAACGCTCCGTCCATTGCTTCGGCTACACGAGCCTGCGCTGCCTGGAACATATGGGAATAGCAGTTTAAAGTCGTTCCCGAATTTGTATGTCCTAACGCTCCCGAAACCGTTGTAACGTCAAGTCCAGCCGAGATCATCGAAGAAGCCGCGAAGTGGCGGAAGCTGTGAATTCCGTGGAATGGGAGGTTTTCTTTCTTACAGAACCGTTTAAGCCACTCATAAGTTGTGTTTGGGTGCTGAGGCTCGCCGTTGTCTTGAGTGAAAAGCCTGTCTGTTTCAACCCAATAATCACCGAGCTTTAAGGATTCCGCGTCCTGCTCGGCTTTGAGAGATTTCAGCATTTCCATTATGTATGGTGATATCTTCAAAGTGCGCTGTGAGCGTTTTGTCTTAGTCGTGTCGGTATAGATTCCACGCTCTGCCGTTTGATTAGAGGTTCGGCGAACGCTTATCACGTTATGCTCGAAGTCAATGTCTTTCCACTCCAAACCTAACATTTCACCTCTACGGAATCCGCTATACGCCATAAGGTAGAAAAACGCTTTATATTTCAGCGGCTCGCCGTCAATTTTCGTAAGCAGCAGTGCCATTTCTTCCTGTGAGTAAATTTGCTTTTCTTTGACCTCGCCCTTTGGTATCGTTACCTTTGAGCAAGGATTGTCCGAAACAATATCCATTTTGATCGCGTAGCCGAACACGTCCGAGATCAGTTCCAAGTGGTGCTGAATCGTTTTTGGCGAAAGCGGTTTGCCCGTTCTCACATTTGCTCCGTCCCTTGCCATTGAGTTGAGGAACGCTTGTATCTGCCGTGGTGTGATCTTGTCGATTCGCAAATGACCGATTGCAGGATAAACTCGTTTGGTGAGCTTCCTCATTTCCTCTAATGTTGATGAACGCAAGTTCAAGGCTGCATACTCGGTGAACCATTCCTCAGCGAGTTCTTCAAATTTGACCGCCGTCGCTTTGAAACCATGCATACACTTTTCCTCGAACATTACCGCTTGGCGGTTCAGCTCTTTTTGTATCTGCCGTTCGGTCATTCCCTCGGGAGGTTTCCAAGTTTTGGTTTGCTCTTTGTGGTTGCCTTTAATGTCGTAGCCTACGGAAACTCGTATCTGATACGAGTCGCCTCTTTTTCTGATGGTTGCCATAAACATCTCTCCTTTCGATTCTGATGTTGCGGATTTATGACATACCCCTGTACATAATTTATTATATCACTTTCTTGCTTTAAAGTCAAGAGCTTAATAAATATTTTTGGCAGAGGTATGACAATTCCCTGTTTCATTATCTTTTATGTCGCTGTGAGGTATCCTGTGTATGTTGCTGTTCAATCAGCTTGCTGATGTAATCGCCTTGTGAAATTTCTTCGTATGTAGTCGCGATATCGGAGTACTCTTTCAAAAGCGATGCACACCTATTATAATGCTCCTTTATAGGTGCAGCTTTTTGTTCTGTTTCAGAAATAACCCCTTTGAGGTAGTCCAAGTCTGAACAGCTTTCGATATTTTTCTGCGTGAGGGTTTCCTTGTACATTTCTGCGCGAAGCTGTTCCTCTGCCGTGAGCGAAGGCTTGTCCATAAGCGCGAAATATTCCGCCGCCTGTGTCGCAAGGCTTCTTAATAAATTGCATTTGGTTTCCATAGCGTTTACCTCCAGTCTGGATTTCTCCAATTCAAATTTTATTTGCTCAATCTTGCCCGCCAACTCACCAATGGATTGAAGATTATCGCGGTTAATAACGGTAAGCAGAGTTCCGAGTTGCTCAAGTGTCGGGTGGGAAACGTTGACTTCTTGAACACTGCTGATAGTTTCCGAGTACTTGTCACGGAGTGCCGACCTCTCGCATGGATTGTTTAATCCCGCTCCAACATCTCGCCACAAAATTCTTGAAGTGATTTGTTCAACCGTGTAGTCCTCACCTAAAGTTTTTAAGCGCACCGCTCGTTGCTGATCGGGAGCCTTGATAGAAATATATTTTCCGCGCTTGACTGTATAGCCGATGTGCTCCAACTCGGCTAGTAACTCGTCAACATTCTTGACCCAACCGATGAGTCGATCAATTTCATTGCGGATTTTCTGTTTCCACGAAGTACCTTGCTGTTCATTTTGCCACTCGTTGTAGGCGATAGTTGTTCGTTTAGCTTTGGACTTGTCGAACGGCTGAACTCCGAGAGCAAGGCATACCCTATCTGAAATCTCTTTTATCTCGTCAAGAGTTTTCTTGTTGGCATTGAATTTCCTGCCGTCAATGCCATAAGTGTTTATGATGATGTGGTTATGCAGATGACCTTTGTCAATGTGAGTTGCAATCACGACCTGACAGTTATCTCCAAACGCTTTTCTTGCAAGAGTTCTGCCTATCTTGTGCGCAAGGTCGGGAGTGATTTTATCTTTTGGGTCAAACGATTGTATGTAGTGGATAGCTTTTACTCTGCCTTTTCCGTTTTGGGGCAACGGCTCATCAAATTTGTATCCCGAAAAATGTTCGTACACTGTTTTCATTGCAAGGTATGCACACTTCGGATCGGGAATACAATTCATTGAGTTTGTAAGAATAAGACCGTCTGTCTTTTCGGGATCGAGTATGTAGGCTAAGCTACGTTCGACAGTTCCGTGAACGCTAATTGACTTAATGTACGGGATAAAGCATCAACTTCCTTTCTTAATTCTTCTACGGTTCCGGCATCGGCGCTGTGGGTTTCGTTTGCTTTCTTGGCTATCTGGTTGATATTTCCGCCGATGATTCTGAGAGCGTTCATTATCTGGGTGATTTCATTCATATTGTAAAATGTAATCTGACCGTCAAGCGACATCCGTCTAATGAACGTTCCCGTTTTCATCAAAACCGAGGCTGCCCTCTGTTCAATGATCGCCCACTCGTCAAGCGAATAGATGACCTTCTTCTCTTTGACTTGTTTATACTTTCTCATAATTCTTTACCTCCTTATGGTGATTTGAATTTTGTTTTCAAAGCCTAGTGCTTTGGGGGTAATTAGTCTTAGGGGTGGATTCCCTAAGAAACATTTGGAGGGGTCATACCGACAAATGGGAAAAAGTGGCAAAGTATGCACTTTTTTCTATGGCTTGCTAATCAATCAAAACATAAAAGTAGTCCATACCGAATTTTTTAACATCTCGGCGCGTATGCGCACCCCCTCGAAAAAATTTTTTAAAAGCCAACGTGAGAATGGTATGACCCCTCCGATTTTTCTCGGAAAATTTTTCGAGCGACAAGGTGGAGCGCGGAGATTTTTACAAAGTGGATTTTGTTCTTACAATAATGATACCTCCTTTTCAATTTTTTCCTTGTCTTGGAGCAGAAGTGATAGGCGGTCGATTTAAGGCTTAGGGTTTTCTATTTGTAGTTGACCGCCTACCGATTTCATCTTTGCTCGTTCCTGATCAAAATACTGATTAGCCTTACTACAAATGGGCACACTACTGATTTCAAATATTTCAACAGCACAGACTTTGGTACAGAGATTTTTTCGTGCTTGTCCTGACCGGTTCAGCTTTGAGGCAACTTGTTTTGATGAACGGACTGCTAAATGATATGCTAGGACATTCCGCTGATCTGTTGCCCGATTTTTTGATGAGGAGCATTTTAGTTTTTTTGTGGCTTGGAGCAAAAGTGAAAGATGGTCGCTCCGCAAAAGGAAAAATGTTTTGCGGAAGTTAGTTGCTTGCCGATTTTGTTCTTGCTTGTCTCACTCGTAAAGTTGACAGCGCCCGTCCTCGTATGTTAAGCTTACAAATTCAAATATTCCAACGAAGCTGACTTCGGAATAAGTTTTTCTGCGCTTGCCTTGACCTGCTCTGATGTGCGGCAGTTTATTCTAAAGAACCAACTGACGAACAGTATGCTCGGACAGTCTGCTGATTTGCTTAACAAATTTCTTGGCAGTGAGTCCTTAAGCGTACCTATGGCTCAGAACAGAAGTAGTAGGCGGTCGTTCTAAGTCAGAGGAAATATTTTATTGAAGTTGACCGCCTACCGATTACGCTTTCACTTGTTCCCAAGAAGAAAGCTAATAGCTCCCACCCTCACATATTGCGCTGCCGATTTCAAATAGTTCAGCAGTGCAGACTTTGGCACGAGGATTTTCCCGCGCTTGCCCTGACTCGTTCTGATATGCAGCAGTTTGTTTTTGGAGAATCAATTGCTGAGGGTATGCTCTGACAGTCCGCTGATCTGCTGCACACACTCTTTGATGACAAGCATTTCAACTTGACCGTTATTTGGTAATGGAATGAGAGGCAGTCCTACTTCAACAGAAAATTTTTTAATGAAACCCATTGCCTTCCAATTCCACATTGACTGTTATTTGGAAGAAAGCAAGTGCGCTTGCTATCAGCCTTTAAGCTGCTGTTTTCAAATACTCAACAGCGCCGACTTTGGAATAAAAATTTTTCCACGCTTACTTTGACTCATTTTGATGTGTGGAAGCTTGTTCTGGAGAACCAGCTGCCGAATGGTATGCTATGACAGTCCGCTGATCTGTTGCGCACATTCTTTGATGACGATTTTTTCAACTTGATCGTTATTCGCTGGTGATGGAATGGGCGGCAGCCGTTCTTTGACAGAAATTATTTTCAATGAAACCAATAGCCACCCGTTCCTTATTGTCCATTTCTCGGAGAAAAGTTGAGTACGCTTGTTATCAGTCCTTATGCTGCTGTTTTTAAATATTCCAACAGCGCCGACTTCGGCACAAGAATTTTTCCGCGTTTGCCCTGACCCGTTCTGATATGTGGCAGTTTATTTTGGAGTACAAGCTGACGGACGGTGTGCTCGGACAGTCCGCTGATCTGCTGCGCACATTCTTTGATGGTGAGCATTTCCAACTGCTCATTGCTTGTCGGCGGCAGAGCGGTCGGGAGTTCATCTACCTCGATCAGCGCGTTCAAGAGATTGACCACCTGCTGTATAAGTTCCTGTTTGTTTCTCATTGTCATAATATAGTCCTCCTTATCGTTGATTTTTTGAGAGGGAATTCGGATATTCCTGCGGCGGCGAACAGCAAAAATATCCTTTCATAAGTACCTACATTTTTGAAGGATTTTTTAAGTCTGTTTTGCAAAATATTTTGAGATTTAATGTTATTTCGTGACTTCGCACAATTTGATCGGAGATTTTAGTGCATATTGTCAGCCAAATATGTGCCCTCTCATAAGTACCTACAAATTTGCGTGTTTTGTAAACCCTGTTTCGCAAGATTTCGTAGGCTTTCAAAGTGATTTGTTGACCTTGCACAATTTGATCTTGATTTTTAGTGCGAAATGACGGAGCGCGAATTTTCCCTTTCACTTATAGGAAAAAAATCGGGATTTTCTAAATGGGCAGATTGCACAAATTTGCAGATTTTCCTGAAATTTCGTGACTTTGCACAATTTCTAGCGAATTTCTATATCTTCTATTGTCGAGAATGCTGTGAACAAGTTGCGCTAATTTGCCATATCATATAAACGGAAAAAAGATAGCTAAAATAGGATCGTATAGTTCAAGTACATTTTCTTTTTTTAATCCGCCCAGATTTTATCAATATGTAGCATAACATAGCAAAATGTTATTTCCATAATTTGGGAT
>CAMWVP010000067.1 GCA_947177735.1 uncultured Clostridia bacterium
ATGGTATATATACTATATACCATAATTAAAATCAAGGAGGAAACAATAATGACAGAAACAAAACTATTCTATTCCGCCCCCGAGGTAGCGCAGCTTCTTGGGATATCCGTTGGGCAATCTTACCGCTTAATGCGGAAATGGAATGCGGAATTAGCCGCAAAACACTACCTCGTTATCGCGGGGAAAATCCCCGTTCAGTACTTCAACGAGCAAATCTATGGCGGCGGACAGGCGGAGAAGCTAGCCGTTGCCAACGATGAGGACAAGCAGGAGGTAGCAAATGGCTAACTCCGCGCAGAAAGACCCCAAGACGGGAAAATGGTATGTTCAGTTCCGCTATGAAGATTGGACAGGGCAAACCAAAAAGACGACTAGGCGGGGCTTTGAGACCAAAAAGCAAGCCGAGGAGTGGCTTCGCAACTTCCTAACCGCTAAAGCTGCCGATGTAAATATGACGTTCGGGAGCTTAGTGGAAATGTATTTCGACGATTTGAGTACGCGCGTTCGCGAATATACGCTGCGAAACAAGCACTATCTGATTGATGGGAAGATACTTCCCTATTTTAAAGACAAGCCGATCAGTTCAATAACACCCGCCGACATTCGCAAGTGGCAAGCCGAAATGCTGTCGCGAGGATATGCTGATACATATCTGCGGTCGGTGTATAATCAGCTTAACGCAGTCTTTAACTATGCGGTAACGTTCTATAACTTGCCGCAAAACCCTTGTCACAAAGCGGGAACTATAGGCAAAAAGAACGCCGAGGAGATGAAGTATTGGACTAAAGGTGAGTTCGAGAAGTTCATCGCAACAGTTTCGGACAAGCCGACCTCAAGAGTGATTTTCACTACCCTGTTCTATACGGGACTGCGCGAGGGCGAGCTGCTTGCTCTCACTCCCGCCGATATAGACTTCCAAAGCCGCACCTTGAGCGTAAACAAATCATATCAACGCATCGAGCAGCGTGATGTGATCACGCCGCCCAAAACGCCGAAAAGCAAGCGAGTTATCTCCATACCGCCATTCCTCGCGGATATGCTGCAAGAATACATTCGCTCTATATACGGCATAAAGAAGCACAGCCGTATATTTCCGCACACGAAACACTACCTAGTGAAAGAAATGACACGAGGGTGTACGGCAAGCGGCGTGAAGAAGATACGCATACACGACCTGCGTCACAGCCATTGCGCGTTGTGTTTCTCGCTCGGATTTACCCCGTTGGAAGTTGCGGAACGGCTCGGTCACGACGATCCCAAGACCACACTGCGAATTTACGCGCACGTTTACCCCGAAGCGGGGCAACAGATTTCCGACAAATTAGAGGCACTGCACGGCGGCTCTTGCGGCTCGTAAACTCTTCTTTTTCAATTCTGAAACACTAAGGGGGGACTACGACACCCCCCTTAGTGTTCAATGTTCAGTGTTCACAATTTCAATTCCCAAGGAGATAACATTATGGCGAAAGAAACACGCACGCGAAATTGGTGGTTTGTGCTATACCCCGAAAGCGCGCCCGAAAATTGGCTTGAAATCATAGACGAGTTACATATTCAGTATGCCGTTTCTCCTCTTCACGACAAGGACGTTGACGCGAATGGTGAGATAAAAAAGCCGCATTGGCACGTTATCCTAATGTTTGAGGGTGTCAAAAGCTATCAACAAATAAAGGAAATAACAGATAGCCTTAATGCTCCTATCCCACAAGCTGTGAATGGTTTGGTGGGAACTGTTCGATATCTCATACACAAGGATAACCCGGATAAGTTCCAATACCCTAAAGAGGAGATAATGTGTGGCGGTGGGTTTGATGTTGCCGAGGTTCTGAACCGCTCGACCGCCGATAAGCGTAAAATCATTCGGGATATTTATGATTTTATACGCGAAAACAACATTACCGAGTTTTACCAATTAACAGATTATGCGTACAAGAACGATGCAGACTGGTTTGACGTTCTGATGGACGGTCACACTGTATTTTTTAACGCCGTAATAAAAAGCAGGAGGCACGCGCCACAATTGAATGGTGGTGGGTA
This sequence comes from uncultured Clostridia bacterium, assembly GCA_947177735.1. GTDB lineage: Bacteria > Bacillota > Clostridia > Oscillospirales > Ruminococcaceae > CAG-115. Next base: position 2,038 of record CAMWVP010000067.1, read on the forward strand.
AGCGGGGGAGTCCAGAGGGGGCGCTGCGCCCCTCTGGCACACGACTTTACGGAAAGAGCCCGCAGGGCGAATGGAGTAAAGTATAGTGTGTTATACTTTATCGCTTGTGCCTCCGCACAAACGATAAAGTATTTGCGTGGCGCGTGACGGAAAGGAGTAGAAAATGAGCGCAGGTGTGTGCCGAGTACAGAAAATCAATGGCGGCGCAAAAGACATAGCGGGAGTACAAATTCACAACCGTCGCGAACGTCAACACAGCAACAGCAACCCCGACATTGATTTTACGAAAAGCGGCGAGAATTATACGCTAAAGGAAACAAAGCTGACCTACAATAAAGCGGTTCAAGAGCGTGTCCAAAACGGCTACAAATCCCAAAAATCAATACGCAAAGACGCTGTTCTGATGTGCGAGGTGCTTTTTACTTCGGATAAGGCATTTTTCGAGCGTTTGTCCGATGAGCAGGAACGCGCATTTTTCGCAGATTGCTACAAATTCGCCGCCGACAGATACGGCGAAGAGAATATAATTTCGGCAGTTGTACACAAGGACGAGAAAACGCCGCATTTACACCTTGATTTCGTTCCTCTTACCACCGATGGGCGGCTTTCGGCAAAAAGTGTGCTTGGCGGAAAGAAGGATTTACAGAAGTTGCAGGACGATTTCTTCGCGGAGGTTGGCAGAAAATGGGAATTGGAGCGCGGCAACCGCGCGGATTTGGACGATCCAAATGCTGAAAAGCCGCGCAAACATCTGGAGACTGTCGAGCTGAAAAGAAAGACAGAAATGGAATTAGCCGAAATGAAGAAAGCTGCCGTGATTGCAGAAAATCAGCTCAAAGAACTGAAAGGAAAAGTACTCTCGGCACAAGAGCTTAAAGCTATCGAGGGCAAGAGGTCGCTCGGTGGTGCGTTGAAGAACGTGTCGTGGGAAGAATGGCAATCCGTTAAAGCGACTGCCGAGCAATCTACCGCCGAAAGCACAGAGCTGAAAAAAGAAAACGACAAGCTCCAAAGCGAAAACAAAAAGCTGCTTGAAGATAATACTTCTCTGCGGCACGAGCTGACTAATCCGTTATCGGAGCATAACCAAAAGCGGCTCCGAGAGAGATCTGACGCGCGTAACCAAATCAATCTGATGAAAAAGGTTTTAGGTCTTGACAGCGTTCCCGTCAACAGCTATGACGCTCTACGGCGCGAGCTTATACAGCGCGGTTTTATAAAACCCAACTCACAAAATCGAAAAAGATAGGAGTGATTACAATGAAACACATTATACCGATAACAGCAAGTATCATCACACTGTCAGCGATCGCGTTCGCTGCGGCTTCGGCGGTGTGTACCCGCAATGCAAGGCGCAAGCCCGTGATGACGTTCAAGGACTTGTACCTTGACAACCGACCGCATAAGTGAGAAAATGCGGGCGTGTAGCCATTGGCTACATCAATTTTGTACTCAAAATGTACTCACGGAGCAGCGACAAACCCCGTAAAACCGCCATTTGTGCGGGTTTACGGGGTTTTGAATTTTATTCCCACTCAATAGTAGCCGGCGGCTTAGATGTAACATCATAAACAACGCGGTTAATATTTCCGACCTCATTTACGATCCTGACAGAGACCTTCTCAAGAACGTCATAAGGTATACGTGAAAAATCTGCGGTCATAAAGTCGGAGGTAGTAACGCCTCGGAGCGCGAGGGTGTAATCATATGTCCTGCCGTCGCCCATAACGCCTACGGAGCGCATATTCGTGAGTACCGCAAAGTACTGGTTGATCGAGCGGTCAAGTCCCGCGTTTGCGATCTCTTCGCGGAATATTGCGTCCGCGTCCTGAAGCGTCGCGACCTTTTCGGGCGTGATGTCGCCGATAATGCGTATTGCAAGTCCGGGTCCCGGGAACGGCTGCCGCCATACCAACTTTTCGTCCAGTCCTAAAGTGGTACCGAGCGCGCGAACCTCGTCCTTAAACAGCAAACGCAGCGGCTCAATTATTTCCTTAAAGTCAACATAGTCGGGAAGCCCGCCGACGTTGTGGTGAGATTTGATCACGGCAGCGTCACCGAGTCCAGACTCGATAACGTCCGGATATATCGTGCCTTGAACGAGAAAATCGACCTTGCCGATCTTCTGTGCCTCCTCCTCGAATACGCGGATAAATTCCTCGCCGATTATCTTGCGCTTGCGTTCGGGCTCGTCAACGCCCGCGAGCTTGCCGAGAAAACGCTCTCCGGCGTTCACGCGCACGAAGTTTACGTCGCTGTCCGCGAACGCCGCTTCAACTTCATCGCCCTCGTTCTTGCGCATTAAGCCGTGGTCGACGAAAATGCAAGTGAGCTGATCGCCGATAGCTTTCGCCATGAGCTTGCACGCGACCGAACTGTCCACACCGCCCGACAGCGCCAGCAGCGCCTTTCCGCCGCCAACCTTTTCACGTATCTCGCGGATAGCCGTCTGCGCGTATTCCTCCATTGTCCAGTCGCCCGCACAGCCGCAGACCTTGTACAGGAAGTTGCCGAGCATCTCAAAGCCCTGCTCCGTATGGTTTACCTCGGGGTGGAACTGCGTGCCGTAGAATTTCTTCTCGGGATTTTCGATAGCGCCATACGGACATTTATCGCTGTGACAAATCGAACGGAATCCCTCGGGCAGCGTTTCAATATGATCGTTATGGCTCATCCAAACGATCGATTTATCCTTTAATCCGCTGAACAGCGGCGAGCTGTTATCAAACTCGCAGTCCGTTCTTCCAAACTCCGCAACGGCGTTTTCGTTTGCCTCGGTAACGGTACCGCCAAGTCCCAGCACAAGGAATTGCGCGCCGTAGCAAATACCCAGAATAGGTACTCCCAGCTCGAATATCTCCTTGCCCATGCGCGGCGAGGTCTCCAGATAAACGGAATTCGGACCGCCCGTAAAGATGATGCCCTTGGGATTTTTCGCGCGGATCTCTTCGATCGGGGTTTTGTAGGATATTACCTCGCAGTATATTTTATGCTCGCGGACGCGCCGCGCGATAAGTTGATTATACTGCCCTCCGAAGTCGATCACCAAAACCAATTCATGTGCCATAAGTCTTTATTCCTTTCTTTTTTCTTAAGATTCCTAATCGGAAATTCTCTTTAATCGGGTCTGCTTTTTTGAATTTTCGGACAAAGAAATTTTTGTCAAAAAGTATTCCTGCAAGCAGCAAAGCGGCTCCCAGCCCCGTGTAAAAGACCGCGATAAACACCGCAGGCGCTAGATGCAGCGATCTTAAAAGAATACCGCCCGTCATCATTACCGCCATTATTATAAAGGATTTTACGTCGAAGAACTTAATAAAAAGCTGCTTTTGCTCGCCGTATGCGTCGATCCTCTTTGTGTGCTTTTTTACAAGTCTGCCGAAAATAAAAAACTGGAATACGGCAAACACGACCGCGGATAGCAGAAAATTTACCGCGGACAAATACGGAGGATATTCAATGATACCTATACGCAAAATATTAAATCCCGCCGCCGACCACACAAGGCAGGCGATCAGCAGCAGCGTTTTGTTATTAACCATCACGATCACCATTTGAAAATCATATTTGCCGCCGGCGTCACACGCGCATATCCAGCATTGAAAGCGTTATCCCCGCCGAACCGAACCGTCTGAAAAAGTCGTTCAGCCGTTCCTTGGTCTCGGGAGTTTCAGCGATCCTGTCCGCGTAGGACAGCATCTGATACATCATAAAGAACATCGCGCGCACGCCGATATCCTCTCCCGACTTGAAGTACTCGTCAAAATCTCCCGCCGCCGACCGCAGCTCGGTGATCTTAGGCATAAGCACCTTTGGCACCTTAGCCGTGTCCGAGGTGATCTCGGCAAACGCCTTTGCGGAGCTGAGCAGCTTCTCCCGAAGCTCGGTCTTTATCTGATCCATAGACAGCTTGCCGTCCTCGATAAGTTCGCGGAGATTTCGGCTCGCCTTTATGTAGATATCGCCCCAGATCGGCTCTATCGAGAGCTTTCCGTCATCGGCTTCTTCCTCGGGCGGCGCGGAAATCTCGCTTATCGTTTTAAGGTCAATGCCGATGTCAAGAGGGTCTCCGTCCGTCTTGGGCGGCTCTTTGGGCTCCTCCTGCCGCTCATCGCCGATGCTTTCAGCCGTCCCGTTTATCTCATTCAGCGAATCGGCAAGGAACGACAACGTTTCCTCACGCGACATATTCTCTATTTGCGCAAGCACCTCGCCTCCGAGCTCATCGGAATGTGTATCTTTTGTCTCGGTGGCAGTCTCGAACAATATCGCGCCGGACGGCGGATTGTTGTCGCCCTCGCCGCGCGAATACAATACGACAAGATCGGGCTCGTCTGCCTGCTTGTCGGCGCTCTCGATCACCGCTTCTGCTTCCTCTGCTGCGGCGATCTCAGCGGTCTCCTTAACCGTTTCAGCAGTCTCCTCGGCAGGCGGCTCCTCCGCGACGGCGATCACTGGCGTCTCCTCGGGAACGACGTGCTTTTTAGTGTAAAAGCTGCCGCTTATCCAGTTTATCTTTTCTTCGGGAATGGGCGCGGGCTTATAGTCCTCGGGCACCGTGACCGTCTTTTCTATCGGTATCTCCATTACCATCTCGTGGATAACGGGCACGCCCTCCTCGGGTATAAAATCGTTCACAAACGCGGGCGTCTCTTTCGGCGCTTCGTCGGCAGCCTTCGCATTATCGGTGCTATCAACATTTTCAGCCTTTTCAGCGGGCAGCGCGAACGTCTCCGACACGGGCGCTCTCTCCTCGCGGAGGGTGCTCTGCGCAAGGCGTTCGGCAATGATCTTCGCGTATTCCTCCGCCTGCGCCCGGTGCTCGCGCGCCTTCTCGCTTTCAACGATGAGCTCCTCGATAAAGCGCTTCAGCTCCGATTTATCGAGCGAGTAATCGCTTATCCTGACCTCGCCGTCCTCACAGCTGAGCGAAAGCTCATCGGCGAAAAAATCCTCGAAGCTGCTTATAATGCGAATTTCCCTGATGTCGGAGAAGAATACCTCAACGGGTTCTTCGCCGTCGAGACAGACCGTCATCTTTTCGCGCATAAACGCAATGCCGCGGGTGCCGTTCTGCGGCTGAGAGGTGTCGATAAAGCACAGCACACCGCCGCCGCGCACAAATCTGCACACTCCCGAGGAGCTGTAATTCGCGCTTATTTTGCGGCACTGCGCTTCGATATTATCACGCGTCATAGTTCCCCCTTATCGGAAAGCAGCTTCTGCTTTATATCCCATAGCTTTTGCGACAGATCGACATAATAGGTGTGCGGATTTTCAAATCTCAGCACCGATTCCCACAGCGTATCGAGCTGCTCCGCGCAGTACGCGCGTATCTCCCCGATGGGCGGCGAATCGTAAACGCGCTTTCCGTTCAGGAAAATGGGAACTTGCAGCTCCTTTGCCGTAAAATCGATCAGCGTTTTGCGCTTCCACGTGAAGTCGGGATCGAATATCTCCAGCGGCTTGGTCTCGTCTATTTTCTCATCGTGCACGCACAGCAGGTCGGCAGCCGCCTTGCCCGTCTTTTTGTCGTAGATCCTGTACAGCTTCTTGTAATGCGGATTGGTTATTTTCGCCACGTTCTCGCTTATCTTTATCTTTGGCGTTATCAGCCCGTCCTCCTCGGTCGCGCAGAGCTTGTAAACGCCGCCGAACACAGGCTCCGAGCTTGCTGTTATCAGCCGCTCGCCCACGCCAAACGAATCTATTTTCGCTCCTTGGTTGATAAGGTCGGTGATGATGTGCTCGTCAAGCGAATTTGAAGCGACTATCTTGCAGTCGGGATAACCCGCCGCGTCCAGCATTTTACGCGCCTCTATCGACAGATACGCGATATCTCCCGAGTCGAGACGTATGCCGACGGGTCTCGCGCCGAGCGGCTTCAGAATATTGTCGAACGCTTTTATCGCGTTCGGAACGCCCGATTTAAGCACGTTGTAGGTATCCACCAGCAGCACCGCTCCGTTCGGATAAACGCGGCAGTATTCCTCGAACGCCTCTAACTCCGTATCGAACATCTGCACCCAGCTGTGCGCCATTGTACCCGTCGCGGGAACACCGTAAAGCTCGTCCGACATCACGCAGGCAGTTCCCGTGCAGCCGCCGATATACGCGGCTCTCGCGCCGAGTATGGCTCCCGCCGTACCCTGGGCTCTCCGCGAGCCGAACTCCGATATCGCCCGACCCTGCGCCGCGCGGACTATCCGCGACGCTTTAGTGGCGATAAGCGATTGATGGTTCACGAGAAGCAGCAGCATCGTTTCGATAAGCTGCGCTTGGATAGACGGCGCTCTCACCGTGATAAGCGGCTCATACGGGAAAACGGGCGTTCCCTCGGGAACGGCAAAGATATCGCCCTCGAATTTAAATCCGCGCAGATACTCCAGAAACTCCTCCGAGAATATTCCCTTAGAGCGCAGATAGTCGATATCCTCGCCCGTAAAGCGCAGATTTTCAATATACTCGATCACCTGCTCCAGTCCCGCGCATATCGCGTAGCCTCCGTTATCGGGAACGCGGCGGAAGAACAGGTCGAAGTACGCCGTTCGCCCCGCGTGCTTGGTCTTGAAGTAGCCGTTGCCCATTGTGAGCTGATAGAAGTCGCATAGCATTGTGTAATTTTGTGCGTTCATAGTTATATCTTCCTTTCGGGAAATTATTTATTGTAAATGCAAGCAGACACTATTACCGCGATAACAGCCGCCTGAAGAATCGTTCCGAAGATCGCGCAAATAATAATAAAAACGCGCCCTCTCGGAATAACAAGGAAATTATCGGTATCGCAAGGATCGACAAGAACTTTAAAGCTTTCACCCGCTCGCGTCCAACATCGGAATATCGTGAAGTTGTACAGCTTTTTGATAAACGCCCTGTCGTCAAGCTCAAAATGTATGGTGCTTATGTGCATCCTGTTTCTTATATTGTTTAGGTTCTCTCCCTCAATTTTCGTTGATAACACCTTTGCATCAACGCTCACTCCCGACTTTTTCAATTTTGGCAAGTGAAACACCGCCCAGACGGGAGCGGGCAAGAGCAGACAAGGAAATATCGCAGACATAATGGTAATATGTGCCAACCCGGAAAAGTCCAAAGGCGTAAATAAATCAAGGAAGTAGAACAGAGCGATCTCACCGACATATGCCGCAATACCGTACCACTGCAAGCTGCGGTAATTACAATGCATAAAGTCCCCTCCATATATAAAACCACAAATCGGTAAACCATTATTTAAATATAAGCAAACCAACTCAAAAAACCTATCTCCAACAGCACGCCGACCGCCGCAAACACCGCAGCGTTAGCCTGTCCCGCGGGCATTATCACAAACTCATCGGGGCGGTTCGGGTCGACCAGAGCTTCATATTGACTGCCCTCCACCGCCGACATAAACAGTACGCCGCAAACCGTCTTTTCGTATTGATTTTTCTTTTTTCCGAATTTCAGTGTTATACTACGCCGGATACCTTTTCCCGTCCATATCGGCAAAACATCCGAAACGACCACGGATAAAGGCTCGTATCGGCTCAGCCTCCGCCAATTCACAGCGAGCCAAATCGGTCTGGGAAACAACGCCGCGGTCATTATCATAAAGCAGACGACCAAGAATTTCATTGAGATCTCAAGCTCCGTGAACACTTTCGCCATTGCAGCCGCATTGACGAGAACCACGCCGATTATCAAAATCACGTTCTCCCATACTCTGAAAGACCCTTTTACCATAAAGTCACCCCCGTGCCGTCAACCGCCGCGTTATCAGGAAAATACTATCAGACACACCACCGCGGCGCTCTCGATCAGTACGCCCGCCACCGCCGAGATGACCGCCTGCCGAAACGCCTGCGGCACGAAAATAAGCGCGTCCATATACTCTTTCGCAAACATAATATCTTTTTTGTCGCCGACCTTAAAGTATGCCGCATAAGAACCCTCCAGCCATTTATGATACACTTTCCCGTCCTTTGAGAAAAATTCGATATAAATATGATGTCTCTCGCCTCTGCCGAGCCCCGTGGTATGGCTTTTGCGAACGAAAGCCGTTGTGCGTTCCCAAGTGCGTATCTCTTTCCAATTTCCGAGAAGCCAGATGGGTTTCGCGAAAAGTCCTGCCGCCAGTACTGCAACCGATATCGTTGCCAGTTTGGGATCTACCGCTTTGGAAATATGTCCGTCAATCAGATTTTGATAAAACATGGCAAACATACCTATAACTCCGCCAATTGCCGCAGTAAACATTTCCCAAGTCCTGAAAGTACCGTCCGTCATTTGTTATCCTCCGTTGTACAACAGCAGCATTATCACAGCGGGCAGCTCCATCAGCGCCCACAATACCACCCACATCGCCGCCGCGATAAAGCACTGAGGAACGATAATAAATGCGTCCTCTTTTTCGGGCTCAAAATATATCGTGTACCTTCTGCCGACCTTTCGCGTGAGCATAGGCATAGTAAACAGCGCTCTCTCGTACTTTGTGCCCTTCTTGTCAGCATAGCGTATAATCTCGGCAATGCCGCTGCCCATTTCCATTTGTTCGCGGCGGTATTCGGTAACAACTGCTTCGGCGCGTTCGCCGTGCTTTCTCAGCTTGGGATAGCTTATCAGCGTCAGTACGGTTCTCCACAAAAACATGACCGCCACAAACGGTACATATACGACGGGAATGACCCAAAAGGGTATTGTAAACGACGAAATGTTCCTAAAAGCTTCCACAACAGCCCCCGCGCTCGACACCGCAAAGAACACATACATCTCCCACTTTTTTATCCCGCTGAAGATCATATAACGTCCACCTGTACGCTTTTCAGTACCTTGAGCGCCGCCTCGTGAGCGCTCCTGTCAAACGACGCGCAGGCTTTGCTGTCGACGACGATACGGCTCTCGGGGAGCGCGGCTTTCGCGATCACGGCGTTGGATACCACGCAGATGTCCGTCACCAGACCGCACAGCTCCACTTCCTCGAACTTCATATTCTTCAGGAGATTTGCCAACTCCAGTGAACCGAACGTTCCCTTTGTGATAACGATATCGTCCTCCCAAAGGCACTCCGCGACCTTGCCGTACAGGTCGTGCCCCTCCGTGCCGTCAATGCAGTGCTTTACGGGGAGCTTTCTGCCCTCGGCGGTCTCAAGATAATCCTCGCCGTGAGTATCGAACGTAAATATTATCCGCCCGCCCTTTTTGCGATATTCCTCGATCTTCCCGACGATTATCGGTTCAAGCAGCTCCGCGCCCTCAAACCCGAGCGAGCCGTTCACAAAGTCGTTCTGGTAGTCCACTACAACAAGTGCTTTCATAGTTACCTCTCATTTTCTCCTGCGCGTTCTTCTGTCGGTTCCCGATCATCCTTGTACACGCTTATTTTCTCTTACGCTGGAAGTTCTTCTGCCAGTTCTCGATTATCCTCGTTTGACTGCGTTCGAGCGCAAGCGAATTAGGCGGCACCTCCTTGGTAATGGTCGAGCCTGCCGCGGTAGTCGCGTTCTCGCCGACCTTGACGGGCGCTATCAGGTTGGTGTTGCAGCCGATAAACGCGTTGGCGCCGATCTCCGTGCGGAACTTGTTCACGCCGTCATAGTTTGCTGTAACACAGCCGCAGCCGAAATTAACGCCGCGCCCGACGTCGCTGTCGCCGACATATGTAAGATGCGAGATAGCCGTATTCTCGCCGATATCGCTGTTCTTGACCTCCACGAAATCGCCGATCTTCACGCCCTTGCGAATGACCGTACCCGGACGGAGCTGCGCGAACGGACCGATCTTAACATTATCCTCGACCGTTGACGAATAAGCCTGTACATTATTTAATATAACATTATCTCCGACGGTGCAGTCCTCAATATGGGAATTCGCGCCGACAGTACAGCCCTTGCCGATAACGGTCTTTCCGAGTATCATCGTATTCGGAAGCACGGTCGTGTCGCAGCCTATCTTCACGTCCGCGCCGATAACGATCCCGTCGGTGGAGACAAAGCTCACGCCCTCGTCCAGCAGCCTGTCGATAACTCTCAGCCGCGCTCTCTCGTTCAGCTCGAGCAGCCCACGACGGGTATTCGCGCCGAGAACTATATCGGGGTTGTCGCTTTTGTACGCGCGCGCGTTGCCTATAAGCTCCACGCAGTCGGTGAGGTAAAACTCTCCCGAGGCGTTCTTGTCGGTAAGCTGCGGAAGCGCCCTGAGCAGCGCCGCCGAGTTGAACCAATACGCGCCCGAGTTGACCTCGCATATTTGAGCCTCCTCGGGGGAACAATCCTTTTGTTCTCGGATAGCCGTGAACTCCCCGTTTGCGCCGCGTATGATCCGCCCGTAGCCCGTCGGTTCCGCTATCTCGGCAGTTATGACGGTGACGGAGGCGTTCGTGCTCTTGTGCAGCTCCAGCGACCTGCGGAGCGTTTCCGCGTCAATAAACGGCGCGTCTCCGTTCAGCACACAGATATACTCGGAAGCCTCGATAAACTCGCCAGCCCGCTTGACGGCGTCGCCCGTGCCTTTCTGCTCCGACTGGAAATATGTGTAAATGATCCCGCCGCGTTTGCTGACAAACTCCTCGGTAAGCTCTTTCCTGTAGCCCGTGATCACCGCTGTCTCGTCAAAGCCGAACTCCTCGGCAGTATCCATCACCCACCCGAGCATCGGCTTTTTCAGCACCTCGCACAGCACCTTGGGGCGCTCCGACTTCATACGCTTGCCCGCGCCGCCCGCCAGAATAATACAGCCTGTTGTCATTGAAAATACCTCCAAAGGATAATTATGAATTTTTTGTTGTACTATCTTCTAAGAAGATTTTTTGTCCAACTTTCGTTCACGGATAACGCGTTGCTCCTCGAAAAAGGACTTATCCTCCGCCGAAAAAGCGTTTTGCCGCTCGGAAACATTGTCCGCGTGAGCACCGAACGCTCGCTTGTCCACCGTATCTTAGCCGCAAAAAAAGTCACCATCTATGCCGTCCGCGGCAAGCTGACGTTTTATCTGCGCGGCTCCGAGACGCTCCCGTTCCTGCCGGAGATACGCTCCCCGTCGATAAGACCGCGCTTTTCGGAGCTGCTCTCCGGAGCGTTCTTCGACACGCGCGCTCTCGGCGGCATCGCCCTGCTCGCGGCGTTCCTGCGCAGACTGAGCAGCCTTTTCGGCGGCGAATACTTCGACAGAGTGATGTCCGCAATCTCCGACACCGCCGAAACGCTGACAAACACGCTTTCGGCACTGCATATAGCCGTGCCGAAGATCGCCGCGGTTCTCGCGGTGTTCATATTGGCGGCGTGGGCGCTCGCGTTCGCACGAAAGCTCCTGCGGCTCTCGCGTTTTCGAGCTGCGCGTCACGGCGGACTGCTGCGCGTGCAAAGCGGCGTCATAACATTATATGACGACTTGCTCGTCCTCAATTCCGCCTCGCCCGTGACGGTCAGCCCGCTCTCGGCAATTCTCGCGAAACGCGCTCCGATCTACCTGCGCGGCGTGATGATCTTCCCGTCTGCGCCCTCAAATAAAGCTCCGAAGATCACCCGTGCGCTCTGCAATATCCCCGTTGACAACGCTCCGCAGATCAAACCTCCGCTCTCGGCGTTTATGGGCTTTTGCGCCGCGCCGCTGTGGTGGGCGGCGGGGCTCTCGGGAGGTCTCACACTCGTGTATCTGTCGAAGTGGTTCCGCTCGGCAATGCTCTTAAAAACAGTATTGTACTGCGGATTGATAGTCAGCCTGTACACGGTCATGGTCAGCCTGCTCTGTATGCTTCACTCGGGGCTCGCTGCCGGAGAACGCACCGTTAAGCTCTCTATGCACCGAGGACTGCGCCTGTACACTTATACCGTTCCGCATAGAACGATCGTAGAGGAGACCTTTTCGCAAAGTATTTTTCAGCGCCGCTCGGGATTGTGCCATTTTCGCTTGGCGACATCCGAACGCTTACGACTCACCGCGCGTCAGCTTATCAAAAGCGAAATTCCGCGCTATACTCCTTTTTAACCGCTCCGTTTCCGGAAACTGTCCACTCGATGACCTCCGCGACAAACCGCGGGGTAATACTCTCGGGAATATCAAACGGCAGAACATAACGCTCCCAACAGCCGCTCGTCTGCTTGCCCTGAAACTCCCTGCCCTTGCTCACAGCATACGGCGTTGGAGCGTTCAGCGGTATCGTCAGGATAAGCCGCTTGTCCTCGGAAATGATGTGAAGAAACGGCGTTTCCCAAGCCCAATCGCTGCCGCCGTTCTCAACGCGCATCCAATAATCACGGTCGCCCGCAAGAACATACCAGACGTAACGTCTGCCTTGAACGTCGATCTTCCTGCGCCCCTTTGTCCTGACCATCACACACCCGACTTTCTCAGCACCGTCACCGTTTTAACGCCGTGCATCTTCAGCGCCTCGATTACGTTATGGTCGATTATCTCGCCCGGGAATATCAGCGGCACTCCGGGAGGACACGGCGCTTCTATCGCGCCGCAGATCTCGCCGCCCGCATGCTCTACGGGCATTGTGCGCGTAGGCTTGAACATTGCCTCCCACATCGGCATATCTACCGCAGGGTGGATCTCGGGGAACTTGATAACGGGCTGCGGAACGCTCATCGGCACGAACAGCACCGCCATCTCTGCGCGCTCGCAGTCCTCCATTGAGGTTACCGCCGAGAACATCAGCACGACAAAATTTTCGTCAGCCATCTCGCATTCAACGCCGTTCGCGCGAAGCCCGCTCGCGAACTCGTAGCCGCTCATCCCGCACTCCCGCGCGTTTATCGTGATGCGCAGCGGATCGCTCTTCCTCATCGGTATCCCCGCGCCCGCAAGCCGCTCCTTGAGCATAGTTACCGCCTCGCAGGCATTGTTCACCATCTGAACGTTCTCCGCGATCATCGAGTTGAAGCGATCAAGGCTCTCCATTACCAGATAAGACGGGCTGGACGAGCCGAACGCCGCCATCATCTCCTTTGCCCGAGTGCTGTCCACGCCATCCGCGAAGTGCAGATACGCGCCGCCCGTCAGCACCGGTAGCGTCTTGTGTGCGGATTCCGCACTGATAAGCGGAAATCCCAGTTCCATAGGGTGAAGATAATCCGTTCCGAACACGTTCTTGTCAATGAATTTTAAGTACGCGCCGTGAGCATTGTCAATGAGCACAGGCATTTTGGGGTTGACAAACTTCCATGTTCCGCCGTAATAGTCAACATTCGTGATAAAGAGAGCGTCCGCGCCGCTCACCGCTTCGGCGTTGTACACAACGTCCGCGGACATATACTCCCTCGGGTACAGCCACTTTATATTCATTCGCAGCAGCGCCGCCGCCGAGGCGAGCGCCCTGTGAGAATACCTGGACGCCGCAATTGTCTCGCAGCCCTGCGCTTTCAGCACCGCAAGTCCCGCCTGAATAGCGAGCGTACTTCCGCCGCAGGAGTAACAGGTCCTTTTCGCGCCGAATATGCTCGCGGCAAGCGATTCGCTCGTCCCGATTATTCCGCCCGACATATCCGAGCGGTAAAGGCTGTCTGCTCCGTGCACCTCAGTGATATCGTGAGGAAACTCGCCCTTATGTCCGGGCATATGCAGGCGCAGCTTGTTCTCATCGGTATATCTCTCCAAAAAGTTGCAAATCGGTGTATTCATAATATCTCCGTTCCCGTCAAATTCTGTCAGCTCTTGCTTCCCGAGCTCTCGTCGGGGGTATCTAACCTAAGCGCCTCGTAGTCTATCCTGTAATCGTATTCGGCTCGCCATTCTTCCATTTTCTTGGAAAATTCCGTCTTTACCATCTGCTCATATAAATAATCGGTAAATGCTTTTACGTTGTCCGGATCCACCTTGGCGTCATCGGCGTAGATCATGATGTGAACGCCGTAATCGGTAACGCATACCGTTCTGTCGCCGATCTTCGCCATCTCGAACGCTGCCTTCTGGAACTCTTCCATAAAGATCACGCCGTCGGGTACGAGAACATATCCGTCTGGGTACATCGACGATGACGCCGCGTCGTTGGAGTATTCCATTATCAGGGTCTTGATATCCTCGCCGCTGTCGAGCTTCTGCTGCACCTCGTCTACCTTAGGCTGAAGCTCGGCTGCCTTTTCGGCGCGGAGATTGTCGGCTCCCGCATCGTCGCCGCTGCTGCGTTTCGTTTCGATCCCGATCAAAGTATCATCGTCAAATCCCAGCAAAATATGCTTTATCATACGCGAACCCTCGGGCACCCAAACCTGAGTGAAGTTGCCTTGCTCATATTCCGCGACATTGTCGGTGTAAAGCTGCTTTATCCTATCCTCGTATTCCCTGTATGACTCCTCAGCAGCCGAATAATCGACGCTCTTGCCGACTTCGTCCTTCAGCTTATTTGTTATAGCCGAATTTACCGACCACGTAAGCAGGTCGTCTCTGGTCATACCGCAGTCCTCAAGGTAATCGTCGAACTCTTTGATGCCGCGCTCGCGTTTTTCTTCGTCGGTTATCGTCGCCGCGTCGCGCGTTCCGTAGTCCGCCTTGCCGCCGAAGTACTCTATCTGCTCCTCGATCTGGCTGTTATATTCCTCCTCGGCAGCTTTCATTTCCTCCTCGGTAAGCGAAATAACTCCCATTTCGCGGGCTTTTTTCAGTATAATGCGTTCATTTATCAGATAATTTATGATCGATTCGCGCTGCGATTTACAGGCATCGGCATAACTCTCGTCGGTATCGTCCTCGATCTCCGCACCCTTGAGTGTGTATTCATATTCTCTGTTAAAATCCCCGAATGTGATTTTCAGATCCTCGCCGAAATCTCCCGAGGAAGGCTCCGCGACTATTAAATCCGGGGACTTATTTGTTCCCACTTTTACCGAGCATCCACCCAGTGCGCCTGCGAGGATTAGTGCAGTGCCGGCGCACAAAATTTTATTGACTTTCATTCCTGTTTCCTTTCGCTTCTGTTCAAATTCATATAATTTCAATACTTTCGGGCAATTATCGTTTATATATAACAATTTGTCATATAAAAACAGCCGGAAAAGTACTGCTCACTTCATTATAACAT
>CAMWVP010000068.1 GCA_947177735.1 uncultured Clostridia bacterium
TTCCCCGCCTTAGGCGGGGAAAACCGCATAGAATAAATCTTGAAAATTTATATAAATCGTTTAATCGGCGTTTTTATAAGAAGCGCAAACGATTTGGAAATTCATACCGGATATGGAAGGATTGATAAAATGAAACGTGTAGGACTGGATATTGGTTCGACGACAGTTAAAGCGGCTATCGTCGGGGAAAATAACGAGCTGCTGTTCGGGCGTTATCAGCGCCACTTTTCGGATATCCGCAAGACCGTTTCGGATATCGTTTCCGAGGTCGGCGGCGAGATAAAGGGCGAGCGCGTGATGATAGCCGTCACGGGCTCCGGCGGCATTTCCGTCTCAAAGTGGCTGGGCATACCGTTCGTTCAGGAAGTCGCCGCGGGAACCGACGCTATAAAGGCTCTCGCCCCCGAGACCGACGTAGCCATTGAGCTGGGCGGCGAGGACGCGAAGATCACATACCTCACGGGCGGTCTCGAGCAGCGTATGAACGGAAGCTGCGCGGGCGGCACGGGCGCGTTCATCGACCAGATGGCGGCGCTGCTGAACACCGATGCGTCGGGACTGAACGAGCTTGCCAAGAAGCATACGACTATATACCCGATAGCTTCGCGCTGCGGCGTATTCGCCAAGAGCGACATTCAGCCGCTTATCAACGAGGGCGCGAAAAAGAGCGACGTTGCGGCTTCGGTCTTTCAATCCGTGGTCAATCAGACTATAAGCGGGCTTGCGTGCGGCAAGCCTATACGCGGAAATGTTGCGTTCCTCGGCGGGCCGCTCCACCATTTGTCGGAGCTGCGTCAGCGCTTTATCGAAACGTTGGATTTACAGCCCGAAAATATCATCTTCCCCGAAAACGCGAACTTGTTTGTCGCGATCGGCTGCGCGCTCTCCGAGGAGACTTGCGAGCTTGATATTGACGCGCTTGTAAAGAGCGTCTCGGTGCTCGGAGAAAATCAGCTCCGCGAGGTGGAGAGACTTGCGCCGCTGTTCAAGAACGAGGACGAGTTGGAGCAATTCCGCACTCGTCATGCAAAGTCGATTATTCCTACCGCCGACATAAGCTCCCATTCGGGCGCTTGCTATCTCGGTATAGACGCGGGTTCGACGACGACCAAGGCGGTGCTGCTCAATAAAAACGCGGAGATATTGTACTCTCATTACGCGGGAAATCAGGGCGATCCGCTGAAGTCGGTGATCGGTATTCTGAAAGAGATCTACGGGCAGCTGCCCGAGGACGCGTACATAGCCAAAACCTGCGCGACAGGCTACGGCGAGCACCTTATAAAGGCGGCGCTCGGCGCGGACTTCGGCGAGATCGAGACAATGGCGCACTACAAGGCCGCCGATAAGATACTTCCGGGTGCGGAGTTTATTCTCGACATCGGCGGGCAGGATATGAAGTGTATGCGCGTTAAGGACGGCGAGATCGAGAGCATTCTGCTTAACGAGGCTTGCTCGTCGGGCTGCGGCTCGTTTATCGAGAATTTCGCGAACGCGCTCGGTATGACAAGCGCGGAGTTTGCCGTACTCGGACTGTCGGCGGAGAACCCCGTCGATCTGGGCTCGCGCTGCACGGTGTTCATGAACTCGCGCGTCAAGCAGGCGCAGAAGGAGGGCGCGACCGTTGCGGATATCTCGGCGGGTTTGTCCTATTCGGTAGTCAAGAACGCGCTGTTTAAAGTAATAAAGCTGCGCGATACCGCCTCGATGGGCGAAAAGATAATCGTTCAGGGCGGCACGTTTATGAACGACAGCGTGCTGCGCGCGTTTGAGCTTATTGTCGGTAAGGACGTTATCCGTCCCGACAAGGCGGGACTTATGGGCGCTTACGGCTCCGCTCTCGTCGCACTGGAGCGCGACGACGGCAAACCGAGCACTATTGCTGCCGCGGACAGGCTGGAGGACTTTAAAGTGGAAAAGACGGCGGCGCGGTGCGGACGCTGCTCCAACAACTGCCTGCTTACGATATCCAAATTCCCCGACGGCAAGCGCTATATCAGCAACAATCGCTGCGAGCGCGGCGCGGGAACGGTCTCGGATGGCGAGAAGCTCCCGAACCTGTACGATTATAAGTATCATCTTCTGTTCGACCGCGAGAGCCTCCCCGAGGACGCGGCGAAGCGCGGCGTTATCGGACTTCCGCGTGTTCTGGGAATGTACGAGAACTTCCCGTTCTGGCACAGGCTGTTTACCGAGCTGGGATTTTCCGTCAAGCTCTCGCCGAAGTCCTCGCGCGATATTTACGATATGGGTATTGAGACTATGCCGAGCGAGAGCGTCTGCTATCCCGCAAAGCTGGCTCACGGTCACATTCAGGCGCTTATCGACGACGGCGTGAAGCTCATCTTCTACCCGTCCATGCCCTATGAGATGACCGACAACAGCGGCGCCGACAATCACTACAATTGCCCCGTAGTCGCGACGTACAGCGAGGTCATAAAGAACTCCGTTCCCGAGCTGCGCGAAACGGTCAAGTTTATGAACCCGTTTCTGCCGATATTCAACGAAAAGCGTATGACGGAGCGACTTTACGAGGAGTTCTCCTCCGCGCTCCCCGAGCTCGGCATAACCAAGAGCGAGGTCGAGGACGCGCTGCAAAAGGCGTATGCCGAGGACGCGGCGTTTAAAGATACTATGCGCAAAAAGGGCGAGGAAACGCTGAACTTCCTCAAGGAGAACGGCAAGCGCGGAATAGTTCTCGCTGGCAGACCCTATCACGTCGACCCCGAGATAAACCACGGACTTCCCGAGATGATATCGGGCTACGGCTTCGCGGTGCTGACGGAGGATTCCGTGGCACAGCTTGGCGAGGTGGTAAGACCGATACGCGTTGTCGATCAGTGGACGTATCACACCAGACTGTACGCGGCGGCTCACGTCGTCGGCGCTAACGAGTGTCTGGAGCTCGTTCAGCTGAACAGCTTCGGCTGCGGTCTTGACGCTATCACCACAGACGAGGTTCAGGAGATATTGCGCAGCTTCGGCAAGCTTTACACCTGTCTTAAGATCGACGAAGTAAATAATCTCGGTGCGGCGCGAATACGTCTGCGGTCTCTGATATCGGTTGTGGACGAGCGCGCTAGGCACAAATACAAGCCCGTCCGCGGTCACGTCGGTTACATACGCCAACCCGAATTCACCAAGGAAATGCGGAAGAATCACACTATCCTCTGTCCGCAGATGGCGCCGATACATTTCGATATGCTTGAGGCGGCATTTCAGCACAGCGGTTACAATGTCGTGATACTCAAGGACTGCTCAAAGGACGTTGTGGACACGGGGTTGAAATACGTCAACAACGACGCGTGCTATCCGTCGATACTCATTGTCGGACAGCTTATACACGCGCTGCTGAGCGGAAAATACGACCTTGAGAACACCTCGGTTATGATAACGCAGACGGGCGGAGCGTGCCGCGCTACAAACTACGTCGGAATGCTGAAAAAGGCGCTGAAGGATGCGGGCTTCGAGAAGATACCGCTCATCTCGCTGAACGTTGTCGGACTGGAGAAGCAGAGCGGCTTTAAGCTCTCGGCGGGCATGGCGGTGCGCGCGTTTATGGGCATCGTCTACGGCGACGTATTGCAGCGCTGCTTGTATAAGGTTCGTCCGTATGAAAAGGTAAAGGGCAGCGCGGACGCGCTCTACGAGAAGTGGCGCTTGTTCCTGCGCGACGAGCTGAAATCGCTCAGTCTGCCGCGCTTTAACAACAACGTCCGCAATATCGTCAAGGAGTTTCTCGAGTTCCCCGTGAACGAGATCGAAAAGCCGAAAATCGGGCTTGTCGGAGAAATTCTGGTTAAATTCCACCCGGTTGCGAATAATGATATTATAGGCTTGCTCGAAAACGAGGGCTGCGAGGTAGTAGTGCCCGACCTGATGGGATTTTTCTACTACATCTGCTCGCACGGCAAGACCAAGTCCGAGCTGTTGTACTGCTCGCGACTGAAAAAGTTTGCCGAGAATTCGGCGATAAAGGCGTTCAAGTTTATGGAGCGCAGCTACCGCAAGGCGGTCACGGGCACGAAATTCGGCTGCCCGGGCGATATCTTTGAAATGCGCGAGAGCGTCCGCCCGATAGTTTCTCCCGGAAATATCGCGGGCGAGGGCTGGTTCCTGTCGGCGGAGATGCTGGAGCTTATCGGCGAGGGCGTTCCGAATATCGTATGTATGCAGCCGTTCGCGTGCCTGCCCAATCACGTTACGGGCAAGGGCGTTATCGGCGAGCTGCGCCGTCAGCACCCCGAGAGCAACATCGTTGCCGTGGACTTCGACCCGGGCGCTTCCGAGGTAAATCAGGTCAACCGTATCAAGCTTATGCTGACGCAGGCGTTCGCGAGAGCGGGGATAAGCAGACGCTCGGTAATTCCGCAGCTCGGCGCGGAGGATAAGTATTCCGAGCTTGTAAATATGGCAAACGTATAAAGGAGAACATTATGCAGAAATTTACAACCGAAAACAAAGAGGGCGGAATGCAGCCCAAGTGGGGCGCTATCACGATCGCTGTACTGGTAATTCTCGCGGTAGTCATCGTGGTATTCAACAGCTTTACGGTGGTCAACGAGGGCTATATCGGCGTTAAGTATCAGTTCGGCAAGATAGTCGGGCAGAACCTCTCGGCGGGGCTTAACTTCCATATCCCGTTTATCGAGGAAATACAGCAGATAGATATCCGCGAACAGGTCTACGCGGTTCAGACCGACGCGTACACATCGGATACGCAGACTGTAAACGAGCTGCAGCTGAAGCTCAACTACTGCTACGACGGTACTAAGCTTACAGATATAATCCGCACGATCGGCGTAAGCAATGTTGAAAGCAAGCTTCTTGTGCCGAATGTGGCAAAAATTTCCAAGGACGAGATCGGTAAGGTAAAGGCGGAGGACTTGGTACAAAACCGTTCCACCGTCCAGAACGCTATCTACAATTCGCTGAAGGAAACTCTGGAGTCGCAGGGTATTGTCGTAACGGCGTTCGCTATCGAGAATATCTCGTTCGACGACGCGTTTGAGCAGTCCATTCAGGCGAAGGTGATCGCCGCGCAGGACGCTCTGAAAATGCAGAACAAGACCGCCGAAAAGGAAGAGGAAGCAAAGCAGAAGGTCATCGCGGCACAAGCGGAGGCGGATTCCCAGAAGATAAAGGCGGACGCGGAGGCATATGCTATCGAGGCGGTGCAGAAGCAGCTCACCCAGAGCCCCAACTATATCGAGTATATGAAGATCATGAATTGGGACGGCGTTCTTCCGCAGGCGATAGGCACGGAGGTAAATCCGTTCATAGCGCTTGACGGAGTTACTTCGGGCAATACGGGAGGTTCGGGAAATAATACCAACAATACGGGCAACACGAGCACACCCGCGAATAATAACGGACAGTAATTGACAAAATGGCATCTCTAAAAACCTTGTTTGAGGCAAAATCGACAAAGCCGCATTATGCGCCTGTTGTCTTCGACAACTGCGCAAAACGCTGCCGTCTGCAGGTTGAACGCTCTGCGTTCATTCGGTCAAACCTCAGGGTGACCGCTTGCGGTCATTTGTACAGCCTTGCTTCGTCGGCAGGGTGAACGCGAAGCGTTCATTCGTCCTAGTGTACTGTCCCACTCAAAATTAACATATCCGCTTGCAATTTTTCCCATATGCTTTGTCGTCGTCCTTGACTTGCGTCAGCAAGCCTTCGTCCTCCTTCGCGCATATGGAAAAAATTGCTGCGCGTCTATTGCTAATTTTGAATGAGACAGCACACTAGCAGCAGCTTTTCGGCGCAGCCGTAATGCGTGCCCTCTGCCGATTTTACAGGGTTGACGCAAAGCGTCAATTCGTTCAAACCGGTTTTTAGATATGCCGGAAAAGGGTATAGATGAATTATACGGAATTAAAACAAAAGGCGCTGGAAAGCTATTTTTCCCGCGCGAACGATATGCAGAAAAAGGCGATATTCCGCGTGAACGGCGCGGTGCTGATAATCGCGGGCGCGGGCAGCGGTAAAACTACCGTGCTCGTCAACAGGATCGCGAATATGTTGCGTTTCGGCAACGCCTACCACGACGAGGAGGTTCGCGAGATAACTCCCGATCGGGAGCGTTTCCTCGAGGATTTCCCGTCAATGGAGAAAACTCCCGAGACCGCTCAGCGGCTCGCGGACATTATCGCCGTGAACCCCGTCAATCCGTGGAATATCCTCGCTATCACGTTTACGAACAAGGCGGCGGGCGAGCTCCGTCAGCGCCTTGTTTCGATGATAGGCGAGGAGGCGGAGCGCATCAATGCCTCGACGTTCCATTCGGCGTGCGTGAAGATACTCCGCCGCGAGATAGAACATCTCGGCTACAAGCCGGGATTTACCATCTATGACGACGACGATTCAAAGCGGCTGATCAAGGAGATAATGAAGAATCACGACATCAGCGAAAAGGTGATGAGCGCGAAAATGTTCAAGAACAACATCTCGCGCCTTAAGGATAAGATGATCTCCGCGCAGGAGTATGTTCCTATGGCTCAGGAGACCGCCGAGCTGATCGACCTCAAGACCTCCGAGGTGTACCTCGAATATCAGAACGCGCTTAAGGCGGCGAACGCCGTGGACTTCGACGACATCATCTTCCTGACGGTCAGGCTGTTCGAGGATTTTCCCGACGTGCTGCGGCACTACCGCAATCTGTATAAGTACATAATGGTGGACGAGTATCAGGACACCAACGTTGCGCAGTACCGGCTCATTTCGCTGCTCGCGGGGGATAACGGAAACCTCGGTGTTGTCGGCGACGACGATCAGTCGATCTACCGTTTCCGCGGCGCGACTATCGAGAATATCCTCAGTTTCGAGAAGCAGTACAAGGGCTGCGCGGTGATCCGTCTCGAGCAGAATTACCGTTCCACCGAGAGTATCCTGAACGCCGCGAATGCCGTTATCAGCAACAATACCAACCGCAAGGAGAAAAAGCTCTGGAGCGACCTCGGCGAGGGTGAAAAGGTTCAGATCAACCTTTACCCGTCCGAGCAGGCGGAGACCAAGGGCATATCCGAGATCATCGCGGAGGGCGTTCAGAACGGTGCGAGGTATTCCGATTACGCGCTGCTGTACCGCAACAACGCGCTGTCACGCGGCTACGAGACCGCGCTCTCCCGCGCGGGGATACCCTACAAGATCGTCGGCGGTCTGCGGTTCTACGACAGAAAGGAAATACGCGACATTATGGCGTATCTGTCGCTTATCAACAATCCGTTTGATTTCGTGCGCTTCCGCCGCGTTATCAACGAGCCGAAGCGCGGTATCGGCGACGCTACCGTAGACGAGGTGGTGCGTATTGCCGAGGGACTGAATATCAGTCCGATCGAGGTCTGCCGCGACGCTATGCAGTTTGAGACGCTCCAGCGAAAGGCGAACGCCCTCAAGGCAGCCGCGAACCTCTTCGAGGAGCTGGACGAGTTCGCCGACAGCGCGCGGCTGGACGAGCTTATCGAGGCTGTCGCGGAGAAGTCGGGTTATATGCAGATGCTCAAGGCTTCGGGCGACGACGGCGTGCCGCGTATCGAGAACATCAACGAGCTCAAGTCCAACGCAATGCAGCTTCTCGAGGAGAATCCCGAGGCGGCGCTGCCCGATTTCCTCGAGCAGGTCGCGCTGGTCGCCGACATCGATAACTACGACGCCGAGGCGGACAGGGTGTCCCTTATGACGATGCATAGCGCTAAAGGACTGGAGTTCCCCGTGGTATTTATGGTGGCGGCGGAGGACAATATCTTCCCGTCCGCGATGTGCCAGTACAACCCGTCCGAGATGGAGGAGGAGCGCCGTCTGGCATATGTCGCGATAACCCGCGCTAAAAAGCGCCTTATCGTCACACATTCGCAGTACCGTATGCTGTACGGCAAGACGAATAACAACAGGCTTTCGGCGTTTATCCGCGAGATACCCGAGGAGCTTTGCGAGAAGCACGGCGAGCGTCCCAAGACGTTCAACTATTCCAAGCCCGAGCGGCACAGCTTCCTGCGCGAGGAGACCGCCAAGATGAAAGCGCAGCCGGTCACAAAGGCGAACGATGAGGTTTTTGCCGTCGGAGACCGCGTTAAGCACAATCTTTTTGGCGAGGGCACCGTCGCGGCAGTGCTGCAGATGGGCAATGACGCGATGATCACCGTCGATTTCGATACCCGAGGTCAGAAAAAGGTGATGAAGAATAACGCGAAGATGTCAAAGATTTGACGATCTTCACAAAAGAATGTTCTTAATTGGGGTAAGTTTTGTCGGAAAAAATACTAAAGTTTGAGAAATTGCTGCCGATAAACTAATCAAGAGGCAAGGATCGTACGTTTATGATCCCTCTCTGATTGAAAAGTGTTCTCAATAGGGAACGCAATATGTTGACCGTACAAACGTTTCAAGAGTTTCTTGGACGACAGTCTTTCGGTAGACAGCGTTTGTACGGGAAGGATTATCAGCCGCGGGTCTCCAACAGGTGACTTGCGGCTTTTTTGGAGGAGCTATGACACTTATACTTGTAATGGACAACGACTGCGCTATCGGGCGCGGCGGCGGGCTGCTTTTCCGCCTGCCCGCGGATATGAAGAACTTCCGCGAAACAACGCTCGGCTCAACGGTGATAATGGGGAGAAAGACCTATGAGAGCTTTCCCATGAGACCGCTGCCCGAGCGCGAAAATCTTGTGCTCTCGCGCTCGGGAAAAGAGCTTGAGGGCGCGCGCGTGTTTGCCGATATCGACAGCCTGATGGAATACGTCGGGAAAGTCAAGGGCAAGGTTTTCGTGATAGGCGGCGGCGAGGTGTATCGTCAGCTCGCACCGTACTGCGATGAGGCGCTGATAACCCGTCTGTATGAGAGTATGGGCGGCGACACGTTCTTTGAGGATATCGGACGCGCCCCAGAGTGGGAGCTTGCCGAGGCGAGCCATGTTATCGAAACGAACTGCAAGAAAATTCGGCTGTTCAGATATGTGCGAAAAAACGATAAAAAAGACGGAGTGTAATATTATGGACGAAATTATCGAACAGTATATCGACGCTAAGAAGATGAAAAAGAGTATGCTGATCGCGATGATAGCGATACTTGCCATGGCGGCGGGTTTAATAGTCTGCGGTTTTATTATCAGGGATCTTATCACGCTGTTTCTGATATCGGGCGTTGTTGTCGCGGTGCTTGGCGCGGCGGTTTTCATTATATATGCCGCCGCTTTTAATAAGCTGGATAAGATGGTCAGACAATATCTTGCTGCCAACGGGAAGTCCGAAGAGGAAATAAATTCCATTTTGGGGGGATCAGCAAACTGACTGAGATCAAAGCGTCCGCGATTAACAAAGACAGGCATTGCCGAGGGTGTAAGAATGACTATGAGCCTGTTTAGTATCTTCCGAAGCACCGTCTTCACCCGTCTTTCCGCGCCGAACTTAGGCAATTTTTCTTGAGGTACATACAGTACATCTGCGAAAAATTGCCGTCGTCCGGCACGAAAATCCGGGCAAATCCGGCACTTCTACAGATACTAAACAGGCTCTAAAGAAGCGTATATCGAGTTTTGTAAAAATATGGGAGGCGCCGAGATCAATCAACCCTTTAACGATGATTTCGTGTCGACTGTCGCGCGGCATTCCGAATCCAAAAAATGGTTTGCGCTGGTAATGGAATATCAGGGAAAAACCGTGGTAAACTTAAAATGTGATCCGATGGAGTCGGACTTTTTAAGGAGCGTTTTCGAGGGAGTAATTCCCGCATACCATATGAATAAGGTTCATTGGAACACGGTGTTCCTCGAGTCGGACGTTCCCGATGAGGAGATCGAGAGAATGACGCTGGTAAGCTTTGAATTGACCGGTAAACGGAAAAAAATGCCGAAAAAGAACGGCAAAAATCCCCTCTAATAAACGATTTTCCTTTGTGAATAATATGACTGCGCGGAGTTTTTCGCGCTATCAATTACAAAGGAGAATGACCATGTTTAAGAAGATTTCTGCGGCTGCGGCGGCAGCGTTCTGCTTTGCGGCGCTCACCTCCGCGGCTTCGGCAACAGGCGTAGGCTCGGCTATAGGCGGCGCGGTAAACGGCGCTGTCAATGCGGGTGAGGATATAGTAAACGGCGTGGCTAACGCGGGACGCAGCGTTGTAAACGGCGTAACGGGCAGAACCGGCAACGACACCACAGGCGGCACGACCGACAATACGGGCTCGAACAACAGCGGTACCGGCACTACTACCGACAACACAACTTCCGGCACTACAGGCAGCGGTACCACGAGCGATAACAGCTCCTCCGGCACCACTTCCGGCACCACTTCCGACAACACTTCGAGCAACACCTCGAGCAACACTTCAAGCAACACCTCGAGCGGTCTGAACAGCGGTTCCACCAGCAATACCGCAGGCAACCCGACTACCGGTCTTTCGTTCGGCTTCGCGGCAGCGGCGGCGGTAATGGCGGCACTCGGCGTTACTATCACAGCAGTCCGCAAGGACGACGAATAAGGCATTGACATTTGCGCTCTCGGAAAACGGGAATGACCTCTTTGGCTGACTGTTGTCCGAGGGCGCATTTTAACTGCGGGAAACCGCTTTTTTTAAAACATTCGGATATACCGAAAGGATTTTTCCGGAAGTATATTCCGTTTTGTTATACAACGATGAAAAGGGATATTTCCCGACATACGTTATAGGAGGAAAATATTATGAAATTTGAGAAGATCCTGACAGCGATGTTAGCGTGTGCTGTCGCGCTCGTCACTGTTACGGTGTCGGCGTTTGCGGCTCCCGAGGACAGCGGCAGCGACGCGGGCACTTCCGCGGACGGCAGCATCGACGACGATAAGCCCGGCGAGAGCACGGACGACCCCGACGACGGCGACCTCGTTGACGACGAGAAGCCCGCTTATGTTTACACTTGGAACGCTCCCGCTCCCGACAGCGATGAGTCCCCGTGGGTATCGCAGAACCTGACGCGCACCGAGCTTATCGGCACGCTTGACCAGGAAAAGGTCGATGTTATCGTTATCAAGGGCGCTTCCGCCGATGACGAGATAGGCGCGGGCTTTAATACCACGCTCACCGGCACAAAGAAGGAAGGCTACTTCCAGACCAACGAGGATGACGAAAACTGGCCGTCCAACAGCATTACCGTAAAGGGCAGCGCTATCGACTGGCCGAACTTCTACTTCCAGGTATTCTCTAACGGCGGCGAGGCTACGACCGTCACCCTGTCGGCGTACACGATCGCCGATGACGATACGAGCGACAGCACGCCTTCCGAGAGTGACAGCAGCACCGACAGCCCGGATAGCTCCGACAGTTCCGACAGCGACAGCAGCGGCGGTCTTATCGATAGCTCGAACAGCAACACCAACGGCTCCGCTACCACTAATAAAAATCCCGAAACCGGAGTTGCGATGACATTTGTTCCCGCTATCATTGCGGGCGCGGTGGTAATTGCCGCTAAGAAGAGAAAGTAATGACGCGTTTCGGATGTAAACGTTAAAAGCAGTGTGGTGTCGAGCGGCAGCGTTCGGCACCACAATTCTCTTTAAGATGTACCGACAAAGGCGTATGCTCGAGTACGTTACATATAGTGCGTAAATGTCGTAACATTGCGCAGGATTCTACTCCTCGTTTTATGCAAATTGCTGAAAAGTTTTTCCGGGATCGACGGAAAAGCAGTGCAAAATCACACTTGAAAAAACTGTCGAAATATAGTAAAATATATTACGGGGAAAGAATTGATCTTGTAGGGGAATTGCAGGTTCAATTCATATTTTATTCAGCAATGAATCTGGAGGATTTGGGCATGAAATTGAAATCTGTACTGGCGGCGCTTGCAGCGGCTGCCACTGTTTCGGCTGTGTCTGTCTGCGGATTTGCGGCTACCGAGAGCGGCGAGATGACTCCCGCGCCCGAGACCGCTGTGGCAGGCGAAAACCCCGACACGGGCGTTGAGGGCGTTGCGGCATTCGCGGGCGCTATGGCTCTTTCGGGTGCGGCTATCGTGATCTCACGCAAGAGAGACCGATAATTTTCAAACAGATCAAAGAACCGCTCGGCTTTGCCGGGCGGTTCAGACTGTCGATAAACCCTCATCTGCTTCGTCAACCGCCCGCGCGGCAGCCACAAAGGCTTGCCGCGGAGCGGTTTTCTCGCATCTGAGGGCTTCTCGACAGTCTGAATGTGGACTTTTTCAACAATCTGAACCGCTCGGCTTTGCCGGGCGGTTCGTTCTGTTTTATGCGCGGCTGTTGATCCGTAAAAAGCACCGCAGGGTGATCTGCGTTCGTGTTCAGCCGTTGTAGTAATCGTCCAAAAACTGTTTGAGCAGCACTACCGAGCCGCTGATCCCGAGCGCGGAGCTGTCGAGACAGAGCTGGTAGTTCTGGGGTGTGCCCCAGCGCTTGTCGGTGTAGTAATTGTAGTAGGAGGTGCGCTGCTTGTCTATGCGCTTTACGTAGTCGGCGGCGTGTTTTTCGCCGATGCCGTATACCTCAATGGCGCGCTTTACGCGGACTTCCGTGGGCGCGCTTATGAAGATGTTTACAACGCCCGCAAAGTCGCGCAGCGCGTAATCGGCGCAGCGCCCGATGATAACGCAGGAATGCTCGGAGGCTATCTTCTGAATCGCGTTGAGCTGCGCGAAAAACAGCGCGTCGTCAAACGGTACGCCGCCCTGTCCGTAGGTGGTCGAGAGCAGATACAGGAAGCTGTTGGTGCGCTTTTCGTCGTTTTCCTCGAAATGCGACTTGTGTATGCCGCTGTCGCCCGCGGCGACCTCGAGCAGCTTGTTGTCGTAGAATTCTATGCCGAGTTCGTCGGCGAGCCTTTGCCCGATCTCGCGACCTCCGCTGCCGTACTGTCTGGTGATGGTTATAACCTTGTTAGTCATATTGACCGCCTCGCTTTCGTCGGGGTTATTTTTTACCCGTTTATCTATTGTTATTATAGCATATTATTTCGGCGGTGTCTACATTTTTCACAAACTTTTGCGCGATTCAAGGCGATTTTTGTTGAGTTTTCACAGAAACGAGACTGTTTTTTTAGAACAATAATGTAATGGGAATTACAGGTCGCACAGCTCCTTGATCGTAAAAACATTCAGCACGGTAATATATCCCATGTGTCCGTCCTCGCACATTATTTCAGCATATCTCCTCAGACTGTCGAACTCTTTCTTTGTCATATCGATCAAGCGCATCATCAGAGCCTCCATGCACTCTGTCACCTCGTGAAAAGCACCGCAGTCCTTTATTTCGACGATTTTGTCGCAAAGCTGTATATCGGTAAGCGAAGCGTACTTTTTAACGGCGATCAGTATCTCCTTTGTGTAATCAATATGATGCTTATTTTCCATAAGATTCCTCCGTTTAATCTCTTTTTAGTGTGCAATATATTTAACAAGAGATTTAATATGTATTTTTTATATTATAACATCTTTTTAGGGATTTGTCAAGTGACCTTATAAGATGTAAAATTATCTTAAAAGATTATTTTATGCTTGGAGGATAAATTTATGAAAATAACATCAATTCCACTTATATTAAGATATGTTCGTATGCAGCATGGGTACACCCAAGAAAAGATCGCCAAGATACTGAATACCTCAAAGGGACAAGTCACAAAGTACGAAAGTGAAAATTTTAAATATTATCAAGAAATACCCGTTAGGCATATCATCACTCTTGCAAAGCTGTACAATGTCAGCGCGGACTATCTTCTCGGGCTGACGGACGTTCCAGACCCCTACCCGCGCTCGGAAAATGTAAACGATTAACTTTGAAAAAAACTTGAAAATCCGAAAAAACCCCTATACAATTCCGAAAAAATCCTGTATAATGAATATGTACGGAGAATTTTTTGGAACGGCGATAAAGAAAGATCGCCGAATACAACAGGAGTTTTGATATGACTGTTCAGGATCTTTTGGCAATGCTCGGCGGACTTGCCGTGTTTATGTTCGGAATGCATACGCTGTCCGCGTCGCTGGAGAAATTCGCGGGCGGAAGGCTCGAAAACTGGCTTGAGAAAATGACCTCGAATCCTATCAAGGGCGTTGCGCTCGGCGCGGGCGTTACGGCGCTTATCCAGTCGTCGGCGGCTACCACCGTTATGATGGTGGGATTCGTAAACTCGGGGATAATGAAGCTCTCACAGGCTATCGGCGTTATCATGGGAGCGAATATCGGTACGACCGCGACGGGTTGGATATTAAGCCTGTCGGGGATTAAGGGCAGCGGTCTGGCGGCTTTTCTCAGCCCGTCCTACTTTACGCCGGTGCTGGCTATTATCGGTGTGATATTGGTTATGTTCACCAAGGCCGACCGTAAGAAAACTTTCGGTACTATCCTGTTGGGTTTTTCGCTGCTGATGTTCGGTATGAATATGATGTCCTCGGCGGCAGAGGGCTTGAAAGACAACGAGGCGTTCCGCAGCATTATGGTAATGTTTACCAATCCGTTCCTCGGCGTGCTTGTCGGCGCGCTGCTTACGGCGGTGCTTCAGTCGTCGTCGGTCTCCATCGGTATATTGCAGACTCTGGCGCGCGAAACGGGAACCATTACCTACGGTATAGCGCTCCCGATCATTCTCGGTCAGAATATCGGCTCCTGCGTCACGGCGCTGATATCGTCGATAGGCGCGAACAAGTCGGCGAAGCGTGTGGCTATTGTCCATCTGTACTTCAATATAATAGGCACGATCGTGTTTTTGTCGCTGTTCTATCTGGTGAACGCGCTCGTCGATCTGCCGTTTATGGAGCAGCAGCTGGAGGCTACGGGCATCGCGGTCATACACACCTCGTTCAACATTCTGGCAACGCTGCTGTTTCTGCCGTTCACAAAGCAGCTCGAGAAGCTCGCTTGCCTCACGGTTCGCGACAGACCCGGCGACGAGGATACCGAGGTTCCCATGCTGGACAAGCGTTTCCTGAACACGCCCTCCGTCGCTATCGAGCAGTGTAAGAATGTTGCCTACAAGATGGCAAAGCTTACGCAGAAGACGCTGCTCTTGTCGCTCGGACTGCTTGAAAAGTACGATAAGGAGATCGCGCAGGACGTCGCGGACGACGAGAACGTGATCGATATCTACGAGGACAATATAGGCTCGTATATCCTCAAGGTCGCGTCTAAGGACTTGTCGGTGACGGACAGCCAGGTGGTCTCCAATCTGCTGCACACGATAGGAGACCTGGAGCGTATTTCCGATCACGCGGTGAACATTATGGAAGCCGCCGAGGAGATGCACGTCAAGAAGATCAAATTTTCACCCGCCGCCGAGAAAGAGGTCGGGGTGATGATAAAGGCGGTCACGGAGATTCTCGAGATGTCGATAAGCTCGTTTATCAGCTCCGACGTCGCGCTCGCCAAGGAGGTAGAGCCGCTTGAGGACGTTATCGACGGGCTGCGGACAGAGCTTAAGAACCGTCATGTAGAGCGTCTGCGCGAGGGTATCTGCACGATAGAGCTCGGCTTTATATTGCAGGATCTGCTGACTAATTTCGAGCGTGTTTCCGATCATTGCTCAAACATAGCGGTCTGCCTTATCCAGATAAAGGAAAACAGCATGGACACGCATGAGTATATGAACGAGCTTAAGCGGCTGGACAAGTCCGAGTTTATGGACGAGTTCAATCAGTACAAGGCGAAATACGCGCTTCCGGAATAATGCTTATGGCATATAGATAAGCTAAGGTGTCAAGCGATACTGCTTGACACCTTGGTTTGTCTATGAAACGCCTTAGTATAACCGTTCAGTCGATCTCTTTGAGCGTTTTGTATATCTGCTGCATTTTCTTGTCAGTTGCCGCGATGGTTTCCGCGCAGTCCTTGAGCTGCGCCGCAAGCTCCGCGGAAACATCGGTATCTGTTTTGTATTTCAGTTCATGCTCGAGGCTTGCCCAGAAATCCATCGCGATGGTGCGTATCTGTACTTCGACGTTTACGTGCTCTTTTTTGTCGGACAGATACACGGGCGTTTCGATGACCAGATGCAGGCTTCTGTAACCGTTGGGCTTGGGCTCCTTGATGTAATCCTTGCGCTTGATGAGCGTCACATCGTCCTGCGCCGTGAGCAGATCGGCAACGGTGTAGATGTCCTCTATGTAGTTGCAGATGACGCGCACTCCGGCTATGTCGTAGAGGTTGGCGCGCGCCGCGTCGACATTGAACGGAACGCCCTTTCTGCGGAGCTTCTCGAAAATGCTTTGCGGGGATTTCAGACGATCCTCTATATGATGAATGGGATTGTACGAGAATTTGGTGCGAAACTCGCTGTCAAGTATCTCAAGCTTAGTCTTGACCTCGCGTATCGCCGACTCGTACAGGTGCTCCAGCTCGATAAACCGGAACATCTGATCCATTATCTGCTGCTGTGTGTTCTCGGGGAAAAGATGACGTACGGGTTCAAGCTCGGATGGGGGATTTTCTATGGTCTTCTTGATCTTGTTGATGTTCATAATCCAGTGCCTTTCACAAAATATGTTACATTTATTATACGGATTCAAATAAAATTCTGCGTTATAACAAAGTGAATATTCCGTGAAATATTATCAGGTCGCTGCATCCTCTTTCATTCCGTTGAGCAGCGCTTCAATGTCCGCCTGCGACATCTTGCCGCCGCTTGCGGGCTTTTCCTCGGCGGGCGCCGGCTCGTCAAGCGTGGGCTGTTCGGGTTCGGGTGAAGGCTCGGATACGGCGTTCTCGACCGCGCCGCTTGCCGCAGCAAGCATTTTCTCGATGTCCTCCTGGCTCATCTTGCCGCCGCTCGCCGGCTTCTCCTCAACGGGAGCGGGCTCGGGTTCGGGCTCTGCGGGAGCGTTTGCCGCGGCGAGCATTTTCTCGATGTCCTCTTGGCTCATCTTGCCGCCGCTCGCCGGCTTCTCCTCAACGGGAGCGGGTTCCGGTGCGGGCTCGGGTTCGGGATCCGCGGGAGCGCTTGCCGCAGCAAGCATTTTTTCGATATCCTCCTGGCTCATCTTGCCGCCGCTCGCCGACTTCTCCTCAACGGGAGCGGGTTCCGGTGCGGGCTCGGGTTCGGGATCCGCG
>CAMWVP010000069.1 GCA_947177735.1 uncultured Clostridia bacterium
CCTATCTCTCAATATTTTTTTGCTTGTTTGTCCAATATCTATTGTAGCACAACATTAGCTGCAATAAAAAAACAACAGACACAAACCGTATATTGAAAAAACCGCAGCTTTATGGTATAATATATAAAAATATCGGCAACGTTACGATGAAGAAATTAAGAGGTGCAAAATGTCAAAGCTGCTTATTGTTGAAGATAACGCCGACTATAGGGAACTGCTCATCAGTTTTCTGGAAAACGAGGGATATGAAGTGACTGCCGTTAATGACGGAGAATCAGCGGTCGTATCGGCGAATGATACCGTGTTCGATTTGATAATACTCGATCTTATGCTGCCCGGAATGGACGGCTACGAGGTCTGCCGCAGGATAAGGGAAAACAGCGAGGTTCCGGTCATTATGCTCACCGCATTGGACAGCGAGATACATCAGATGAAGGGATACGGACTTCACATTGACGACTATATAACCAAGCCAATATCCATGCCGCTGCTTATGCATAAGGTAGAGGCGGTGCTTCGCAGGACAATGCCCGATCAGCCGCGGGTCGTCGAATACCAAGGGATATCACTCGATATTAAAGCGCATACCGTCTGCGTCGATAATGTTCCCATAGAGTTCACACTCCGCGAGTTTGAGATACTTTACGAGCTTATGAGCGCCCCGGGAGAAGTCGTTACGCGCAAATCGCTGTTGAATGGTCTGTGGGGATACGGCTACTATAACGACACGCGTATAGTCGACACACATATTAAAAATATCCGCCGAAAGCTCGGCGATCACGATTGTATCGAAACCGTGCGCGGCGTAGGGTATAAGTTGAAAGGCGGCGGAATATGAAAAAGCTTACAGTCAGAACGTTTGTGCTGCTGGCGGCGCTGTCATTTTCGATCTGTGCCGCCGCGTTTCTTTGTATACGTATCGCGCTGCCGTATGCCGGAAAAAGCCGCTCGCAGCGCTTGCTGATTTCGGAAACCGAAAAGCTTGTATCGGCACTGCGGATCACCGAAAAACAAAACAGCGAACCGTTGTTCACCGATTTTATACGTGAAACGGGCGCGTTCCTTTTTCTGCTTGACAGCGAACAAAACCCGATAAGCCCGTATACCTTCGAGAAAACAAACGGCGATATCGATAACAAAAACGGCTTACCGTTCCGCTTTGCGGATTCGGGCGAGGACTATATTCTGATAACGCAGTACAACAGCTCGCGCTCCGACGAATTGACCGGCGCGATCCTCGGCAGTATTCCGTTTGCGGCGGCAACAGCTGTTATTCTGTGCCTTGTCGGGGCGTGGTTCTTTTCAAAGTACACAACGCAGCCGATAATACGTATCGGAAAGATTGCCGGCAAAATGGCTGATCTGGATTTCAGCTGGTATTGTCCCGATTTGCGGAATGATGAGATCGGAATGCTTTCCGCGAGTATCAACGAAATGTCGGACAAGCTCCGCACGGCTCTTGACGAGCTGAATCTGCACAACCGCACACTAAAGGACGAGATCGCGCTCGAACGTGAGCGCGAACAGCGCCGTATGCTGTTTTTCTCGGGAGTATCTCACGAGCTGAAAACCCCCATAGCGATAGTCATAGGGCAGCTTGAGGGAATGCAGGCGGGTATCGGAGTGTACAAGGACAGGGAGAGATATCTCGCCCGCAGCGCCGAGATACTCCGCTCGCTCAGCAGCTTTATTAAGGAGGTGCTGGCGGTGTCGCATCTGGATATTTCCGACGAAACCGAGCGCGAAGCCGTCAACGTTTCCGAGGAGATTCGGTCGCTCACCGAGGAATATACCGACTACGCGGAGAATAATTCAATAACCGTGACGGCGGACATACCGAATGATATCACGGTTTACGGCGACAAAAAGCTGATCGCAAAGGCTCTCGGGAACATTATCGGAAACGCAGTAGCCCATACTCCCGACAACGGCAGCGTAAATATCGCGCTTACAAAAGAAAACGGCACGACGCTTATTGTCGAAAACTCTCCCGCGCATATTTCCGATGAGCACCTGCCGCGCGTTTTTGAGGCGTTTTACCGTGCCGACCCGTCCTCCGAGCAAGGCAGCGGTCTGGGTCTGTATATCACGAGAATGATATTCGAGAAATACGGCGTCGGCTATAAAATAGAAAACACCTCCGACGGGGTGAGATTTACGGTTGATTTCGGATAGTTACGTATTTATACAACTACACACAAAAAACACATTAACTCCAGACAAACTACACAAAAAATATGTTATAATTATTACAGCGCGCAACAGAAAGGAATTTAATCTATGAAAATCGACATCAACAATATCACAATGATCTATCCATCAGGTAAAAAGGCGCTTAGGGATATATCCGTAAGTCTTGAAAGCCCGGGGTTTATCGGTATTCTCGGACCTAACGGCGCAGGAAAAACCACGCTGATGAAGCTGCTGATAGCGGGACTTATCCCCACCAAGGGCGAAATTGCTCTTGACGGCAAGCCGCTGCTTTCGCAGGAAACGCGGCTCAAGGCGCAGCTCGGCTATCTGCCGCAGAGCTTCGGTCTGTACGACGAGCTGACCGTATGGCAGTTTCTGGATTATATGGCGGCGCTCAAGGGCGTTAAGGACAAAAAAGCCGTTGACGACGTTATAAGCCGCACAAGCCTTACGGAGCAAAGGAAAACACGCATACGCAGACTTTCCGGAGGTCAGCGCCAGCGCGTGGGGATCGCTCAGGCGCTGCTCGGCGATCCGCAGCTTATTATCCTCGACGAGCCTACGGTAGGGCTTGACCCCGAGGAGCGCGTAAAATTCCGCAACATATTCTCCGAAATGGCGCAGAATAAGATCGTACTGCTTTCCACGCATATCGTAGAGGACGTTCAGGCGGTGTGCAGCCGCGTTCTTGTGATCTACGACGGACTTATACTTTACGACGGCTCACCCTCCGCGCTGATATCTGACGCGGCAAGCCACGTCGGAACATATATCTCGCAGGCGGGCGACTCCGTTCCGGAGGGCTGCCACGTTGTTTCCAAGGTAAACGTTTCCGAGGGTATACGCTGCCGCATTGTTGCGGAGGAGCTGCCCAAGATCGCGGAGAGCGCCGAGCCTACCCTTGAGGACGCGTATTTGTATTGTATCCACAAGGAGGGCAGACAATGAGATTTTTTTCGTTGTACCGCGTTGAGCTGCGGCGGCTTCTGCTGACAAAGTTTATATGGCTCATCTCCGCGCTCTGCCTGTGTTCGCCGCTTCTCGGATATACGGTGTACAAGCCTGTTATTGCGGAGTATTATACTGCGGAGTCGATGTCGGATCTGTATATCGGCAACCCCGTACTTGCGGGGACTGCGGCGGGGGCAGTCCTGTGGGCGGTCATCGCTATTGTCGAGGGTGATCGTCAGCGCCGCAGCGGAACGGATATTCTCGCTGATTCGGCAGCGCCGCCGACTGCTCATTCCGCCGCGAAAACGGCGGCGCTGATGACAATATCGGCGGCGGTAACGCTTTTGTGCGCTCTCGCATATATTCCGTTCACCGCGGCGAAGCTCGAATACCTGTTTGACGCGGGCTTTTACTTTATGAACTTCTTTGCATTTATGCTGCCGACATGGTGGATATCCATACTGTTCGCGGACGGCTTATACCGTATCACGCGACGTGTGGAGCTGTCCGCGGTGCTGTACGCTGCGCTGGCGTATATGAGCTACAGCCGCTTTGCCGAGAGGAACTACTTTATGCAGTGGCTGAACCCGACTATCGGAGCATATTCGGACGGATTTCCCGACATATGGTTTTTGAGAATGGGCGCGTATACGCGGCTTGTCTGGCTGTGTATTGCCGCGGGAGCATGGGCGTTCTCGCTTATATGCAGGCGGAAATATCAGAAAGGGCTTGCGGGTTCCTTCGCGCGCGGACTGAAAAAGGTATATCTGCCCGTAAGCACGGCGGCGCTTGCGGTAACGGGAGCGGTATTGTGGAACGTTCAGCCGTTTGTCGGTAATGGCGGAGAGGAATATGACCTGGAGGCGGAATACGAATTTATGGATAATGCTAATGCCATAGCTGAGCCCGCTGCAACAGCCGAGCATTTTCTTAAATTCGATGCCGTTTCGGGAACGTTGTCCGGAAAATCGGAATATCAGCTTTATAATGTCGTAAAGGGTGAAAACGTTCTGCGCTTTAACGCGGGATATAAAATCAAAAGCATAACATACGGCGGCGAGCCCGTAAGCTTCAGGACGGTTAAAGAGGATCTAAACGGTCAGTATGACACCTATTTCGTGCTGCCGGACAAATACGGCGAAAAGCTGATAATAGAATACGGCGGATTTCCGACGATCCCGCAATGCAATATGCCGCATATAACGACGTCTATCGGAAGCAATTATATTCGCATGAGGAATACCGACATCGTGCCGCTGCTTGGAAGCTATATCGCTTCCGGCGCATATGTGGAGATCACGCTGCCCGCTGACCTTGTTCCGTTTATAGATTTTGAACACAAGCAGCTTACCGACTTTACCGATAACGGTGACGGAACAAGAACATACGGGACAACGTTAGAAATCGATTTTATCGGGGATTTTGTCGCGGGGCGTTATGTGACGGATAAATTCTCATCGGACGACTATGATTTTAATTTCGTATACGGAGATATCTACCGCTCCGCCGTGGAGGAATTTGACGTGCGCCAAACAATATGCGACGTGTTCGATTACTGCACGGAGCACTACGGAAAACCGTTTTATATCGACGGCGGTTCGTTCACGCTGTTTCAGATGAGTGCGATAACAAATGGCGGATATGCGTCGCCGGGAATGTCAACGTGGCTTGAAGGCTCTATCTCTCCGAATACCTTGAGCGACCCCAACAAGGGCACAAACGCAACGGAGATCTTTCTCCATGAGATGATACATCAATGGTGGGGCAGCGTAGGAATGTGGTTCGACGACTCCGACGGGGTATGGTCTGCCGAAGGGCTCACGGTCTATTCGACGTACAGGCTTGTCAAGGAAAAATACGGCGAGCTTTACGCCAAGCAATACTATGTCGACAATTGGATGAAATATGTTGAGGAGCAGAACCGCAACTTCTACAACCGTCACCCGGAATACCTTGAAAAGCTGCCCGAACATTACAGGGAACAGATCAGCGCCTTAAACAAGTCCGTCAACAAATATAAGCGTATGCCGCTTATGCTGCTTAAGGCGGAGGAGCTTTTGGGCGGCGAGGAGCAGATGGACGCGGTATTGAAGCAAATATTTTCCGATTACCAAAAAGGGGAACAGTATGAGTTCACTTATAAGGAGTTCCTCGATTACTGCGGACTTACGGAGGAGGACTTGAAGCTTGACTAAAGTATTTGGATATGAACTGAAACGTCTGCTGACAAGCGGATTGTTTATCGCAATGCTCGCCGTAAACGCGGTATTCGCGTGGTATGTGCTCACCACCGAGATAATCGAGGGGATCGCGTACACCGCGCCGTTTTCGGTGTGGAGCAGCTGCGCATTTATCGGGAAAACGCTCCCGATCGCGATAATCACCGTCCTGCTTCTTCAGGCGGGATATTACGGCAAGCAGCAGAAGCGTGTCGAGATATTAACGTCAGCTGCGCCGATGACCTACGCGCAGACGCTGCTGATAAGAACCGGGGTGCTCGGCGTATGCTTCCTGATAATATGCCTCATTGACAGCTTACTCGGAGCGGTATTTTTCGCGGCGTTTTTCGGATATTACGGATTCGGCGCTTTCATTTTCCCCGCGCTGCTCGAGATAATACCGTGCTTCGTTTTCGCGGTCGGTATCGGGCATATTGCCGGCAGACTGCACGGCGGACTGATCTACGCGCTGCTGCCCACGGTGTTCATTGCGGGATTTCTCGGAGTGACGGGAGCGTTCGACCTGTTCGGCGGAGGATTCTTTTTCTCGTATCCGATGACGCTGCCCGTCGGTGTCGACGGCGAGCCCGAGTTCGCGATAAATTCCGTCTGGCTGATCGCAAGGCTGATATATCTGGCGGCGGGAGCGGGCGTTATATTCGTTTGCATTGCGGCTCGCCCGAAAATAAAGAGGGCATGATCGGCCGTTGCTCGTTAAATCGCAAAGGAAAATCCCCCCTTGGCAAAGTAAATTGCCGAGGGGGGATTCTGTGCAAAATAAATCGTGAGCGCAATATCCGCCGGATCATATGCCGTTATCATGCCGCATAAGCGTGTAGCTTTTTCAGCACTCCCGTTTTGGCGATCAACCTGAACAGAACCACTCCGAACACCAATCCGAACGCGCCTTGAACGCCGTTTCCGAGAACGCCCTCCAGCGCTCCCGCAAAACCGTAGCCAATCAATGCTGCCTCATAAAGGTAGTAGCCGACTATCATAATAAGCTCCGCTGCCAGACCGCCGGATATTAGGCACAACAGTCGCGATTTTCCGCTTTTCTTGATGAACGCGCGGAATATCAGCGCCGCCGCGAGCGCCATCATTCCCTTGATGAAAAATGTTCCGGGAACATACTGCGCGTAGCCCATAAGGTCAACCAGCGCCGAGCCGATACCCGCTGAAGCGAATCCGTAAACGGGACCCAGCGTCCATGCGGCTATCAGTATGAAACAGTCGCCGAAATGCACATAGCCTCCCGTCGGGGTCGGTATCTGTATCAGCTTTGTTGCTACGAATATCAGCGCCGCGAACATCGCCGCATAGCAGAGTTTAAGCAGTCTTTTGTGATATGCCCGTTTTCCTTTGTTCATTTTTAATCTCCTTTTTATTTTTGTAATTGTATTACCGCAGATTTTGGGGATACCGCAGTATTTTATCCGATATTATTGGACAAGACCGGCTTTTTCTTCCACGATGAAATATTCGCTCTCGCGTTGCTTGAGCCGCCGCCACACGACTATGTAGCAGATAACGTGTACAAACAGTGTTATCGCCCACGAGATGGGGTAGGAGAGGTAGATCGTGGTCACGGTGTGGAACTCGGGAATTTGGAAGATCGTGGCGATCCACAGTATGCGCAGTCCGCACGCGCCCAGCAGCGACACTATCATCGGCATTACCGAGCTGCCCAAGCCTCTGAGCATACCGACCATAACGTCCATCATTCCGCACAGAGCGTAGGTCGTCGCGATGACGGCGAGACGGTTCATTCCCGCGTCGATGACGGCGGTCTGTTTGGAGTAGATACTCAGCAGCGGTCTGCCGAAGCCGAACGCCAGCCAGCCGAGCGACAGTCCCGTCACCGTCACGCACAGCAGCGAGCAGGCAAGTATCCGTGGTATGCGCCGGTATTTTTTCGCGCCCATATGTTGTCCCGTGAACGAGATGGCGGCTTGGTGAAACGTGTTCATCGCCATATAGATGAATCCCTCTACGGACTGCGCCGCGGAGTTTCCGTTTACAACGTCGTCGAGAAACGGGTTGATAGACGACTGTATAACAACGTTTGACAGTGAAAAGATAGTACCCTGAAAGCCGGCGGGAATACCGACTCTGAGCACGGACAGCAGTATCCTGCGGCGGATCCTGAGCATTCGGAGTTCAAGGTGTATCTCGGTCTTGTCCTTGATTAGACAGCGCACCGTAAGTCCCGCCGAAACGCACTGTGAAATCACCGTCGCCAGCGCCACGCCCGCGACGTCCATCTTAAGCAGGATAACGAACAGCAGGTTCAGCACGACATTGATGGCTCCCGCCAGCGTCAGAAAGTACAGCGGGCGCTTAGTATCGCCGACCGCGCGGAGGATAGCGCTTCCGAAGTTATATACCATCATCGCGGGCATACCTAGAAAGTAGATGCGCAGATACAGCGCTGAGAGCGGCAGCAGGTTCTCGGTCGCGTTCATCAGCACCAGCATTTCGGGAGCGAGTATCACGCCGATAACCGCCAGTATCGCGCCGCAGATCAGCGACAGCAGCATTGACGTGTGGACGGTCTCGTGCATATCCGAGGCGGAATTTGCCCCGTGAGCGCGCGCCGCTATGACGTTCACGCCGACCGACAGACCCACGAACAGATTAGTGAACATATTGATGAGCGAGGAGGTCGAGCCCACCGCGCCCATAGAGTTGTCTCCCGCGTACTTTCCCAGCACTATCACGTCCGCGGCGTTGAACAGCAGCTGCAAAACTCCCGAAGCCATCAGCGGCAGCGAAAACAGCAGCATCTTTTTAAGCACGGAGCCCGTGCACATATCCATCTGATATTGTTTAGCCAAAGTTATCCCTCTTCTCAACTATGCGTAATGTAATACTAATTCACGATCTCCGTATAGACATCTTTGCGGATATCCCGCGCTTATCGCTTCGTCAAAGCTCCTTGCAGCGTTTTCCGCAAAGCGGATAATGCGTACATACAGTACGCCTGCGTCGCAGCGTTTTGCGCGAAGCGCATAATGCGTTCTCGCGCTAAGCACGGTCTCTCCGCAAATCTTGTCTATACTATGATCGCGAATTAGTATAAATCAGAATTTATCGCTCTGTCTGCTCAGTCATAATTCCCCAACGAATACCAAATTTATCTACAAAAACTACCCGACAAGAACTATAAGGTGTGGCTTCCATTTGATATATTGTTTTGCTTCCTTCTTTCATGATTTCATATGCTCTTTGTACTTCTTCTTTTGTGTCATACATAATAGTGAGAAAGTTTGAATAGCACGTTTGAAATTCAATATCCACATGGTCGCTCATAATGATTCTTTGATTGCCCAATACAAGCTCCGAATGATATATATAATCTTTTTGATTCTCTTTAAGCAACGGAATATATTTAGGGTCATTCGCTTCTCCGTATGTAATCAGACAATTTATCTTTCCGTTAAATGCCTTTTCATACATTTGAATCGCTTCTCGACAATTCCCGCCAAAATTTAATGTAGGTACAATATTCATTTTATTCTCCTTTTACATAAATGCTAATTTATCACATTTCTTAAAAGCACATATATAATTATAGCACTTTCACATCAAACATTCAATCGGTTCAATAATGTGAAAAGTGCACAAATTTTCCGTATCAAATGGCATCGAATGTTATAATATTTAACGAAATAGTCTAAACTAACCGAAAAAAGCCAAAATCCCTCTTGACTTCCGGAAGAAAATGGAGTATACTATTCTTGGTTAGGAGATACTAACCATTATTTTACGGCAATGGGTTAGAGCGGTCTAACTCTATTGGGAGGGATAGCGTATGATGCCGTTAGCTATCGCTAACACAGGCGAGGAATTTATGATAAAGAAGGTCGGCGGTAATCCCGAGATAAGGAAGTTTCTGGAAAATCTGGGCTTCGTTGTCGGCGGAGCGGTGACTGTCGTCAGTGAGAACAGCGGGAACGTAATCGTCAACGTCAAGGATTCCCGGGTCGCAGTCTCCAAGGAGATGGCGCAGAGGATAATGGTCTGACGCGAAGTTACCGCATTACAGTTCGTGTACATATTGAAGAGGAGGTAAATCTATGGCTACATTGCGCGACGCGAAGATCGGCGCTGTTGTCACGGTCAAGAAGCTGAACGGAGAGGGCGCGGTCAAACGCAGGATCATGGATATGGGTATCACCAAGGGCACCGAGGTGTTTGTCCGCAAGGTCGCGCCGCTCGGAGACCCTATCGAGGTCACCGTGCGCGGCTACGAGCTGTCGCTCAGAAAGCAGGCCGCGGAAATGATAATCGTCGGCTGAAAGCCGACGACAATTGCGTTTTTTGCGTTAAATAGGTTTGCGAATCGCCCTAATGGCATTCGGTTTTGCAGGTGTGTCGGCAACACTTCGCGCAAAACACGCAAAAAGCCGCGTGTGGTCACACTTTATTGGGTTGTCGTTAGTTTTGGCTAATACGGTTAGTCTGCAATAACACCGCTTATATCAAGAGAGGAGAATATGCTGTAATGGACATTAAAATAGCGCTCGCGGGCAATCCGAACGCGGGCAAGACTACATTGTTCAACGCGCTGACGGGCTCAAATCAGTTTGTCGGAAACTGGCCCGGGGTCACCGTTGAGAAGAAAGAGGGCAGGCTGAAAGGGCAGAAGGACGTTATAATCACCGATCTGCCGGGTATCTACTCGCTGTCGCCGTACACGCTCGAGGAGGTCGTAGCGCGGAATTACCTGATAAACGAGCGCCCCGACGCGATACTTAACATCATCGACGGCACCAATCTCGAGCGCAATCTCTACCTCACCACCCAGCTTGCCGAGCTCGGCATACCGATGGTCGCGGCGGTCAATATGATGGACGTGGTGAAGAAGAACGGCGATACCATCGACTTCGCGCAGCTTTCCAAGCGGCTCGGCTGCGAGGTCTGCGAGATATCGGCGCTTAAAGGCACGGGCGTTGCGGAGGCTGCCGAGAGGGCAGCGGCTGCCGCGAGGTCGAAGAAGCCCTCCGTGCCGCAGCACAGCTTCTGCGGAAGCGCAGAGCACGCCCTCGCGCATATCGAGGAAGCGTTCCTGCACGACAAGCCCGCCGAGCAGCAGCGCTGGTTTGCGATAAAGATATTCGAGCGCGATGAAAAGGTGCTCGAAATGCTGAACATTCCCGCCGATACTATGCGGCATATTGAGGAGGACATCAAGGCGTGCGAGGCCGAGATGGACGACGACGCGGAGAGCATCATCACCAACGAACGCTACATTTACATAGCGGAGGTCATCAAGGAGTGCTGCAGGAAAAAGAACAAAGGTGCTGCTACGGTCTCCGATAAGATAGACCGCATAGTCACAAACCGCTGGCTGGCTCTGCCGATATTCGCGTTGGTAATGGTCATCGTATACTATGTTTCGGTAACGACCGTAGGCACTCTGCTCACCGACTGGACGAACGACGGGCTTTTCGGCGACGGCTGGCACTTATTCGGTATCGGTACGAGCGACTATGAAGCCGCTCAGGACGATTACGCCGCCGAGAACGTATTCACCGAGGACGTTGCCGCGACTGTTCAAAGAGCGGTCGACGCGGGCGTTATCGGTGCTGAGGATGTTATGAGCGCTATCGAGGACGGCAGCTTCGGCGACTTTGACGAGGCTTACGGCTCATTCGGCGCGGAGCTGACAGAACAGGGCTTCGACATCTCCGCAATGGTCGACGAGCCTATGGAGGCTCTCGGCGAAGAGATCGACCCCGCGGATTACGGCGTTTGGGTGCCCGGCATTCCCGTGCTGATCGAAGCGGGTCTGGACGGCATAAACTGCGTTGAGTGGCTCAAGAGCCTTATTCTGGACGGAATCGTAGGCGGCGTGGGCGCTGTTCTCGGCTTTGTACCGCAGATGCTGGTGCTGTTCATATTCCTGGCGTTTCTGGAGGCGTGCGGCTATATGGCGCGTATCGCGTTCGTTATGGACAGGATCTTCCGCCGCTTCGGTCTCTCGGGCAAGAGCTTTATACCTATGCTTATCGGCACGGGCTGCGGCGTTCCGGGAATTATGGCGTCGCGCACCATCGAAAACGAGCGCGACCGCCGCATGACCATTATGACGACCACCTTTATACCGTGCGGCGCGAAGCTGCCGATCATCTCTCTCATTGCCGTTGCTCTGTTCGGCGGCGCCTGGTGGGTAGGCCCGTCCGCTTACTTTATCGGAATTGCGGCGATAATCGTTTCGGGCATTATGCTGAAAAAGACGAAGATGTTCTCGGGCGATCCCGCGCCGTTCGTTATGGAGCTTCCCGCGTATCATATGCCCACGTTCGGTAACGTTATGCGCTCAATGTGGGAGCGCGGCTGGTCGTTCATCAAGAAAGCGGGCACTATAATCCTGCTCTCCTCGATAATCATCTGGGCGGGCAGCTCGTTCGGCTGGGCTAGCTCCGCTAACGGTTCCTTCGGCTTCGGCACCGAGCTTGAGCTTGCGGACACGGTGCTCGGCAAGATCGGCGCGGCTATCTGCTGGATATTCGCTCCGCTCGGATTCGGCGAGCCGACTGCCGCAGTCGCTACGATAATGGGTCTGGTAGCAAAGGAAGAGGTCGTCGGCGTATTCGGAGTGCTTGAATTTGCGGCGATGTCGGCACTTGCGGGGTATTCGTTCCTCGTGTTCAAT
This sequence comes from uncultured Clostridia bacterium, assembly GCA_947177735.1. Classification (GTDB taxonomy): domain Bacteria; phylum Bacillota; class Clostridia; order Oscillospirales; family Ruminococcaceae; genus CAG-115. Next base: position 12,025 of record CAMWVP010000069.1, read on the forward strand.
CTGCTGTGCGCGCCTTGCTTCGCGGCTATCGGCGCTATACGCCGCGAGATGAACAGCGCGAAGTGGACATGGTTCGCGATTGGCTATCAGTGCGGATTCGCGTATGCGGTATCGCTGATGATCTACCAGTTCGGCTGCCTGTTCACGGGCAATGTAAACGTTATCGGGCTCATCTTTGCGCTGCTGATACTTGCCGGTATTATCTATCTGCTCGCCAGACCTTACAGGGAGAGCAAGAGACTAAGAACCTGTACCAATAGCCCGAAATGACTGGATTGCGCCAGAAACGCAAAGCGTTTCTTTGCAAATTTTTCCGCTGACAAGGAAAAAATTTGCAGTCGTACTGTATGTACGTCAAGAATTTTTGACGCAGGCAGCGGGAAAATTTGCCGCAAGACGGGCGTTGAGCGGCTATTGGTACAGGTTCTAAGGAAGATCAAGGGAGGTGCGCTATGATCGAATTTATACAGCAATACTTAGGCTCGGTAATTGTAGGCGCGGGAGTTCTCGCGGTGGTCACTGCGATAATCGTGAACGCAGTCCGCGATAAACGCGCGGGCAAAAGCTCATGCGGCGGCGACTGCGCACACTGCGGCTGCTGTCACCACGCGCAAGACCAAAAATAAGAGTTCCCTCCGACATAGTAATACATAATAAGGTCGTCCCCTCTATCACGGCGTGATAGAGGGGACGATCGTTTCCGAGGCATAAGCAAGCGGCGGGGATATTGCGCTGAAAAAATTTTTATGCTATAATATAAAAAAGTTGTCATAAATCCAAAAAAACGTTGTCATAAATAATAGAGGGCGTTATGACCGTCACAAACCGAATGGAGGTGAGCGCATGGATGACAGTAAGATAGTTGAGCTGTTTAATAAGCGCGACGAGGCTGCTGTCCGCGCCGTATCGGAGAAATACGGCGCGCTGTGCGCCTCCGTTTCAAGGAATATACTGCACAACAGCGAGGACGTGGAGGAGTGTCTGAACGATACGTTTCTGAAAGCGTGGGAGAGCATACCGCCCGCCAAGCCTAAACGCCTTTCGGCGTATCTGGTGAAGATCGCGAAAAACATCTCGCTGAACCGCTACAAGAGCGCTCACCGCGAAAAGCGCGGCGGGGGAGAGCCGATGCTTGTGTTCGAGGAGCTCGAGGAGCTGGAGCCGTTCGCGGCGTGCAGCGTCGCCGAGACCGCGGAGCGCAGGGAGCTTCTCGCGGAGATAAACCGCTTCCTCGGCAGACTGAAAAAGGAAAAGCGCGTCATCTTCGTGAGGCGGTACTGGTACTGCGACGAGATATCCGAGCTTGCCGCCGCGTTCGGAATGAGCGAGAACAACGTCTGCGCAATGCTCTCCAGGACGCGCGCGGAGCTTAAAAAATATCTGAATAAAAGGGGTTATGACAATGGCTGACAGTAATTTTTTCAATTTATTCAACGACATAGACGAAAAGTACATCAACGAAGCACAGCACTTATCGTCGTATCCCGAAACGAATGTGGAATTTTCTTCTTCGTTTTCAAGGAGGTGGGCGGTGCCCGCCGCGGCGGTCGGCGCGGCTGCCTGTATTGCGCTGATATTCGGGGTGGCTTGGATACGCGCCGATCTCCGCTCGAAAAAGCCGGTTATCGATATCTCGGTCGACGCGCTAGTCCCGGAGACCACGTTCAACGACGGGATCGGAAACTCTTTCTTACTGCGCGGCACGCCGATCAATCGGGATGATCTCGCCGACTTCACATACGACGGCGCTGTCGAGAAATGCCGCGAGATGCTCGCGGACGACGAGGAGCTGAAAGCCGTTCTCTCCGGCGCTCCGGACGGCGTCGAGGAGCTGTATTACAGGGCAAGAGCGCTCGCCGAGATGGCGGGAGGAGCGCCCGGGTTCATAAATACGGCGTTCATGGACAGCGTCCTTGCGGATCCGAAAGCGGCTGTTATCGAGGTTGCCGAGGACACACCCAGCTATTTAAGCTCCGCTCACCTTAAAAAGGGTGATATCTACCGTGAGACCGGTTACAGCTACGACAGCTTTCGCAACGCCCTCTGCGCCGTGTTTGACGAGAATACGGCAATGCAGATGCTCACTCAGAACCCGTATTTCTACAATTACAACGGTCAGCTTTTCTGCGCGCTCACGGCTACACCTCGATCATACGGGATACTCCATACGGAGTACGTGCTCGAGGAAAGCTCCGATTCAAGCTTTACGTTCAAGACGGTGAACTATTTCCCGACCATCGAGATGTCGCGCAGCGGCGAGACGGACTACGACCCCGCCAAAAAAGCGGATTATATTACGACAGAGATATCCAACAGCTTCTTCAGGATCATCGGCAGATGGCGCGTTAATGAGCTTTGTATGCTCGGCAGCCATTCCGCGTGGAAGGGGGACGTTATCCCCGAGGGATCGCTTGTCGTCAACGGCAGCGAGCTCAAGTTCGGCGGCGTAATGCTGCCCGACAGCGAGCTTGAGAGCGTGCGGCTCGCTCAGCTTAACGCCGAGTACCGCGATACGCTCGGCAATGACGCGGAGCTGAAAGCGCTGTTCGAGAGCCTCGGCAGCGAAAGGAGCGGGCTTATCGAGCTCTATTGCCGCGCGAGGGCGCTCGCCGACTTCATAGGTCAATACGAGCCGATACGGCGCTACCTCACCTCGTCCGCGATGAACGGCAAGACCGCCGCTTATATCTACGACCCGTGGTACGGCTACCCGAGGGGTATGTTCATCGAGACGGGTCTTAGATACGGCGAGTTGTACGACGAGCTTCAAAAGACGTTCATAAGCGGCGGTCTTGATAAGCTGCTGGAGACGTTCCCGAATATCCGCGATTTTGACGGCGCGCTGTTTGTTTCAAACTCTGTCCGCCCGAGAGATAATATACTTCATACCGAGTATGAGCTTGTGGAAAATTCCGACAACGAGATAGTGTTCTATACGTTGAACTATCTCGGTCAATACGACAGCTTCGGTCTATACGACAGCGCGGAATACGACCCGTCGCTTAAGGACAGCTATTATACTCAGCGTGTGCTCAACCGCATAGTGAGAACCGACACCGGCTGGCAGGCGGCGGAGATAAGCGTATTCGGCACGGCAAGCTCCGCGGGCACTCCCGAGATATACGACGACCCGGTCAAGCCGGGGGAGACCGTCGCCGAAGACGGCAGGGCGATCCGCGTAGACGGCAAGCCCCTTGACTGCTCCGAGCTGAAGACCGAGCTCGATTACGGCGAATACTATAACGCTCTGCGGAATAAAGACACGTCCGTATACAGTTTCAACGGCGAGTACGGTCTTGTCGATTTCCTGAGCGGTCTGGACAGCGACGCGGCGGAGGTATATCTGAGGGCTGCCGCGCTGATGTACGTAATCGCCGACGGGGAATATACTGTTTACAACGGGGCGCGGATATTCAGCGGCATAGACGAGTTCGTTCAGACGGGATATACGCCCGAAGCGTTCTCGAACGCCATGCGCGGCGTGTTCACGGTCGAGGCGTCGCAGACCGTCCCCGCGAACCTCGGCATATTCCTCTCCTATGACGGACAGCTCTGGCAGATGTCAAAGGGTCTGCTCGGAACCGTCTACGTAACAAACGAATACGAGCTCGTAAAGAACACCGACACGGAGATCGTGTTCAATACCCGCGTTTACCGTTCGTTCAACGGCGAGGAGGCGGAGCTCATAGATACGGTAAACAACCGTATAGTAAAGACAGAGAGCGGCTGGCGCGTCGATGAGATGTGTCTGTGGGGAAAGCGTTCCTCGGCAGAGCCGGAGATCAACTCCGACGTCACGCTCGACGATACGCGCGAAATGCTGAACGTTATCAAGGAGTACAGCGATCGCTTCTGCGGACTTATAAACGGCGTCACTGTCGATACCGATCAGCCCTTTACGGAGAACGGGACGAAATCCGAGCGATACTTTAAGGTTCTTGACGGACCCGTAAAGACGCAAGCGGAGCTTGACGAAATGCTTGACGGGCTGCTCAACGAAAACGGCAGACGGCAGTTTGACAAGGAGATGTTCAGCAAGTGTTACCGCGCCGACAGCAGCGGAGACCTGTATTACGGTGAAGCCTTGGAGGTAAGCTTGGAGTTCGTGAACACGCCTTATCTCATTCGCGCTCACAAGCCCCGTTTCTATACGGATATCGATATTGCGTTGGTAGATATCGCCTACAACCTTACAAATGGTAATTTCGGCTCCGGGTATAATGCGGAGCAGATCGCACGCATTTACCTGATGAAAACCGCGGACGGCTGGCGGATAGATGATCTCGATTCTCCCTTTATCGTTGCCGCTATGTTCAAGAGCAGCAGCAAGATCGTCTGCGGCACGGAGACTATTCCGCTCGGATAAGTCCGTTCGGATGATGGAAACACTGATTTAGTCGCGGTTTTCCCCGCCGAAAGCGAGGAAAACCGCACATCGGAATAAAACGAACGTCATATAAACGTTTTAAATAAGGTTAGTTGGCGAACGAGGAGCGCGGTTTACGCACTGTGCGGTGCGAAATCATCTCCTAATTCCGAGAGACAAAAAAATGCGGTAAAGGGGGTGAGGGAGAGGGCGAATTGACGCAAGCGTCAACCCTAGAAGATCGGAAGAGGAAACCCGTAGGGAGAGGGGGGAACTCCGCATTTTTGTTGGATTTTGTTGTTCCCCCCTCTCCCGAAGGGTGTCCTCTTGCACCCGTGCGAAAACATAGAAATCATAATTAGTGAAACTGCAGCGTGAAACTAAAAAAGAAAATTAAGAAACCGCCTTCCCCCG
>CAMWVP010000070.1 GCA_947177735.1 uncultured Clostridia bacterium
GCAAAGTAGAGCGCTCACACCGCGAGGATCACAACAAATTTTACTCTTGCCACAGCTTCTACTCCTGCGCTGACCTAAACGCGCAGCTAGCTGCGCGTTTAGGTCAGACTAACAACCTTCCCATGCGCCCGCTCGGTTGGTTGTCGCCTATCGAATTTTTCAAAAAGTTTGTCCAATATCATTGACAAACTTACACGCGCAGTTTGCCGTACAGTTCGCACACCAAAATGTTGGGGTTCCACCTGCAATAGTCTTTTATCCATTTAAGCTCCTGCTCGGTATGGGCATTGGGATGTGGAGTTTTCGGCTTGTGAGACTTGTTCTCCAAAGACTTGCGCGTTCCGTCGTATTGCTTGTTCCAGCGATACAATGAGGCTTTGCTGATGTGATACTTGCGTATAACATACTCGACATCATGTGTTTGCCTAAATAACTCTACTGATCTGATTTTTGTCTGAATTTGGTGTGGACAATACCGCTTTTTTGTGTTATAATATTCCATAGTGGTTGAGTTCCTTTCTGTTAATCGGGGTGTGGTAACTTTATTTTAACAGATCTCAACCACTTTTTCTATATTTTTTGTCTCACATCTATTGTAACACAAAAGGTTGGATATGTGAAATTTTCGTTCCCTACTTGAAATGTTGAGCAATTTGTGGTATAATATTAAACGGTGTGTTATAAGTATATAGCGGACGAACCTTATATCGTCAATTTTACCGAAAATGGCGGTCAAAGGGCGCACAAAATTGTAAAATATGAGGTGACTTATGAAAGCCGATTTGCACTGCCATACTACTATATCCGACGGTTCGCTTGGAATCGGGGATATCATCAAGCAAGCTGACAGGGACAACGTTCGCTATCTCGCGATAACCGACCATGATAGTTTGGCTTCACTATCGCGCTCGGCGGTATTGGGAAAGCGTTATAACGTGACTGTGATACCGGCTGCGGAGTTCTCTGCGTTCGACAGTGAGCGCGGCAGAAAGGTGCACATCCTGTGCTATATGCCAGAGAAGCCCGACAGACTGGAGGGACTTTGCCTGCGCACATCCGAGGGCAGAATGAAGCTTGGAAAGAGCATTGCGATGCGGGTTCTGGAAAAATATCCAATTACGTTGGAGAGCATACTGCGCTACTCTGCGGGCAGCAAGGCGATCTACAAGTGTCACATAATGCACGCGCTTATGGATTACGGGTACACGACCGATCTTTACGGCAGCGTTTATGATGAGATATTCGATGCAAAGGAAGGGCTCTGTGCGCTGCAGGTGCGGCAGGAGGCGGACTTTTACCCCGATGTTCGTTTCGTAACGACACTTATTCGGGCGAGTGGGGGCATATCCGTAATGGCTCACCCTAAGGTCTTTGACAGCCTAGACCTATTGGAAGAGCTCGCTGCAGAGGGCGCTATCGACGGTGCTGAGGTTTGGCATTCCAGCGCGGACGAAAAATTTCGAGGCGAGGTGACGCAGCTCGCGGAACGGTACGGGCTGATCAAAACCGGCGGCTCCGATTTTCATGGCTTCTATAACCACTACGCGATCCAGATAGGATCCAATCCCACTCCCGAAGCGGAGCTTGAAAAGATACTCAATCATAGGGTGAAAGCACTGTGATTTTGGCGATGGTTTTTATCTGAAAAAAAGCACGTAAATAAACGATGAAATTTCGACATTAAAATGCGAAAATACGCTCTGTTTTTTGGAGCATTTTGGCAGTTTTGGAATGCTTGGTTATTAGTGATGTTAAGCGACTTTGAGTAGATTAGATTGCTCGGAAAATGAATGTATTTCCACGTCAAAAAAAGTTGCCGGAAAATCGCTCAAAAAAACGCCGAAATTCGACGTCGAAAAGATAAAAAAAGAGGTTTGCAAAATGGACATTAAAGAACAGGCATTGAAAAAGCACTACGATTGGCAGGGAAAAATCGAGGTCGTTTCCCGCGCACCCATTGAGACACGCGAGGATTTGTCGCTCGCGTACACTCCGGGAGTGGCGCAGCCATGCCTTGAGATAGCGGAAAACCCCGAGCTGTCTTACAAACTCACGCGCCGCAGCAACCTCGTCGCGGTCATCACGGACGGCACTGCCGTGCTCGGGCTCGGCGATATCGGCGGGCTGGCGGGAATGCCCGTAATGGAGGGCAAATGCTGTCTGTTCAAGGAATTTGGCGGCGTTGACGCGTTTCCGCTCTGCGTAAAGAGCAAAGACCCCGACGAGATCGTCCGCACTATCGAGCTGATATCGGACAGCTTTGGCGGCATCAATCTTGAGGATATATCCGCGCCGCGCTGCTTCGAGATCGAGGCAAAGCTCAAGGAACGCCTTGATATCCCGGTTTTCCACGATGATCAGCACGGTACGGCGATAGTTGTCGGAGCGGCGCTGATGAATGCTGTAAAGCTTGCGGGCAAGAAGTTAGCCGACATAACCGTCGTTATCAACGGAGCGGGTTCGGCAGGCATCGCGATCGGAAAGTTTCTGCTCAAGCTCGGAATCGGCAACCTTATAATGGTCGATATTGGCGGTATAATAAATAGGGATGAGGCGTATGATAACCCCGCTCACGCTGAGATGTCCAAAATTACCAACAAGAACAACGTCAAAGGCGGGCTTGCGGACGCTATGCGCGGCGCGGATGTGTTTGTCGGTGTATCCAAGCCAAATCTCGTAACCCCCGAGATGGTGAAGTCGATGGCAGACAAGCCTGTGCTGTTCCCGATGGCGAATCCCAATCCCGAGATAACCTATGATCTTGCTAAGGAAAGCGGAGCGTTTATTGTCGGAACAGGGCGCAGCGACTATCCGAACCAGATAAACAACGTGCTCGTGTTCCCGGGCGTGTTCAAGGGTGCGCTCTCGGTGCGCGCAAAGGCTATTACCGAGGAAATGAAGCTCGCGGCGGCGCACGCCATAGCGGCGCTCGTTACCGATGACAAGCTCGCCGTCGACTATATAATCCCATCCGCGCTCGACAAGAGCGTTGCGGCGGCAGTCGCAAAGGCAGTCGCGGATGAGTGGACACGCACAGAACATTCACAAAACACTTAAAAGTGAGGTATAAATATGACTTTTGAATATACACCGCGCGGAGTTTGCTCGCGCAAAATGATTATCGATATCGAGGACGGCGTTATAAAGAGCCTTAAAGTCGAAGGCGGTTGCAACGGCAACTTGCAGGGTATTTCATCGCTCGTCAAGGGTATGAAGGTTGACGAGGTGATAGAGCGCCTGAGCGGTATACGCTGCGGTTCAAAGCCCACATCCTGCCCTGCGCAGCTTGCCGAGGCACTGACAAAATTCAAGGCGGAGACATAAATGAAAATATGCGAATTGTTTAGGGAAAACCGCACCGTTTTCTCGTTCGAGATTTTTCCGCCGAAAAAGGACGGATCGATTGAGACGGTGTACAAAACGCTGGACGAGCTCACCGATCTGAAGCCCGATTTCATCAGCGTTACATACGGCGCGGGAGGTTCTCTGCCCGGTTGTTCGACGCGTGAGATAGTAAGCATTATAAAGGAAAAGTACCATACCGAATCGATCGCGCACTTGACCTGCGTGAACTCGACAAAGACGGATATCGACCGCATTATCGAGGAGTTCAAGGCAAGCGGTATTGAGAACGTGCTGGCGCTGCGCGGTGATATCAACCCCGATATCGAGCCGAAAAAGGAGTTCCTCCACGCATCGGAGCTTATCTCGTATATGCGTGAGCGGAGCGACTTGAGCTTTTCGGGCGCGTGCTATCCGGAGGGTCACCCCGAGTCGGGCTCGCTCAATGAGGATATCGACAACCTCAAACGCAAGGTGGACGCGGGCGCGTCTCACTTGATGTCGCAGCTGTTCTTTGATAACGATTTTTTTTACCGTTTTCTGGAAAAGGCTCGCGCGAAAGGTATCAACGTGCCGATCGAGGCGGGCATAATGCCGTGCGTGAACGCGAAGCAGATACAGCGTATGGTCACAATGTGCGGCGCGTCGCTGCCGCATAAGTTCACGCGGCTGATAGCGCGTTACGGCGACAGCCCCGAGGCAATGCGCGAGGCGGGCATCGCCTACGCTGTCGATCAGATAATAGATCTCGCGGCGAACGGCGTTGACGGCATACATCTGTATACGATGAACAACCCGTACGTGGCAAAGAAAATCAGCGAGAGCGTTTCGAGGGTGATAAGATGATCGACAGGGCATTGGCGCTACGCTATATGGGCTGGCGCGGCGAGCCCGATGAGCGGCTCACGGCGCTGCTTGACGAGTGCGAGAGAGAGCTGCTGGCGGCGGCTCGTCCGCGCTTTGTATGGAGAATATTTGACATCGTGCGCTCCGAGGGCGGTATTTCGCTTTCGGAGTGCGGTTTTTCACTGTCCGGCAGCGATATCGCCCGTCACCTTGAGGGCTGTGACAAAGCGGCGGTGACGGCGGCAACTCTGTCCGCAGACACCGACAAGCTACTAAAGCGTTTACAGCTCTCGGACAGCGCCAAGGGCATAGCTACGGACGCGCTGGCGAGCGTGTTCGCTGAGGAGACCTCCGAGCAGGCGCGGCGTGCCGTACTCGCCGAGATGGCGGGATGGTCGGCGACGTGGTGCTACGCGGCAGGCTACGGTGATTTTCCGCTGGAGACCGCGCGGCAGCTGATAGCCGTCGTTGATGCCGAGCGCAGGATAGGCTTGAGCTGTACGGGCTCGAATATGCTCACGCCGCAGAAAAGCGTAGTCGGAGTGGTCGGCTTGTCGAGAAGGGCATTGAACAGCCCCCGCAAAAGCTGCGAGGGCTGCAATATGCGCGAGACCTGCCGTTTTCGGGACGGCTGCTGCGGGCTGGGTTGAGTTATTCAAAGTGCACCGAAATGCCGCGCTCGCGCCAATCCTCTCGCAGGAAGCTTACCAGCGTCTCCATATCGACCTTTTTTGTGTAATTAAGGGGATTTTGAGGAGTGCTTGTAACTAACGTTACATCGATATCCTCGGCGAAGTCGAATATATCGTCGTCGCGTTCGCCGCTGATACCTCTGTAATAGAGCATCGTTGTTTCGTCGTCCTCGGTAAGTTCCTCGTTGTCGGGGAGGTCAAACCTGAGCGCGAAGTCGCCCGGCGACGATCTGAAATCGTATCCCTCGCATGGCTTGCTCATCGCAAGGGTAAATTTTTCCCCGGGCGCGTAGGTCGGGTCTCCGGGACGCTGTCTGGGCGCGCCGTATCCCGCGGATAGTTTGACGTAGATGGGCTCGGTGCTCTCGGCGGGCTTCTCTCCGCTTATCAGGTCCTCGATGATCTCGACCTCGTATACGGTAGCTTCGCCGTAGTATTCGTGACCCGCCATTTGCAAATATTCTATATAGGTCAACACTTTTTTCACCTCGACCAGATAGAACGACTCCACATCCCACTCGGGGTGAAGCGGGTCGGGCAGGAGCATCGTCATAACTTCGTCGAGCGTCATCGGCGGTCCGTAGAGCGTGGGATTGGATATGAAGTCCGTAAACACGAATTGGAAATTGCCGTTATTTTCCTCGGGGTCTCCGCTGTCCGAAACGAGCTGACTTTCCCACCTCGTAACGCCGTAGTAGTCGTTATCAATGCAGAAAAAGGCGTCCTCGTCAAATCCACTTTCCTTGCAGTACATAGTGAAGATCATATCTTTATAGGACGGGTGCGTATAATACGTGAGCCGAAAACCGTCGTACAAATTTTCCGACTCCCTGGAGGGATTGATCGGAAAGACCTCAAAGCCGCACTCCGACGCGAAATTATCGGAATCAAGCGTTGAGAGGTCGCCGATCAGGAAATCGCTTGCCGATATTTCGCTGATGGACGAGCACCCGCCGCACGTTTTGACATATTCAATGTTTTTGTCGCGGTCGGTCTGGGTAATATCCATCCCGTCGCCGTTCCCCCACGCATACTTGCCATACCCTTTCTCAAAGGTGTATTCGTTGAAATTTCCCCCGGTGACATCGCCGTATTTCTCGGTGATCTCGTCAAATGTTCTTAGTAAGCCCCACACAACGTTGTTGTTTATGCTGATGGGGGCGCTTGTGCCTGTGCTTGAGTTCTCCGTGCCGCCCGGAGCGGTATTGAACGGAGCGGAGGATAAAGTGGCGTTATTTGGTGGAACGGGAACGGTATTGACCGAGCGCAGATACTCCGTCAGCGACACCGATATCACCAGTACAGCCGCGGCAGCCGCTGCCACGCAGGCGATCGGCGCGAACGAGAACCGCTTGGGGCTGTAGTCCAGCGCCTCGCAGACAATATCGTCGTCAACAAATCCTGCGCCGTAAATAAGATCAAGGTCGGTCATATGTCGATCCCCTCCTTTGCAAGATATTTTCTGAGCTGCTCGCGGGTGCGGAACAGCAGTGATTTGACCTTGCTCTGACTGAATGAATAGCGCTCGGCTATTTCGTCTATCGATTCAAGGAACCAGTAGCGCCGCATAAAGACGTTACGCGCCTGCGGGGAACGCGTCCGCAGAAAGTCGCTCATCGCCCTGCCGAGCTCCTCGCCGTCGATGTTTGGCGGTGGAGCGGCAAGGTAGTTCTCAAGCTCATCGAGCGGCAGCAGGTTCTCCGCGGAGCGTTTCTGCGCGGAGTTGTACTTCACGCGCGAGAGCGACAGATTGCGCGTTATTTTGCAGATGAACGCTCTGAAGTTGTCGGGGCGTCTGGGCGGTACGGAGTTCCAGACGCTTAAATATGTATCGTTCACACACTCTTCCGCGTCCTCGCGGCTGCGGAGGATACGGAGCGCCACTCCCGAGCACGTCCGCCCGTACTTTGCCGCCGTTTCCGAAATAGCCTGCTCGTTTCGATCAAAGTATAGTTCAATAATGCTTGCATCGTCCAATTTTATCACCTCGAAAAGTAGTCTCTATAAATATAGTAGGATTTTTTGGACAAAGGTTGCGGTTTTGGTAAAAATTATTTCGGATTTTCGGGTCGGTTTTCCTCGCCCCATACGCAGAGCCTGTCGAGCACCTCCATAAGTGATCTGCCCTTATCCGAAAGGGAGTACTCCACCTTGGGCGGTATCTGAGGGTACTCTTTGCGGACGATGAGCCCGTCGCGCTCAAGTTCTTTCAGGTTCATACTGAGGGTCTTGTCGGTCGCTTTTTTAAGGTAACGCCGCATCTCGTTAAAGCGTACCGTGCCGAATTCCATAAGGCAATACAGGATAACGGGCTTGTGCTTGCCGCCAATCAGCGACAGGGTGTAGCTGAATCCCGTATCCTCGAAGTTAGCCTCGCCGATATATTTGCTTATCATAACTTCCCACGCTTTCTTTAAAGACAGTACTTGTATTTTTTAACGGTTTATGATATGATTATAACACAGCATACATATGTTGTCAATAGCGGAAAGGAGTTACACAAATGGGAAAGAAAATTGCGGTCATTACAGGCAGTCCCCGCAAGGACGGAAACAGTTTCGCGATGACGGAGGCGTTTATCGCGGCTGCCGAGAAAAAGGGGCATACGGTGACGCGTTTTGACGCGGCGATGAAACAGGTCGGCGGCTGCCGCGCCTGTGAGACCTGCTTCAAGACGGGCAAGGCTTGCTCGTTCGACGACGATTTCAACACGATAGCTCCCGCGATACTCGAGGCGGACGCGGTGGTGTTCACGATGCCGGTTTACTGGTACTCGATACCCGCGCAGATAAAGGGCGTTATCGACAGGCTGTACTCGTTGGTTGTCGGCGGCAAGGACATCGCGGGTAAGGAGTGCGCTATCATCGCCTGCTGCGAGGAGGACGATATGACGGTGTTCGACGGCGTGAAGCTGCCGATAGAGCGCTCCGCGGAGCTGATGAAGTGGACGATGGTCGGAGAGGTGCTCGTGCCGGGTGTGCTGAAGGTCGGAGATATCGCCAAAACCGACGGTGTAAAGCAGGCAGAGGAGCTTGCGGACAAAATATGATCGGTGAAAATGCCGCGTGATGATCTCACGCGGTATTTTTTTCTGATGGAAATTATGTTGTGAAATTGTATAGAATTAATGGCGTTTTTTGTTGCTTTATACAATAAAATTACACGTTGCGCAGGATTTTGACATCTTGCGCTAAAGGCATTGAAAAGTATTACAAAGTATGCTATAATAAAATCTGAGTAGTACATCCATTGAAACGGAAACACTATATGTAGAGAAAGCGAGAAAGATATGAAAAGCAAACTTAGTCAAAATTTTAAGAGGCTGATATCGGGCTTTGCAGCCGCAGCAACGGCAATAACAACGCTGCCGCAAATGCCGGTATTTGCGGAAACCGGCACAACCGCATATTCATACAATGGCTATGATGTGGAGTATTCCGTTTTAAATGAATGGAATAACGGTCAATCAGTTGAGATCAAAGTCACAAACACAGGTGACGATCCTATTCTGAACTGGGCATTCAAGTATGACGCCGAGGGCGAGATCAGCAGCCTTTGGAATGCAGCTGTCTATGATAATCAAGGAGAAGATTATATTATCAAGAACGGCGGTTCTAATTACGAAATTGTACCCGGTCAAACCGTTAACTTTGGATACACACTCTTCGGTGATGATTTGGCAGCACCGGAGAAATTCGAGTTATGCTCAAAAAGAGTTGAGGTTACTTCCGGTTACGAAACAAGTTTTAATGTTGTCGATCGGTGGGATACCGGAATGAAAGCCGAGCTTTCTGTTACCAATACATCCGACGAGCCGATAGAGGCTTGGACGCTGTCCTTTGGTGCGAACTTCACAATTGACGACCTTTGGGACGGTCGCATTCTTGACAGCACGGACAACCACTATACGATTGCAAGCGAAATGTGGACTAATGCGATCTCCTCGGGCGATTCAAAAGTGATTGGTTTCACTGCTGTGATTGATCCGACTCTTGCTCCCGAAATAACAAATATCGACTTAACAAGCGTCGTTATCAATGGAACATCGGATACGCCGGAAATACCGGACGAACCTCGTGAGCACATAATTCTGTGTTTTGGGGAATACATTAAAGATGACAATTCGATTGAAATATATTGGACTTCAACCGACGAGGAAATGGTATCGCTTTATGAGAGCGAAGCCGAAGGCGAGTGGACAAAAATCACGGACGTATCCTATGAGAATTTCTATAGGTACGTAATTGCCAAGGATTTCCAAACAAAGCAGATAAAAGCGGTACAGGAAACGAAGGACGGCACGATTGAATCCGAGCCGTTTACCGTTACGTTTTCCGAGGGTGAATATGTCTGCACTTTACCCGATAATGATAATGACGGTCTTTTCAACATTATAGAGAAGATTTGCGGAACAGACACCGAAAACCCCGACACAGACGGCGACGGGCTGACCGATTATGAAGAGGTTTATATTACGGGAACCGATCCATTGAAATATGACACCGATGACAATGGTATCAATGACGCGGACGATGACTCCGACGGTGACGGTTTGTCCAACAGAGAGGAAATCGAACTTGGAACCGATCCCCGCAATGCCGATACGGACGGTGACGGCTTGTCGGATTATGACGAGCTCAACACATACAATACCGATCCGCTGAAAGCGGACAGTGACGGCGATACCTTGAACGACGGCGATGAGCTTGTAATCGGGCTTGATCCTAACGATCCCGAAACCTTTGGTGTGCCCGACGCGGAATACAAGGCAGAGCAGATCGTTGCGGTCGACAGCGAAACGCTGAAAAGAGTAAATACGGAAGAAAGCCCTTATAAGCTCTCGCTGGAAGTAACTGCCTCGGGAAATGTGAACGGCAGTTTAAACGCGGACAGAAGCAGTTACTCAGCAGTAATCAACAGCGATATACAGCTTGGCGAGACCATTGATCTGAACTATATCGGCGGAGATGTTGACGAGGTCAAGCTTAATTTTACAATCGGCGACGCTTATCTTGACAATGAGCTTGGTCTGTTCCCCGATGAAGAAGAACTGCAGGGCATAAAGCGGCTGAATATCTTCAAATACTTTGAGGATATAAATATGCTGCTGCCTATAGAAACCGTTTTTGACGAAGAAAACAATACCGTTTCTGCGACGGTCGATGAATTGGGTACGTATTGCGTAGTGGACTTGGAAAAGTGGTTTAGAAATCTTATTGGATCGGATATGCCCGAAGCGGTAAATTTAATGTCCGATGAGGAAGACATATGCATTGATGTCGAGCCGATTTCCGATTTCTCCGAAGAGGAAAAACGTGTTATCATGATAGCGGATGTGATCGAAGAAGATACAATGAGCGATGAGATCTATGCGGAGGAAGCGCTGCCAATGAGCTATGCGGCTGTGCTGAACGCTGCTCCGTATGCAGCGGGAACCCCCGTTGACGTAGTGTTTTTGCTGCAATCTGCCGGTACTCGTGAATTTGATTTCAATACGCAGCGCACAATGATCAAGGATGTAATGTGCATGCTGCAGAGAAGTCACGGCAAAGAGAATATAAGAGTTTGTGTTATTACATTCGATACTTCGGCAGCAACAATTCTCGGCTCCGACACTTGGTTTACAGATTCCGACGAGCTGCAGACCGCTTTGTCCGAACTTACATACTCAAGCAAGGGTTGGAGTGTAGCGGACAGGGGGGCGGCTTTTTCGAAATTGATATCTGAGGTTGCATTTAACAAAGCCGCCTCAAAGTTTGTATTTCAGCTGGGGAACGGCTTTTCAACCGTTGGCTCCGGCTATCCCGACCAAATCGAGGCTTGCTCAAAGCTTCCTATTAACTATTCGGAGCTGCTGCTCGACGGATTCGGTTATGGAACCTCTCAGTATGGGGAAGAAGTTGCAAAAGCTATTGCTAAAACAAATGGGTTAAGCTTGCCCTATAATTCAAGTACGTCCACCGCAACCGTGTACAATCATATCTGTGGATATGCAGCAGCAACACCGTTACCTATAACCGAATACATGGTAACAATAGCCAACTCATGGAAAAAAATCACATTAAAGAAGGCTCTTGATCCCGATAGCGATACAGATACGGACGACGACGGATTAAAGGACTGGGATGAAGTAAACAATGAGCTTATCTCATTTGATTCTGATGGTTCTCCGAAATTACTTAAATTCGATGAATGCACAAGTTTGCCTCACAGACGTTTTGTAAATGATGGCTTAAGGCGTTTCTATTCAAGTTTGCCTTACCCGACAACAGGTAATATATTGCTTGACATTTTATATCATGATTTGTATGTGTTGCCTATCATATCTGATCCGACCGAAGTGGACAGCGATGGGGATGGCTTTGATGATGCGGTTGATCCTGAACGTTTAATTTATAATTGGTTTTATAATTTTGGTTCGGGTGAATACTTCGAGGATTTAATCAGAAGATTTGATGAATCCAACACATTCGAGTTTGAATCCGAAGAATATTTTGATCACATTGTCAACATGATGATTGACGACCTCAATCGCTCGATTTATCATGAACAAGTTTCTTTTGAAAATTGGGATAAATTTTGTGAGTTTTTCAACTATTGCATTAAAAATAGTGGAGAAATAAACAAAGAAAAACACTATACCCGCAACAAATTAAATCGAGCTCCCTTAACACTTAAGGAGATGCTGATGGAACGCGGTAAATGGACATTATGTGATTTGTCCAGTTCACTATATCACATGGATGGCGTAAATGGCGAATATAATTTAAAATTTATGTCTTCCTGTGGTAAGTATGAAGCTGTATACAATAGGAATGGCGAACTTCTTACAGAAATTAATGACCCTGTTAATATGGGGACTTATAACTATGTGGACTTTAATACCGATTTTTGGGGACATAAAAAATATGATGTTGATCCGTATAAAAAATACGGAAATGTCAATGGTGTTCATGCTGTTAATCCTGCTTCGTGTTTTATAGGATATGTAACGTCTCTTAACGCCCAGATATACCGCAAAGTAATTGAACAATTGTGGAATGCGGATGCTTCTATTGATAATATACTGCTCATATATGAGGAGATTTTAGCCGCACAAAATTGAAGAATATTTGAGTAGGGGGGTATTTAATGAAATTAAAGCGGGTTTTATATTGGATTTATGTTGCTTACCTCATCATAAACATAATATATATATCAATTCCATTTATTATGGCATTTGCTCGTATTCCGGCGTCGATCCCTTTTTTCAACCTTGTTGAAAATTCTTTATTGGCTTATCGTTTGATAAATATGACTTATTTACATATGCTGCTTGATTTGATCGTAATAATAGTAGTGATCCGTGGCTATATAAAACAAAATAGCGGCATACGCTTTTCTATATTTACCTTGATTGTGATTTCTATGAATTTCATTTCAAATCTTATTTGGACATTCTTGGGATTAGCTTTCTTCATAGTTTAAGATGAACCGCGTGATGATCTCACGCGGTATTTTTTTGCAAAAAGTACTTGACAAGTCGGAATAACCGTGCTATAATATTGAATATAAATTCAATGAATTTAAATTCAACGAGGTGACGATATGTCGATACGAGACGAGCAAAAGGAACAGCGGCGGCAGCTTATAATCGATAAAGCTATCGAGCTGTTCGCCAAAAAGGGATACGCCGACACCAAGATCGGCGATATTGCAAAGGCCGCGGATATGAGCGTGGGGCTGATGTTTCACTACTTCGAGTCCAAGGAGGAGCTGTTCGCGGAGATAGTGCGCAGCGGCGCGACGGCCACCAACACGCCGCTCAATATGAACTTCGAGAACCCGTTTGACTACTTCGAGGGCTTTCTGAAGATGCTGTTAAAGTATGCCTGCGAGCAGCCTAAGGTGCTGTATCTGTTTGTGATAATGTCGCAGATACAGTGTGGAGGTGTGCCCGAGAGCGTGAAGGAGATAGCCGCGCAGACAAATCAGATCGATCAGTCTGCGGAGATAATCGAGGCAGGGCAGAAATACGGCTATTTCCGCGAGGGTGATCCGTATCTGCTGGCATTTTCGTTCTGGAGCAGCATACAGGGAATAATGACCCATCTCGCGTTCAACCATCAGCTGATTGAGAACGGACGGATCCCCGAGGCAGACTGGATACTGGACATTATCAGAGGAGAGAAAAGATGATAAAACTGGAAAATATTCACAAATCTTACGGCTTGGCGGATAACAAAGCCGAGGTGCTTAAAGGGATCTCGATTGGCATCGAGGACGGTGACTTCGCGGTGATACTTGGTCCGTCGGGGTCGGGCAAATCCACGCTGATGAACGTGGCGTCGGGACTGGAGAGACCCGACAGCGGGCGTGTGCTGTACGGCGGCGAGAACATCGCGGAGCTGTCGGACGACAAGCTGACCGCGTTCAGAAAACGGACGATAGGGTTTATCTTCCAGCAGTACTATCTTCTGCCGAATCTGACCGTTGACAAGAACGTCCGAATGGGCGCGGAGCTTGCGGGGAACCGCGATTACGCCGAGGTCATCGACGCGTTGGGCTTGTCGGAGAAGCGCCGCAAGTATCCGTATGAGCTCAGCGGCGGCGAACAGCAGCGCGTTTCCGCGGCGAGAGCGCTGGCGAAAAAGCCCGATGTGCTGTTCCTCGACGAGCCGACGGGCGCTCTGGACGAGGAGACGGGACGCTCGGTGCTGAACTATATCAGCGGCTTGCAGGAAAAGCTGGGATTTACTATTATAATGGTAACGCACAACGTCAACATCGCCGAGATGGCAAAGACCGTGATACGTATGAACAGCGGGCGTATAGTCGAGTGCTTCCGCAACGAAACGCGGAAAACGGCGTATGAGATAGGGTGGTAAAATATGGTAAGTACCAAGGATATTTTCAAATTTTCGGGCGTGACGGTAATAGCCGCCTGCGCGGTGTTCGTGAGCACACTGTTTCTGAATTTCAACATTGATCTGAAAGGCATTGAGGGGCAGATCGCGGATATACCGACAAGAGCGCTGTATGACGCGCTGGTGATGTCGGGAAAGGTCGTGAGCGCCGTCAGCGGAGGGTGTCTGGTGCTGACCTCGGCGGTTATGCTGTGCTTTTACATCGGGCATTACATAGACGCGCACCGCAAAGAGCTTGGTGTGTTGAAGGCACTCGGGTACACTAATCTGCGCATCGCGCGGGGCTTTTGGGTGTTCGGACTGAGCGTTTTCGCGGGAGCGGCTGTCGGGTATGCGGCGGCGCATTGCCTTATGCCGTGGTTCTACGAGGCGCAGTGCGACGGGCTGCCGAAATTCGGCGCGGACTTTCATTTTGAGCTGATGTTTTTTCTTGTGATCCTCCCGACGGCGGTATTTGCGCTGTTTTCGGTCATATACGGCTGCATAAGGCTGCGTGCGCCTGTGCTTGTGCTGATAAACGGCAAGGCGGACGGCAGGGCAAAGCCGTGCCGTTCGGACAAGGAGCGCCCATTCCTGAGCGATCTCAGGCGCAGCGTTGTACGCTCGAGGAAGTCGTTGGTTTTCTTTATCGGTTTTGCGGCGTTCTGTTTTTCGGCAATGGTGCAGATGGCGTTCGCGGTGGACGGACTGGCAAGCGAGCTGATGTCGTATATGATGTTGGGAATAGGGCTGACATTGGCGTTCGTGACCCTGTTTATCGCGGTCGAGACGGTCGTCAGATCCAACGCAAAGACCATCTCGATTATGGGAGCGTTCGGTTATTCGCGCGGAGACTGTTCGTCGGCAGTGCTGAGCGGTTACCGTCCCGCGGCGCTGACAGGCTTTGTAATTGGAACTTTTTACCAGCACATTCTGCTGAAGATCGCTGTCAACGTTATCTTCTCGGATATCGAGGGACTGCCCGATCTTGATTTTAACTTCGCAGTCCTCGGTATAGCGGCAGCGGCGTTCGCTGTGTTTTACGAGGTCATTATGTATGTCTATGCACGGAAGATAGGCAGGCTTTCCGTCAAGGAAGTGTTGTCCGATTCGGTATGACGGAGATAATTGTCGAATACATAGAAAAATGCCCAATGGTTTCATTGGGCATTATGTATTGATTTTACTTTTCTTTATCGGATAGTCTGAACTCGCTTACGATCTCTTCCATTTCCTTTGCACCTTCCGCTACCTGCTCGGCGATCTGGGAGCTTCTTACGGAGATTTCGGAGCTCTGGGTGACGGACTGCGCGATCTCATCCATACGCTCTCTGACCGTGGAAACGGACTCTGCCTGCTCGCGCGTAAGCTTGCTGATAAGCTCGGAGCGCGCGGCACTCTGCTCGGATTTCTCCATAACGTTCTGCATTTTTATCTGAACGTTGTCGGCTATCTCCTTGCCTTCTTTGACCGCATTCATCGACGCGGTTATCAGGGAAGCGGTGTTGCTGACAGCCTTGGAGCTCTTATCCGCAAGGACGCGCACCTCGTTCGCAACGACCGCGAAGCCCTTGCCTGCCGCTCCGGCTCTTGCCGCCTCGGTGGAAGCGTTCAGAGCGAGTATATTGGTTTGAAACGCAATGTTCTCGATGGTCTTGACAATGGAGGAGATGCTCTTGGAGGAGTGCTCGATCTTCGACATAGCGGCAGCCATTTTGCTGACTTCGGTGTTGCCGTCCTCAAGCAGCTCTACGCTTTCCTTGGCAAGCTGAGAAGCCTGCTCGGATTCGACGAGGCTCTTTTCGGTCTGCTCACTGATAGACGCGATCTCGGAGGTTATTTCGCTGATGGTCGAGGTTTGCTCTTCGGCAGTGGCACTGAGAGTATCTGCGATCTGGAGCATCCTGTCGGAGGATGAGCTCACGCTTTGAGATATATCTGCGATTTTCTGCACGACCTTTTTTTGATTTGAGACCAGACGTTCGGTCTCCGAGGACTGGAACTGGACTTTGGACACCAACTCCGAAGCCTCGTGGTGGGCTTTGTTGGCCTCGGCGATGTGACCGAGACAGCATTTAACGAGATAAATTATTACGGCGGCACCGACGTTCACGCCGAGAAGTCCTTTTATTATAAAGGTAAGCTCAACCTCGCCGTAGAAGAAATCCTTGAAAAGCAATCCGATAAGCGACGCGGCGTCGATAAGCACAAACTGGATCGTGAGATTGCGCCTGTCGAAATAGATCGCCGCAATAGCCATTGACGCGAGCATGAGCGGGAACATTCCGTGCAGCTCGTGCCGGAGAGACGACGCGACAATAATGAGAATAAGCTGAACGGTTGACAGGATGATACCTCTCGTCAACAGTGACAATGCGTCCTTGAACAGGATCAGCCCGCCGCCGACCGCAAGTCCCAGAACGGCAATGCCGATACCGACCGCCAAGCCGCCCTCCGATGCCATATTCATACCGCCGAATACCAGGCAAACCGAAACGACAAAAATCGTGTGAATAGTAATCATCTTTTGCGTGAGGTTTACGCCTTCCATTTTAATGACCACTCCTTTTAGTATTAAAATAAGTACAAGTAACTCTAATAATAATTATAGCAGATAAAATGACACTTGTCAATATTTTCAGAAAAGAATTAATTTTTAAAAAAACCCCTTGACAACCCGTCCCGAATATGATATAATTGAAAAGCACTCAAAAAGAGTGGGGGAAAAAGGACGAAAAGGCAAAGATTTTGAAAAATAAAACAAAATTTTTGAAA
>CAMWVP010000071.1 GCA_947177735.1 uncultured Clostridia bacterium
ATTCTCAATATAATATATACGCTTCAAAAACAGATAAAGAACTTTTCAGACTTGCCAATTTAATTTTAAGTGAAATTGAAAAAATCAAATAGATCTGTGTTTAATAGAAAATATCAGTGCATTTTTGCACTGATTGAGATGTTGCTATGGGGTTTTTTGTCAATTTCTTTCACTGTTTGCTTTAACATTTCTATGACATAACTCTCTATAATGCCTTGATCCCACTGGTTTTAGACAGTGGGATCAAGGCATCCATATTTTCAAATTTCAATTTGGGCTAGGATTGCTTCTTTCACGTAATCCAGCGAAGTAATTTCAAAATTGTTAATCAAATGCCATCGTAAATCTTCTTGTAAAAAACTTTTACCAATTGCATTTACCAAATGACAATATAGACTTGTAAGCAAAAACTTACCACAAATCAAATTGTAATAGTCACTACCGTTTATGTATTCATAGGCTTTAATGATCTCGTCGATTTTCTTTTGTGTATCAGAATCGAGTGATAATATGCTTTTCCAGTAGTTGTCGTATGCTCCATCGTTCCTTTCGAACCCAGTTTTTTGGTCTAAAAAGAGATAAGCATTACGGCTAACGGATTCTTGTGATGGGTGATGCTTTTTCAAGAAACAGTAACAAAGGAAGAGTTTTTTTGCCTGACCGACAATTTTGTCTCTCCAATTTGAATAATCAACTTTTTCTCGTACACGCGAATCAACACACTTTAGCTTCCCTTTAGCAAACTGATAGCAAGCTTCTTCATCAATGAAATAACTTTCAATGTTATAAGCTTTTAAGTATATGAAACATGAGGCTACTATCATCTCTTCAGGGGAAGTGTACCTATCAAAATCGCCATCCACAAGATAAATGTTTGGAACTCCACCTGTGTTTTCACCGCATTCGTGAAAGTGTTTTATGACATTCGGTTTACCGCCCAGACCCAAAACATTAATGGGACACACTTTTCCTTCCAGCATTCGATTCAAAATAGTCTCATACTCATATTCCTTTCCCATGTCCTCGACAAAGAAATTGACATCACTAAACCCCTGGTAGAATTTAACTCTGCTTATGGCAGCTTCTTTTGAGTATGTTAAGTCGCTCGAGTCGTTCATCTAAACATCTCCTTTGTTTGTGAAATTCCTTTTAAGTTTAAACATTTTATCTCGATAAGAACCAACAAACTCTGGAGAGTGTGTAGCAAAAATTAGCTGAATTTTGTCATTAACCTGCAGTGTCTTTTGCACAAAAATTTTCTGCCATGCGAGATGCAAAGATAATTCGGGCTCGTCAACAACAAAAATCCCAAACTTATCCTGTTCAACCATAAACATAAGGTATGCAAAGAATGTTACAATTTGTTTTTCGCCCGATGACAGATATTGAATACTAACTGGATTTGTACTAGCCTTTGTGGAAAAACTAATCAAACCGCGGCTGTCAACATTGATTGTCTTATCATCATCGGTTGTATTTATAAAATCGTTTATAGTTTTAACAAACATTTCAACAGGTTTGTATACCTCTGCTTTTTCAACCTCTGTAGCTTCTACGAGCGAAATCAGTTTTTTTATTTTAAGCACTTCTTGCCATTTAAGCGTAATATTAAGAAGTCTTTCAGATTGCTCACCAGATTTATACGCATTAAAATCATCTACTAAGTCATCAAAGAATGTGATGTAGTCATTCTTCTCGTCAGGAGACAGAATACCAAGCTCTTGAAGCATTTTTATATAGCTTGTTTTAGTTTTCTGTAGCGTTGATAAGCACTCCTGATTTTCGTTAAGGTCTGACAAAACAGCCATAAAATCATATGCCTGATTAACATCAAGCAAAGATTTCATTACCTTGCCGCGAAACTGTTCATTGAGCCTAGTAATTGATGCCATTATCTCAGCGTACTTGTTTCGTATAAGCCTTTCAATCTGCAGTATATCATGATTAGTTGTACCAAGGTCGGAATCCAAAGACGTTCTAGATGTTGGTAAACTCTCAGTATATACATCCGTACTCCTAAGGGAGCTTGACCTAGTTACGCGATTTAGCGGCAAATATACGTGATTAAATGTACTACGTATCTCTCTGAGGATTTTATATCTGTGAAAGCACATATCCTCAAGATCAATATCTCTACCATCACGATATCTGACAATTCCACTGTAGCGTGATGGAACCGTGCACGACTCCCCGTTAAAGGTAACATTCAATCCAGCCCTGCCTAGTGTTATCTTTATAGTTCTAGTGTCCTCAAGATTATCGCCTGGAGCATAGATTAGGATAATGTTCTGAAAATCATAACCAAAGAGTCTAAACAGTCTACCTGTAGTAATGAATTCAAGTATATTTAGAAGGGTTGTTTTCCCACAGCCATTCTCACCATATATAAAAGTTACGTCTGAGTTAAAATCCACGTCATAATCGTAACAACCATGAAGCGCAAAAACTTTTAGGTTTACCAACTTCATTTGAATTTCCTCCATAGTTTACTCTCCTTTTAGTATAACATATCATCTCAAGAAAGTCAATATGATTTATTATATTATTTTAAATGGATCATTATTCACTTGATGACAATCTTCAAAGTACATTTTTTGACATCTGAAACGAACACTCCTTATTTACAGTGCTTTGTTTTACGGGCTTATACATTTGGCGTCGATTTCCGTTACTTCTTAATTTTTTCCAATGCCTCAAGACCAAGGTTAAGTCCCATCCACTTTTCGCGAAGCCTGTTTGGATCTACCGACATATAATACTCCATCGTGGTTTTAAGGCTAGAATGAGCCAATGCTACACTAGCAGCGAGAACATTTCTATCATCCTCAAAGTTCCGGCAGATATGCTCCGCGAACGTCTTGCGCATAGCGTGTGAAGAATAATGTCCATATATTCCCAGTTCCCTAGATATGCCCTTGAGCCATTTTACAATATTCGACAGGGTAAACGGTGCAATTTCGCGCTCGTTACCGTTTTCGTCGTATTTCTCAAATGTTGTAACGGCATCTTCAACATCGCCTTCGGCATTGTACTTAAACTCCATTAAATAAGACCGTTTATTTCCATCTGTGCGGAAAATATAATTCTCTTCGGAAAGATTTTTCTCTCGTATAGCAAGTTCTATTGCTGTTTTAACAGCTTTGTTTACGTACACCGGTCTAACCTTGCCAGTTTTATCTTCGCTTATGTAGAATACCTCTGCGAAGTTTCCGTACTTGTCATAGAAGTCGCGCACTCTAAAGGCGAGCGCATCTCCGCAACGATAACCAGTGTTTATACCAAACACAAAGAGAGCAACTTTTCCGTATGCCTTGCGCTTCAAAGCAAGTTCAACAATGCGATTGATGTCCTCAACGTTCATAAACGGGTCTGCGCTATGGTCGGTGGGTTGATCTGTTCGTGTTACAATCAATGCCCCGTGCAACTTTGAGTATCTTTCCTTTTTAGGAGCAATCTCAATCTGCGGGGCTATACAGATTGGCGGCTGGGCTTGTAAGGTTTGTGCGCTTATTAAATTAGTCATTGTTTACAACCTCCGTTTTTATGATCTTGGGAACCGGCTCAATGTGGGAGGTGCTGATCCCTAGTGATTCAAGTTTCTTCATCTGCGTTTTAAAGCATCTCATTGCGCTTATAGTGCTTTGAGATATGATATTACCATATCGGCATACCCAAGCAGGGTAGCCGCGTTGCGTTTTTACCCATTGTACTTTAAGCTGCACATCAATACCTCCTCATAAAACTCGTGATCTATTGGGTTTTACAACTTGCCACCTCCTTCATTCAAATGTTATCTATATAAATCAGGTTTCAGTTCACACCTTATTAGCCTCGTGCGGCATAAAGGTGATATGCTGGCGGTTTACGGTTTGCAAACCGCCGATTTTGCATGAGATTTAGTAGTGATTCTCACTACATCCTTCAAAAAGAAACTCTAACTTTCGCGGAGTATACGTCCTCTTGTTTAGATTATCAATAGCGTTCTTCGCTCGTTCACTTTCAGTAGTCTTATCCCTCCTTGTCTGTACTTCGGCTATTATGTATAACAAGTCCTTGATCTTGCGGCGCTGCTGTAACGATGTTTTCATCATTTCACACGCAGCCCAGCCTTGGTATGCGTTCAGTCTGCCAAATTCAATATAGTGACGTATGTCGCAAATCTCTTGATCTATATCGCTCAATTCCGAGACAAGGTCGCGCTTGGTTATCCCAATTGTATTGACAAACCTCTTGAAATCGCCAATTCCCGATAACCAACGATTGAAATCGCTTGTATCGGCTTCAATTAAACGTTCAACTTCGATTTTTGGAGTAGTGTCTCTGTTTGCCTTCTCAATGTAAAAGGTATCTTTTATCCACCAGCCTTTTATTCCATTGTTTAGAGCATTTTGTGCTTGCTTGTATGTACCCCATAAGGTGGCATCGTTCTTTTCGCACAAGTAATAATTTCCCCTTAAGTTCTTCCGTAAATACATTATGCCGTTGGTAACAACATATCTTGACATATCAAATTCCACCTTCCTTGTGTTTTTTTGTATGAAAAGGAATGAAATTGTTGCTCGCTTCCTATTCTTAGTAGCATATACCCTAATATCTTAATCTGATGATGAAGACACAGTCCTCCTCTCGGTTAATATTTTTTTAGCTTTTTCAACCAATTTTATTTTTTTATAAGAAATGCTGCCTTTATTGATTTTGTTTCCTCGCAAATCTCTCGTATCAAATTGCCCCCTTGTTCTTCTGCCAAAAATAAAGTATTCTTTGCCTTGGTAAGCAACCTTGTCGAACAGTCTAAATCCTTTAACCACATACTCGGCTTGATTCCTTTTACGATATCCGCCTTTACCAATGCTGAATTTATGTATCTGCCGATTATGACAACGCACTTTCTTTTGATAGAAGTAATATCCAAGCGGTTTTGCCAAAGGGTTTCCACTGATACATCTCGCATCTATGTAGTGTTCCTTTGACAAACCACTATGTATGCGAGTGTTCTTTGTGATATACCCAAAAGACATGGAGACATCGGGGTAGGACTCTTTTAACCTGTCAAATAATGCCCACCGCATTATTCCCATAAAAGCTGCAGTTCGAAAACTCATTCCACGTTTAATGTTTTGGGGAAGTTTAACCGTTCCGTTATGATATTCTGTGTGACAAGTTTCACACAGAGTTATCAAATTATTAGGTGCATTACCACCGGTTTTCCTACTCTCTATGTGATGAACATTCAGGATTTTATCCTTTGATTTCCCCTTGCAACATTGACAAGTATGACCATCTCGGAACAATACATACTCACGCACATTCCAAAAATCAAGTTGTTCTCCTTGCTGATATTCTTTGCCTTGAATATTCGGATTTTTGATTTTCTGAATATCAAAACTTGCAGTTTCAATAATGATTTTTGAGATGGGCAATATTTCGTGGACTTTGCGAATAACCGTCAAATGTGTTTCGATTTTCTGCCTAATCGACGGAGCAAGCCAACCCTTGCCTTTAACGCGGTTATCGAACCTTGCCTTGCGGTATCTGGTTTTGCGATTTCTTCTCGTTTTTCTTGCTTCTCTGCGAGTAGAAAGTAAATCAACAATATCATTACGAAGTTCAACGTCGGATTCGTACAAGACTTTACTCGAAGTAGTTGCCGACATTCCAATATGCTTGCTGCCGGCATCAACACCCAAGCTCACAGGTTGCGTAAAATCAGTAGTATCGTACAGTAACTTGATGGTAAACGGACAACGCTTGACCACTTTCGCTTTTCCATTTTTGAGAAGTCTTCTAACCTTGCCGTGCCTTTCGGTAGACATAAGCGGTTGTCCGTCAATATTTAACACATATACCATAACGGCACCCCTTCCTGAACTTTGTATGTTTTACTCGGTAAGACAGCACATACAAACTGTAATCAGCCTTCCCCAATGTTATTACAAGGTTTTAAAAATCAGCAGCACTGTTCCTACCTCACAGAACTGTTTAACCACTGACCTCAGAGCCGCAGATTAGGCTGCACGTCCACGGGTGACTATATTTTCTTGCATAACGTAGCCAGTTAAGGCTTAGGGTAGTCAATATGGAGCTTTTACAAGCTCCGACCTTTTAGGCCGGGGTTGTTGACTAGTAATAAGATACTTCGGCATTTTAACCACCTTCCTTCTATTTTTTAAATATCTTGCCGCTGAACAAGTCCTCGCGGAGCTGCCGTTCCTTGTCAACAAGCGGCTTCATCTCATGCAATTTTTGCTGTTGTTTTGGTGTAAGCACGTTCTTGTTGGCTTCTTCCCAGAAGATGAGAAACAAACCGATAATAATGATAATAATGCTCATAGTACCTCCTAATAATTTTTATTTGTATTTGATTCATCATTGGCTCACGTGCGAGCTTTTGATGATATGTGCGGCAGCGTTAACGTCGCCGCGAGTAGGGAATGGGGATAAAACCTTCATTTTGTCTGTAGCAATAATATGTCTTTGTACGACTTGTCATTTATGACTTCATCATACCTCTTGTTTAATTCGTCCAATTCATCATCGTCTTGTGTGTCAAAATCAAAAATCTCAACACTCACATTTTTCTTGTTGCATAGCACTTCCTCAACCATGCCATCTCTTACCGTTATTATTATATTTGATTTCTTCATTCCCGTTCCTCCTATTGTATGTATATTTGGTGCGCCTCTAGTCGGATTTACGGCTTCAGGCGGTGTGTAGGCGGCTTACAAGTCGTGAGCCGACTAACCCCAATTAAATTGTAATTGAGGAAATGCCTTCTCTAACTCCAATGAGCTTTTACAAGAGTAATCACCAATTATTTTTCCGTTCTTGTAAATGTTACCTCGATATTCCGCATCAAGATCGTAAAATTCAATATCTATCTTATCAGCTTCAGCAGGGGAGTCCCCATACCACATATCAATTTTTACCATAGTAAACCCTCCTATTAGAACACTAAATCAAAACCGAAATGA
Organism: uncultured Clostridia bacterium; assembly: GCA_947177735.1. Lineage (GTDB taxonomy): Bacteria > Bacillota > Clostridia > Oscillospirales > Ruminococcaceae > CAG-115. The sequence goes on from CAMWVP010000071.1 coordinate 6,972, forward strand.
CAAAAACCTGTTTCAGATGAAATATAATCGGATATTTCTTCCTCCTTCATTTCGTTTGGTATATCAATTTCTTTTGGCAAATCCGAGAATAACCCATCGTTTCCATCAACATCCCATTGGATATTTGTTGCCTTCATCGTCCACAACCTCCTAACGAAATCTTAATTTTATCCAACGCTTTTTTCGCGTTCTTGACATCTAACGCAATTGTGTTTTCCGTCCTGTTTCCAACATTCAAGCCCGCTTCCTGAATAAATATCGCAATAATCGCAGCCGTTCCAATTCCTTTTTCCAGTACAAATATTGACAATGTTTTTCCGCGTCTTGTGTGTATCGTTATAAATTTTAAGCCGTTCAGCATTTTCAAAATTAGTCATTGTAAAACCTCCGTGTATTTCTCAAAATTTAGGCTTCAAGTCGTTTTTTGGCTCTTGTTTTGGTTTACCCCTTATAAGCCGTATAAGCTCCGCAGTGGCGCATATAAGGGCTTTTGGGTACGGTTGAGCCCTTAACCGTGTATTATAATTCGTTGACAAGCATACTGATTTCTTTCGATGCTGCTTCATAGCGCTTTATTGCATTTGTGGCATAGGGTTCAGATTTGCGTGTTTCTTCTGCCATATATTCAAATATATCACATACCGCATACAAAACCTCGGTTACGTCCTCCCCATAAATCCCGTGATTTTCGAGAATTTCCTTGAATTTATTTTCCATATTATTCCTCCTAGTTTGTTACTTGTAAATCTCAAACACTCCGCGAATATCCGCGCCGAGTCTGTAAACTGTATTCAAAACGGCTTCAGCAGCTTGTGCGGCTTCAGGGATCGTATTCGTTCCCTCTATCCGCAGCGCGTGAGATTTTCCGTGTATAAGATACTCAACCTTGTAAATTTTCATTGTGCAACCTCCTTGTATTGTTCTTCAGGTCTATGAAATCGGCATTTTCTATTGTGTTAAGATCGTGTGCGGCTTCATTCGGATTTTGCCGAGTTTGTAAAATCAATTGGAAAACATTCGGCATAATAACAATACTGAATAATTCTCGGACGGTCGCCGCCTTTGACGTATATACAAGGCTCCATATTTCCGCGTTTGTTTTCGTTCTCAACTCGCGTTACAAGCCTTTTTAATTCGTTAAGGGTAATACAAAGCCCATTTTCAGTATAAACCATATTGTTAAACCTCCTTAAATCGCAAATCCGTTGTTTTATGTTGCGCCCGTGAGCGTGGTATGCAACGGTATTTCCCGCCGTTGCAATATCGGGTTTTACTTTAGACCTTCAAGCGCCTCTTTTTGAAATTGTTCACAAAATTGCGTTGCTAGTTCCATTAAGAATTTTTTCCCACAAAAGCGAATGTCTTTTAAATACGATTCGGCAGCTTTACCACCGCCCGAAAAGCCTTCACTATAGATAGAGGTAATTGCTTCATTGTAAACAATGTTAATTAAGCCTTGAAGATCTTGAAGCTCCGAATAATAGTTCTGATATTCTATTGAATCCTTTTCATTATCAAAACAACCATTTTGCAGCCCGAAAATATAATCAATTGCCGCCCATTTAAAGTTGTTAAAAGCTTTTTTCTGCCTTAAGTCGCACTCACTGAATTTGATCATGATTAATTCCTCCTAAAATCTGTTGTGTTTGGTGTACCGCTCCGAGTTCGTGCACTCTTTACGGCAATATCTCGGGCGGTGGCTCTTTTGGCTTGCATTGGCTATTGTCAACACTCGCCGACCGTGTTCGTGTTCCTCATATTATAACCGCCTCAATCGGTACTAATGCCGCGCGATATTCTCCAGAAAAGCGGCTTTTCACGTTCCAAACCCAAACAAACCCGCACGGCGCAGTTGTTGCACCTTTTAAAAGTTTCCAGACGTACGGGTTTTTGTTAAGGATTTTAACCCCTCTTGATCTCATCGTTTCAAGTGTGTTGTTCTTCATTGTATCACCTCCGAGCCGTTGCCGCTTTTCTAAGTTCACGGTATATTAAAGCTGTCAGAAGTTCTTCCGCTTTGCTTTCGTCAGTATAACGTGCTTTTTCGGTTTCGGTCTGCTCCAGAATTGTCGCCAGATCGTCAATCGCTGAACAGTTATAATAATAACAAGTATCAAGTAAAGAGGGAAGACCAGAGCACCAATCCGTAAAATCTTCGTTTCCGTTGTAGTAGCGGAAATCTCCGAGATCACTGTATTTTTCGCTGCGAAATGTATTAAGGATAAATGCGGCGATTTCAAAGAAATCGGAAAAATTCTTGTCCGTGTAGTTCTCCGGTGTAAAGTTGTCCGTTATGTAACCGTGAATAATTTCAACGGCTTTTCTGCTGTTAGTTCTCAACATTGCTTTGTACCTCTTGATTTGATTTATGTGCCCGTGGGCGTGGTATGCAACGGAATTATAACCGCCGTTGCAATATCGGTTAATGTGGTTAGTCACTTTTTCATTTTGGCATATTCGGAAATTGCCCTGTTGTATTCCTCTAAAGTGATGATGCCTTTTTCATAAAGTATTCGTGCCCAAGAGGAAAACACGCGCTTTTTAAGTTCTAAGTTATCCATTGTATAACCTCCAATATTAAATTTTATACTTGACTTTTACTACAAAATTTCAACTCACACGCCAATATATGGCGCGACTTTTATTCAGAACACTTGAAGTAATACGTTACCATTTTCAAGTCGTGTAATATATGTATGCTCTTCAAGTTCTTCGATAAGTGCTTCAACCTGATCATTTGTATCAAGTTTGGGGAATTCTTCATCGTCCATTAAGTAGCTATAATCATTGATAAAGTCGGAGAATTTAAGAGCCGATCCTTCGCCGTATTCATTCCAATCGCAGCAAATAGCGATTACGTCAAACTCTGTATTCTCACCGATTTCATCGTAATAGTCAAGAATTGCCTCAAGTGCCGTTGTTGTGAAATAGTCACGGTCATAATCTTTAAATAAGCTTTTCGCCATCATTGCGTCAATCGTCATTTTCATATTTTAAACCCTCCATAATGTTTTTTGTTGTGTTCGCTCGAGAATAAAGCGGAAGATTGAACATCTTGACAAATCGGATTAAATATGTTATAATATCCGCAGGGGTCAGCGGTTCGGGGTTGAGTGTTTTCCGAACCGCCTTCCCAAACACAACAATTTAACTAGCGTTTTTTATTGTTGTGTTTGTTGACGATGTAAACCGCAAAGCAGAATACAAACGTCAACCAAGCGAATAAGTACAAGCATTTCACCTCTTTTCTTGCTAAGGTTAAGGGGTGATTTGTTTTCGGCGTTCCCTTACCTTGTGATTATATTATATCACGATTTCACTATATTTGTCAAGCTCTTTTTTGAGAAAACTGTGTATAAATTATATAGTGATTTCGTGATATATTATATACAAATTGCACAATGATTTTGTGTAACACAATGTAAATTCACAAAAATAATTAGGAGTGTGTATATATGGCAATGACTGAAGCCCAAAGAAAAGCAAAAGATAAATACGATAAAACTAATTATAAGACCTTGTTGGCTAAAGTAAAATTTTCGGAATATACCGCTATTGATGAATATTGTAAGCTACACGATATAAGCAAGGCGCGGTTTATTGTGTGGGCTTGTAACTACTTTATAGAGCGCGGTGAACTGCCGCCAGAGTCGGAGGTTAGACAGATAGAGAACGACGGCGACGGGGAAATATAAGCCTATACTTAGTAAATATATTACATTCGGTTTTACTGTTGGTATGTTTGAAAACCGAAAAGGGATATATATTATTAAAATCGCTGTATAGGCATTTAAATGCGTTTGTATGGTGTTTTATAGGGTTGATAATATCCCGTATGCCTAACGAGTAAAATTGATTTAAAGGGCATTTACGATTGATTTAAGGACATAGTTAAATTTTTGTAGTGTGTGAGTAGTTTTTTAGCATAAGAGATTATTTAACGCGTGTTAATTATTTGCAATCAAAATGTTTAACATTAGTTGATAATTAACATAGGTTAATGTTTAACATATGTTAATTAATTTTAAAAATTTGATATTGATTATCAATTTGCCGATGATGATAAAAGAAAAATTCATTTAATTTTAAACTATGAATAAAATTTACACCAACACAAAACGGCTTGTTAAATTCATAAAAGGGCTAAATATATGAATAAATTTAGTTAATTAGTTTAATTGTTTCTATGACAAGTTTTGGCGAAAAATGGCATAGGGACGGCATTTTTACGGTGTGGGGGTATGGTTTACATTTTCGGCGGACGTTTGGCGGTTGCAAATGAGAGAGTACTTTACGACATATCGGCATTCGATTTTTGTAATTTGACTATTTCGGTTAATCGGTTAAAGGAAAATACGAGTTTTTGCAGTTTGTAACTATGAAATCTTTGGATTTGGCGGTTGAGAAATCGACATCGAAATCCACATCGGAATTTTGCGGCTTTATACTGACTTTTCTAGAAATTGAACTGTTCTTGAAATCTTTGGATTTTTGATTGAATTGTATAAAAAATGTTGTAATTGACTGTATTTTTTCTCTGTAGGATAAGATATGGTCATTTTTTATTTTTTGGTTATTTTGGAGAAATTTTTTGTTGGATATGTATAAAATCACAAAGGAATGTAGTTGAAGATTATAATATTCGGAGTTTGAGATGCTGTTATGAAGGCTTTGAATTCCGCATAAGATCGTTGGAGTTCCGATATTTTTTTCGTGGTATTTTTGGATAAGGGGTTATATATTGGGGGAATGAAGTTGATTTTGTTTTTTTAGGGTAAAGGAGTAAGGTTGCGATTCGGAGAAGAGATCGTTTATAGAAAATTTTACTTTGAATTTTTGATAGAGATTTTCACCGGGCTATTGACAAGAAATGCAGTTCGTGATATAATGTAGGAGCAAAAGTTGTCGGTTTACGAGTGATTTATTATATATATTATATATTATATATTATATAAAGATATATTTATAATTATTAGATTAATCTTAAGTATACAGTTATCTAATAATTATATATCCCCGGCTTTTTTGTTTGCTTTAGTGACGTAAAGTCCGACATCTTTTTGGGTGCGTTTTCGGCACTTTGGAGTAACCGGTGAGCAGGCTGCGGATCGTTTGAGGAGTGTTGTATGGAAGAATTGGATATTACGGGGCTGTCGGTCGGGATGATCGTTCCCAACTACAAGAGAATGTGCGAGCTGCTGGGTGACAGGGTTCGCACGGGTGATGCTAAAGTGTGTCAGCTCAAGCGGTGGGAAAAGTTGTTCCGCTACGAGCGCGAGGGAAACAAATATCGTATACTGGAAGTTGCTGAGAATCTGCCCGAAAAAGTACCGAGAAAGCGCAGGGGTGAATATATTCAATACATTGAGCCTGTGCTTATTGACTATATCTGTCGTAATGGCGGGGGTGGGCATCGTATAAGTCTCATCAGGAAAGAACTGTTTTGTATAGCGGGGCTTGTAAACAATCGGTATCTTGTCAGTGGCAGGGCTGGGGAAATATACGGTGATATATCGGGATTCGAGGTCGATGAGGACGTAAAGGTTGATTTTGTGACCGAGGATGATGTGAAGTTTGAGTGCAGTGATATGTTTTGGTTCAGAACCAAGACGGCGAGATGGCTTAATTATGTTCTGCACTCTGCACTCAGGTCTATGCAAGGACGTAAGGTTATTGATGTGGATCACGAGTATGTTGTGACTAGCTTGGATAAAGACGGTAACGCTCGTACTAAGGTTGCGACCGATAGACAGCTTAAGGCTATAAAGGCTGCCGAGGAAGACGTTCTGGGGGAAATGGGTGTTTTGAGTACGAGAGGCATACACTCTACAAGCCGAATGTGGGAGTTTTACAGCCGATTAAACAAAATATTGACTACGGAATATGGGTGGAAGGGAGCGTTCAGAAGAACTGTAATTGTACTTAACGATGAATATGTCGTTGGTGGAAAGCTGCGAAAGAATAAAGTTCAATCCTTTAAACGAACTCTCAACGGCAAGATCATGGAGTATCTTTCCAAAGAGGCGGAAAATGATAAGTCGGTCTATGACAACGGTGAATACCCGTATAATCCCAACAACTGGAGAAGCAGGACGCTTAACGAGGCTTTGGAGAGAGAGGACTTCTTGGAAACCCAGAAGGCTATAGCGGAGTATCTTGTTAGAATATAAGCCCGGATATAAGATTTACCGTCTCGGCGTTATTGCCGTGGCGGTTTTCTTTGTAAATATATCTGAAAAAACTTGACAAATCCTTCCAAAGACGTTATAATATTTATTGACCGAGAACAGGCTGATTGTTCGCGTTTGTTCAGACGTCAACAGTAGTGTGATATGTATATATTGTGCATTTTGGAGGAGAAGATATGAGACATATTAAGATTATCGCGGGATTTCTTGCGGCTGTAATGCTTATGATGTCGGTTATGTCGGGAGTGGGGTTCAGCGACCTCGTTATTACCGATGGCGAGATCGACCCGGAGACGGGGCTGATGTTTACTTTATTGGAGAATGGTACATATTCGGTTAGCTGTCCGAGAGAGTACCGTAACAAATTAGCGGGGGAATTGATCATCCCGGGGGAATATAATGGTATTGCAGTGACTGAGACTGGGTATCAAAGCTTTAAGTCTTGCGACGGTATTACATCTGTAAAGCTTCCGGACAGCGTTATTAAAATAGGGCAGGAATCTTTTTGGATGTGTTCTAAATTAAGCAGTATCGAGATACCAAAAAATGTAAGTGTTTTGGAAATCGGTATCTTTGGTGATTGTCCAATGCTTGCTGAAATCAATGTTGCTGCGGACAACGAATTCTTTTGCTCTGTTGACGGCATCGTTTTTTCTAAGGATAAGTCTGCTATCGTTATATACCCGAGCGGTAATCCGAATGAAGAATATGTTATTCCTCCCGAAGTTACGACACTGAAATTTGGCTCGTTTGATGATTGCGATAATCTTATAAGTGTAACTGTTGGGGAAGGCATAACAGCAATCCCCCGTGGAACATTTACAAATTGTTCCAACCTTAAAAATATCAATGTTTCCGCGAGTGTTTCCAAAATTGAAAGAGAAGCAAGTGTATATTGCTATAATTTGGAGACGGTAGAGGTTGATGAAGATAATCCCAATTACTGTTCGGATGACGGCATAGTTTTTTCAAAGGATAAATCTGTTTTAGTATGGTATCCCTCCGGAAAATACGGGGAAGACTATATCGTGCCAGATGGGGTTGTCGCTTTGGGAGATATGGCTTTTAAATCGTGTTTAAAATTAAAAAATGTAACTCTTAATGAAGGGGTCACGCTTATCGGACGGACTGCTTTTGATATGTGCGTAAATCTGGAGACCATTAATATTCCTGCAAGTGTAATTGAGATCGAAAGCGATATGACTTTAAACTGCAATAATTTGCAGGCGATAAACGTAGATTATGATAACGAGATGTATTGCTCTGTTGATGGCGTTTTATTTTCCAAAGACATGGTGGATCTTTTGGCTTATCCCACAAGTAAGGTGGGGAATTCTTATACTGTACCGGATGGAGTAAAGAATATAAGCGATTTATCGGTGCGTAATCTTGTGGCTTTGACATTGCCCGGAAGCTTAAAAAAATTGCTTTATCTTGCCGATGCCGACCATTATGTTGAAGTCAGGTTTGATGGAACTGTCTCGGAATGGAATACACTTATAGGCGGCAACAGCTATCCTAGTTTTACTGTCATCTGCTCCGATGGCATGATTGAAAGTAACTTGTCTTATGTGCTCGCAAAAGATCCTAAAACAGAGGAAAAAGTCGACGGTTCTGTATGTTTCGTCCCAGGAATATCTCAAGAAACGGCAAATTATGTTAATAGGCTTTCGCCGGACGAAATAAATGAGATCAAAGCCGTTATTTTGAATATTTCCACAAATGCTCCTGCCGAGTCGGGATTTGATACGAGTGTGGGGTTGTATGTGACGCCTAATGTCTCTGTTTCTTCGGATTTCGGTGACAAGAATATGGCTCTCGATCTGACGTTCAAAAACGCCGATGGAGATGAAGCTCAGCCCGAAAAACCGGTGTTGGTGAAAATTCCCGTGCCCGAAAGGCTTAAGGACAGAGATCCGCTTTATGTATACCATGTCGACGATAACAGCAAGACAGAGAAGATAGAGGCGGTAACAGAAACCGTTGGCGATATCAGGTATGTAGTGTTTGAAACAGACCGTTTCAGCGTTTATGTGGTTACGGACGAGGAAGTTGAGATCGATAGCGGAGATGTGGGAGTTTCTGACACGACTACCGAAGAATTGTTAAACCTGTTGAGTTTTACCTTGCAAAATGATGGGACGTATTATGCTTACCCCTCTGTGGAGAATAAGGATAAACTAATAGGTAATATTGTTTTTCCGGATAGATACAATGGTATTCCAATAACAAGAATCGAACTAAGCGAATTGTGCGGAAATTGCAATAATATCACATCTGTAACAGTTCCCGAGGGGGTTGTTAGTTTCGTAATCGATTGCTGCAAAAATCTTAAAACTGTGAATTTGCCTTCGACTGTCACGCATATTAGCGGCGATACAATTTTCCGTTGCAATAATCTGGTAAATGTAAACATTGATGAAAATAATGCGAAATATTGTTCCGAGGACGGAATAGTCTTTTCAAAGGATAAGACTGCTCTGATACTGTATCCTGCTGGAAAACCCGAAAGTTCATATTCGATACCCGATGGCGTAACCGAGATTAAGGCAAGCGCGTTTGCGGTATGTGAAAATATTCAAACCATATTCATTTCTGCGGGGGTTACTGAAATTGGCGGCAGGTTCGCAGAATATTGCGAAAACTTAGAATCAATAGCGGTGGACTCGGACAACAGTATGTTTAGTTCCGTTGATGGAGTACTTTTCTCAAAGGAAATGTCAACGTTATTGAAGTATCCCGAGGGGAAACCGGATACATCTTATACGGTTCCGATTGGTGTTGTGCAAATCAATGGCATTACCAACAACGCTATATCCGCTTTGAGCGTTCCCGAGGGCGTAAAAGACATTGGTACTATTGAATGTGCCAATCTTGCGCAGATAGCGCTCCCCAAGAGTTTGGAAAAATTCCCGTTTATTTATGACAGTATTAAGAATACCGAGATCGTATATGGCGGTACTGTGGACGAGTGGAATAACCTTGTTGAAAATGCGACCGATTATATGAAAAATCGATATTCCGATTTCATTATAAAATGCTCCGATTCTCCTACAAAACCCGACACCGGCGATCCCGATGACACGAGTAAGCCTGATGATACGAGTAAGCCCGATGATACCAGCAAGCCTGATGACACCAGCAAGCCCGATGATACGAGCAAGCCCGATGATACGAGCAAGCCCGATGATACGAGCAAACC
>CAMWVP010000072.1 GCA_947177735.1 uncultured Clostridia bacterium
GCTTATTTTTTGTATTTTGCTTGTCAATTTTTTGCATTTTGCGTGGCAGACAACACCAAAGGAGCTAACAAAATGATAGGAGACTTTAAATTTTACAATCAATCTCAGCCGAAAATGGAAAGTAACACGGTTCTTTTTGAATATAAAAATCAAAAGATAAGGGTTTCGCAAATGCTGACTGCCGCCGAAAATTCTCTTAAATTTATTAAAAATCATTTTAATGTTAAAGATAAGCCATATTCGGTTGCTATTATTGTTTTGAATCTAATGCAAATGCGCCTCCTTAATCAAAACGTTGGTAGACCGACAAAAGAACAATTAAAATGTTTAGTTGATGTTTTTCACGAAATTGAGGATCTAAATGCACAGACTGACATTGCAAAGAAGCAAAATGAAATCATTGCAAATGACCTCAAGATGATAATCGAATTCTTTTATAGGGGAGACAAAAATGACTGATATGAAGAAAGAGCAAGAACGCGAGGAGCTTCACCGTGCTATATGGGCTATTGCCGACGAGCTGCGTGGAGCGGTAGACGGTTGGGATTTCAAGAACTATGTTCTCGGGACGATGTTCTACCGTTACATTTCGGAGAACCTCGCGAATTACATAAACAAAGGCGAGATCGAAGCCGGCAACCCCGATTTTGACTACGCGAAAATGAGCGATACGGAAGCCGATGAAGCCCGCGCGGGTCTGGTTCAGGAAAAGGGCTTTTTCATATTGCCAAGCGAGCTTTTCTGTAATGTTACCGCGAGAGCCGCCACTGACGAGAACCTTAACGAAACGCTTGAAAAGGTGTTCCGTCATATTGAGGAATCCGCAAAGGGCAGCTCCTCCGAAAGCGATTTCGAGGGCTTGTTTGACGATTTCGATGTGAACAGCAATAAGCTCGGTGCTACCGTCGCGCGGCGTAACGAAAAGCTCTGCAAGCTGCTGAACGGTGTTGCGAACATGAACCTCGGTGACGTTAAGGATCACGATATTGACGCGTTCGGTGATGCTTACGAATACCTTATGACAATGTACGCGTCCAATGCGGGCAAGTCGGGCGGCGAGTTCTTTACTCCCGCGGACGTTTCGGAGCTGTTGACTAGGCTCGGCACGGTCGGGAAAACCGAAGTTAACAAGGTTTACGATCCCGCATGCGGTTCGGGATCGCTGCTGCTGAAAGCGGAAAAGGTTCTCGGTCACAACAAGGTGCGGCAAGGTTTTTTCGGACAGGAGATAAACATCACGACCTACAACCTTTGTCGTATCAATATGTTTCTGCATGATATCGAGTTTGACAAGTTCAACATTGCCTGCGAGGATACGCTGACCGCGCCGCAGCATTGGGACGATGAGCCATTCGAGCTTATAGTTTCCAATCCTCCGTATTCGATCAAGTGGGCGGGCGATGAAAATCCGCTGCTTATTAACGATCCGCGCTTTTCACCCGCTGGAGTTCTCGCGCCGAAATCTAAAGCAGACCTCGCGTTTATAATGCACTCGTTGTCATGGCTTGCGGCGAACGGCACGGCGGCGATCGTCTGCTTTCCGGGTATAATGTATCGCGGCGGTGCGGAAAAGAAGATACGTCAATATCTGATCGACAATAATTTCATCGACTGCATTATACAGCTACCGAGCAACTTGTTTTTTGGCACGTCGATAGCCACTTGCATTATGGTGATGAAAAAGAGCAGACAGGACTGCAAAACGCTGTTTATAGACGCGTCGAACGAGTGCATAAAGGTAACGAACAACAATAAGCTCACGCCCGAAAATATAACCCGCATTGTGGACGTGTTCGCCAAGCGTGAGGAGATCGAGCATTTCTCGTGGCTGGCGGATCGTGACGAGATCGCCGAGAATGATTACAACCTCTCCGTGTCCACTTATGTTGAAGCTGAGGATACCAGAGAGGTAATTGATATAAAGGCGCTTAATGCGGAGATAGCGGAGATTGTGGCACGGGAGAATGTGCTTAGGGCGGAGATTGATAAAATCATAAAGGAGATTGAACAATGAACGAAAAAGAACTACTAAAAAACCTGATAGATGAACCTAAAACACCAACGGTCAGCGAATGGGTATACGAGGTTGAGGCCTTTTTGCACGACACAAACAATATTAGCAAAGAATCTAATGACTTAATTAACAAAATAAAGATCCATGGAGATATTCTTAATTTTTGCGAAAATTTAGTTGCTTTACTTCGCCAACTGTACAAGAAAAAATACAACGTAATTTCTATTCCACCAATCGCAAAAAGAAATCAAATCTTTGTAGCAATGATGTTTTCAAAAGAAACATCTTCAACCTATAAAGACGTGTATAAACCTATTATTCAGGCTTTGAACTATACAGCAATGCGAATTGATGAGAAACAGTTTAACGGGTCTATCATAGGAGAAATTACAGCAGAAATAACAGATTCAATAGCTTTGATAGCTGATCTGACCGGTAATCGAGGCGGTGTCTATTATGAAGCGGGAATAGCTAGGGGTTTACAGCTTTGTAAACACCCAATTAAATTGATTTTAACTTGCAGGCGCGATTTTTTTGATACTGAAAGGGTACACTTCGATGTTAGCGGCGATAATATTATACTGTATGAAAACGATTCCGATCTAAAAAATAAACTTTCTATGCGGTTACAAGCCATTCTTGGTAAGGAGAACAACACATGAACAAATTGGATCAGTTGCTACATAGACTATGCCCTAATGGAGTTCAATATAAGACCCTTGAAACAATAGCAACTATTAAGTCGCGAATAGGGTGGCAAGGACTGACAAAAAGCGAATATCTCAATGAAGGTAAATTTTATCTTGTAACAGGTGTTGATTTTAAAAATGGGCTTGTTGACTGGGATAATTGCCATTATGTAACAGAAGAAAGGTATAGGCAGGATATCAACATTCAAATTCAAAATAACGATGTGCTTGTTACTAAAGATGGAACACTTGGAAAGATTGCATTTGTCACAAATCTTAACAAACCGGCGACATTGAATAGCGGGGTTTTTGTTGTGAGAGGCAGAAACAATTCTAATGTTTACAATAGATATTTATATCATTACTTATCTTCTTCTTTTTTAATGAAATTTGCAAATAGTAAATTAACAGGAGGCACAATAAAGCATTTAAACCAATCTGTTATAACTCAATTACCAATTCCACTCCCCCCTCCCCGTCCAAGCTGAAATCGTTCGCATTTTAGACAATTTCACAGAACTCACGGCAGAACTCACGGCGAGAAAAAAGCAATATGAGTATTATCGTGATGAAATGCTTAATTTTGATGAAGCTGTTGACTACAAAACCATTGAAGAAATCTTTGATATTAGAAATGGATATACACCATCGAAAAGTAAAAGTTCCTTTTGGGAAAACGGAGAGCTGCCTTGGTTTAGAATGGAAGATATAAGAGAAAATGGTAGAATATTATCATCTGCCATACAGCAGGTAACAATGGAAGCTGCCAAAAACAAACCATTCTCGGCAAATTCAATTATTGTATCAACATCTGCAACGATAGGGGAGCACGCTTTAATCAAAGTCGATTTTCTTTGTAATCAGAGGTTTACCTGTCTAACATTAAAAAAAGAATATAAAGATAAATTTGACATGATGTTTTTGTACTATTATTGTTTTAAATTAGATGTGTTTTGCTTAGCCAACTTAAATAAAGGAAACTTTGCTTCTGTTGATATGAGCAAATTTTACAAATTCAAATTCCCTTTAATTGATATTTCTAAGCAAAAACAAATAGCTTTAACTTTAGACCGTTTTGACAAACTCTGCAATAACATATCCGACGGCTTGCCCGCGGAAATAGCCGCACGGCAAAAGCAGTATGAATATTACCGCGACAAGTTACTGACATTTAAGGAGGTCACAAATGAATAGTTTTGATTACAATAATTTTCAAGTTGTCTCAGAAACCATAACAAATGCAATAAAAGGCTTTGCAAATATATTTCATGAGATACAAAACTTAATTAATGAAAATCGTGAAGCCGTCATTGGAACCTTTTCGATTATGACTGATTTGGGCACTCTATTTTCCGCAGCCGAAATTTTGGCAAAAAATCAAATTGTGTTTACTGATGACTTACATTTGGATTTTGCGAAAGCAATATGTGATGACGCAGATAATGTGGATGACTTGGTAAAACAATACTATTTTCAAAACGAAGGGGAGCATCTGAATGTACTGATAAAAAGATGCTATGGAGCAAAACAAACTGCGAGCCGTCAAGGCTTTTTTGACGAAATAATTGAGGCACTTAACAGAGAGCACTATATGCTCGCATGTGTTGGTTTATTTTCTTTGGTAGATGGACTTTTATCTGAAGTTGAAAGCACAATGAAAAATGCTATCAAATTTAATAAAAGGTTAGAATCAATTCAAAAAAAGGTTGTAGAAAAAACAGAGCTTTGTGAGTTTGATTTAAAAACAATGCGTATAACAGAATCTATTGATAAACTCGACGATTATTCTATTTTTGCGTTTTCAAATTTTTCGGGAGAAGAACCGAATGGCTTAAACCGGCATTGGCTTGTGCATGGAAGAACAACACGTAGAGATTATTCACGATATGATTTTCTGAAAATATTGCTATGGCTAGACGCAATAATATTTTTGGATAACGTTAATAATGATCTTGATGAATTGGATAGTACAGATATTACTGAAACAAACTGTTGACATTCAAAGAACTGACAGAGGAGAGTTAAAATGCCGTACTTCAACATAGTTACCGAAACCACCGAAAACACGGTAGTAACCGAATACAAGCCCGACGGCAAACGCGCCGAGAGTTATCAGAGCGAGGCGGAGCTGGAGCGTGAGTTTATCGCTATGCTGTGCGATCAGGGGTACGAGTATCTGCCTATCCACACAGAAACAGACTTGATCGACAACCTCCGCAAGCAGCTTGAAGCGCTGAATAATTACACGTTCTCCGACAGCGAATGGACGCGCTTTTTCCGCGAATCTCTCGCCAATCCCAACGAGGATATTGAAGAAAAAACGCGCAAGATACAAGAAGATAACGTGCAGGTGCTGAAGCGCGACGACGGCACATCCAAAAACATCACGCTTATCGATAAAAACCATATTCACAACAACAGCTTGCAGGTCATCAATCAATACACAATCAACAAAGACGGCGGCGCGAAGCACGACAACCGCTATGATGTGACGGTGCTTGTCAACGGCTTTCCCATGATACATATCGAGCTAAAACGGCGCGGCGTTCCCATTAAAGAGGCGTTCAATCAGATAGAGCGTTATGATCGTGAATCCTTTTGGGCGGGCAGCGGGCTGTATAACTATGTTCAAATTTTCGTTATTTCCAACGGCACGAATACGAAATATTACTCCAACACCACGCGCCACAACGCCATTAAAGAAGCTAATTCGCGCGGCGGCAAAAAGGGAAAGACAAGCAACAGCTTTGAATTTACGTCGTTCTGGGCGGACGCGAATAACCGTGTTATTCCCGATTTGATCGACTTCACAAAAACGTTTTTCGCGCGGCATACTGTGCTGAATATTCTTACAAAATACTGCATTTTCACTTCGGAGAAAATGCTTATGGTAATGCGCCCGTATCAGATAACCGCGACCGAACGCATTATCAACCGGATAGAGATCGCCAATAATTACAAAAAATATGGTAGCATAGCGGGCGGCGGTTATATCTGGCACACAACGGGTTCGGGTAAAACGCTGACCTCGTTTAAGACTGCGCGGCTCGCATCGCGACTGTCGTACATTGACAAGGTGCTTTTTGTTGTTGACCGCAAGGATCTGGATTATCAGACAATGAAAGAGTATGACCGCTTTGAAAAGGGCGCGGCGAACAGCAACACCTCAACGGCAGTTCTGAAAAAGCAGCTTGAGGACGATAACTCGCGGATAATCATCACCACAATTCAGAAGCTTGCGACGTTTATCAAGAAAAACGCGGCGCATGATGTTTATACGAAGCGAGTTGTAATTATTTTCGATGAATGTCACCGCAGTCAATTTGGCGATATGCACGAGGCGATAATCAAGAAATTTAAGAAATATCATCTGTTCGGGTTTACGGGAACGCCTATTTTTACGGTCAATGCGGGAACAAGCAAGAATCCGACTTTGCGCACCACCGAGCAGGTTTTCGGTGATAGGCTGCATACCTATACAATTGTTGACGCGATCAACGATAAGAACGTTCTGCCGTTCCGTGTGGATTATATCAAAACTATGGATATGGCGTATGATATCGACGATGAAAAGGTCTGGGATATCAACCGCGAAAAGGCTTTCTGCGCTCCAAAACGAATTCATGACGTTACTGAATATATTCTCGACCATTTCAATGCGAAAACCTATCGCAATGAAAGAACTTATGTTTTTAATGCTCTGACAAATATTGAAGATGTGGCTTCGGACAAGCACGGAAGAACCGAGGAAATTCGACGCAAACAGCGCATGAATGGATTTAATTCCATTTTTGCGGTTGCTTCCGTTCAAATGGCGAAGCTGTATTATGAAGAGTTCAAGCGGCAAATGTCCGAAAATCCAAATAAAAAGCTGCGTGTTGCGGTTATTTACAGCTATGGTGCGAACGAAAGCGAGGAGGACGGAATTCTTGACGAGGAAAATCCCGAGGATACAAGCGCACTCGATCAGACCTCGCGTGACTTCCTTGAATCGGCGATATCCGATTACAATGAAATGTTCCGCACAAATTACAGTACAGACGGCGACAAATTCCAGAACTACTATAAGGATGTTTCTCTGCGCATGAAGAATAAAGAAATAGACCTGCTGATCGTGGTGAATATGTTCCTCACGGGATTTGACGCAACTACGCTCAACACGCTTTGGGTAGACAAAAATCTGAAAATGCATGGACTTATTCAAGCGTTTTCGAGAACCAACCGCATACTAAATTCTGTTAAGGTTTTCGGGAATATCGTTTGTTTCCGTAATCTTCAAAAGCGTGTGGACACGGCTATCTCGCTTTTCGGCGACCGAGGAGCGGGTGGGCTTGTGCTGCTGAAAACCTTTGACGATTATTACAACGGCTACACGGATGAAAAAGGTAAGCAAGTTGTCGGCTACGTTGAGATGATAGACGAACTGACGACAAAATTCCCGCTGTCCGAACCGCAGATCGTAGGCGAGCTGAATCAAAAGGAGTTTATTTCACTATTTGGCGCGATACTCCGAATGAGAAATTTGCTGTCATCATTTGATGAATTTAAGGGTAAAGAAATTTTCTCGGAACGTGATTGGCAGGATTACCTCGGCAGATATCAAGACTTGCATGACGAATGGAAAGAACGCATTAAAAAGGGCGAGAGTAAGGACATTATTGACGATATTGTTTTTGAGATCGAGCTGATAAAGCAGATTGAGATAAATATCGACTATATTCTAATGCTGGTTCAGAAGTACCATGATACTCACGGCGAGGACAAGGAAGTGCTTATCACTATCCGCAAGGCAATGGACGCAAGCCCTGAGCTGCGCAGCAAAAAGGCGCTTATCGAAACGTTTATCGAGGGTATCAACGACGTTGACGACGTTATGACGGAATGGCATGACTTTGTTGCGGAGCAGCGTGAGAAAGCTATTGCTGAGCTTATTAAATCGGAAAACCTTAAGGAGGCAGAAACGCGTGAATTTGTTGATAACGCCTTCCGAAACGGCGAGATAAAAACCACAGGAACGGATATCGACAAGATACTCCCGCCCGTGTCACGCTTTGGCGGTGGGAACCGAGAGGTTAAGAAACAAGGCGTTATTGATAGGCTTAGGGCTTTCTTTGAGAGGTTTTTCGGGATTGGGTAATGTAACAGAAACAGCAAGCACTGAAATTTATTGTATGTTCCAACGAATATTAGCAGATATTGCATTACAACAGGATGCGATCAAGCAAGGGGCATGTTAAGTTTTCCATAGAAAATATGGAATAATATAATTAAAGGGAAGGAATTTTATTATGGCAAAGAACATTGAACCGAAGCTTAAAAAAATAGGAGATTATCTTAAACTTGAGGATGACACCATTTTCAAGATACCCGAATACCAGAGATCGTATTCGTGGGGAATTAGTCACTGTGACAAACTATGGCAGGATATTTTGGATTATATTAATAGTGGCAACAAGGACAGATATTTCTTTGGCACAATAATTATCAATTGTCAAAATAATGATACCGTTTTCGAACTTATTGACGGACAGCAGCGAACAACAACGTTTCTTTTGCTGCTTAAAGCGCTGTTAGTACGAATAAATGCCGCAATAGGCTCAACAGTACAGGATGATGAATCCGAAAACCTGTGCAGGGGGCTGAAAGAACGCAGAAGAAAAATTATGGGGATATTATACAAGGCAGAAACAGAGGTAATTTCCGATATACCGGACATGGCTGCCGATAAACCAATATGTAACAGCAGCCCGATATTAGAAAACGAATCTATCAACGAGCGGTATAAAAAAGAATTGCAGACTATATTAAGCTCGACGGATTATGTTGAGGCTGAGTCAAATGTTGAAACGGATTCTCGCAGGCATAAAGACAATAAGTACACGAACTTTTTCAGGAATTATAAATTTTTCTATGAAAAAGCAAAGGAACTTTCTGATTCCCGGCTTAATAGTTTTGCCAAAACGTTGATTGAAAGCTGTGAGGTCATTGAGATCAAGAGCTGGCAGGTAGAACAGGCTATCACTATGTTTAATTCTCTAAACTCTGATGGTTTACCGCTTTATGATGCGGATATTATTTCATCCAAATTATATGCTGCCGCCGATACAAACAAAGTAAAAGAAGAATTTACCGGGTTGTGGAAGAATTTGAAAGATTTGCTTGACGAATTGGAGCACAACGGTATTGCGAATATTGACGCTGTTTTTATGCAGCAGATGTATTATGAGAGAGCAAAAAACAAGGAACATGAGATCGTAAGCGAGTCCGGTTCCGTTAATGTAACGACGCCCGGTCTGAAAAGGTATTTTACAGAGATCAAGCCCGGTCTGTTGAATGATCCCATTGGGTTGTGTACTCAAATGATAAATCTTGCTAAAATCTGGGAAAAAGTGTCGGCTTATCCCGTTATGCAGGTTTTGCTGAAATTAAATTATAACGCAAAACTCTTCCTGGCAAGCTATTTTCATAGGTTTAATTCGGATGAGATAAGCGAAGAAAACATAGGGGATATTGCTGTGTGTTTGCTAAGATTGTTCGCAATATTAGAGTTGGTGGATATCGGATATTCCAGCAGTGCTTTTAAAACTTTTCTTTTTGGCGAGAGCGTAAAATTGGCTGATCCCGGCATATCCGCGCAAGAGATAAAGTCCGATTTTGATAAGCATATTTCCGGAAGGTGGAATGAAGAAGAGATCAAGAAATATGTGCTTGAATATGATAAGAATGTGCTTGTTTGTCTAAACGAGTATCTGTTTGCAAAAGAAAACGGTCTCGATTTTATGTTGGGTGCCAAATATGACATTGAACATATTATGCCGGTAAGTGGGTCCAATCTTGATGAAATAAGAAAAGATGCGCAAATCGACAGCAAAGAGGAATTTGAAAACACCGTCAATAAACTCGGCAACAAGATTCTGCTTGAAGAAAAAATCAACAGAGCTATCGGCAATGAGTGGTTTAGAACGAAAGTATCTACCAAACTATTGGCTAAAACAGGATATATAGACAGCCGTTATCCTCTCGCTACTGCTTTAGTAAAAAAATATGCCAATGACGGTAAACCATACTGGCTCAAAACCGATATAGAAAAGGCGACGAATGCTGCAAGCGAAAGGATTGTTAATTTTATTTTTGGCAAATAATCCTTTTTTCGTTATTTATTATATGGTAATTCAGACTTGACATTGATTAGTATATCTCTTTAGAAATATACAGTCTAAACGCATTTTTAATAATATTGGAGCAGAGCTCATCGTGAGATCTGCTCCAATTTGTAATGGCAAATATTTAATCATTTATTGTCCATATTTTAAATAATACTATAAAAATATAAGTATTATACTTATACATTTCTAAAGTGTCAAAATTTTTCATTTATACTGAAAGTTTTGCTTGACAAACCGCAAACTTTTCAGTATAATATAGATAGGGGTGATAATATGATATACAGAGAGCACTATATTCAACCGGTTAGGGAGTTTTACGATTCCGACCTGATAAAGATAATCACGGGAATACGCCGTTCGGGAAAATCTGTAATTTTGCAGCAGATAATGGCTGAGATTGGGCAGAAGACCGATAACATCATTAGTCTGAACTTCGAGGATAAACGTGTTTCCGCTAATGTTACCGATGGCAGCGCGTTGATTGATTATGTCGAAAATCATCGCAAAGACGGTAAATGTTATCTGTTCTTTGATGAGATTCAAATGCTGGACGGTTGGCAGGACGCTTGCAAAACGCTGCGGCTTTATGATTACTCGCTTTTTATTACCGGGTCAAATTCAAAGCTGTTGTCCGGCGAGTTTACAAAAGAACTCAGCGGAAGATATGTAGCTTTTCGCGTTCGTCCGTTTGTTTATAAGGAGATTCTGGAGTACACAAAAGAACTTGGCAAAGACGTTTCTGTTACCGATTATTTGGTTTGGGGAGGATTCCCTAAACGTTTTGAGTTTGACAGTCTTGAAGCACAGTGCAGGTATCTTGACGATTTGGACGATACAATAATTATTAACGACCTTGTTCATCGTTACAAAATCCGCAAGGAAAGCCTTTTTAAGAGTCTTGTAAACTATGTTCTACGCTCTAACAGCAGAATTTTCTCTGCAAAATCTATTCGAGATTATATCAAAAAGGAACACGAATCTTGCTCCATTAACACGATTATGAAATACCTTGACTATCTTGAAGAGGCATATATTATCGAATCTGTTAAGCAATACTCCACACGCACAAAAAAAGAACTTAGCTATTACGCAAAGATTTATGACGCGGACGTTGCGTTTAATTCTTTGAGGTGCCTTGATAATAGATTTGATCTGACTCACAATCTCGAAAATATTGTCTACAATGAGCTTGTGTATATGGGCTATAACATTTGGGTATATAACAATTCCGGCAAAGAAATTGATTTTCTCGCTCAATTGGGAAACAAGAAATATTTTATTCAAGTGGCATATAGCGTTGCCGATGATAAAGCATATGATCGCGAGTTTGAGGCGTTCAAGGGTATAGATAATCTTTCGCAAAAAATTCTTATAACCAATGACGATATTGACTATTCTACAAGTGTTGTGCGGCATATCAAACTGAAAGATTTTCTTTTGATGAACAACCTGGACGATAAATAAATTTAAGAGCCAACCTCGCTTTTGAATACGAGATCGGCTCTTGTTTATCAAAGTTCTTTAAGCATTTCAATCATAAGTTGCGCTCCAACCCGAACACCGACCGAAAACTCGTGAAATCTTCCGAGTTCGTTTTGTTCCATTTGTGCGTTTTCGTATTCTTCCATAAGTTGTGCCAATTCGGGGTGGTGTTTAATGATCTCTGCTCTGCACTCGCTCACCTTATCGCCTGCTCTGTAATATTCGGGGCAATCCATATTTACCTCATCAAAAGGTACTTGCGATCCGAAAAATAAACCTTCCAAAATGCTCATTGATATGTCCTCCAAAATATAAATTTGTACAGGGATATATCAAATTCTTGTCCGCTATTTGTCCGCTATTAGTACGGAAAACTATTAAAAGTTACGAAAAGCACAAAATTATGAACTGACGAAATTTGGCTTACCTATGCGGTTTATGCAAAGATGGTGAAAGTTGGAATAAGCCCTTCCAGACATTCAAATCCTGTCACTCAGACCAATCAATACCGCATAGCGAATTCGTTTGTGAGCATTTCACGAGCGAATTTGTTTTATATGCAAACTATTTTTGTGCACCATATGTGCGCTATCACCGATAAACGGCATTAAACAAGACTTAACGAAGCGAAAAACCTGATTTAAAGAAATGCCGGAGCATTCCTCTGGAGCATAATGCCGCGTTTGCGGCTGCAACGGAAAACGTTCATGTAATAGATAATCTCAATACAGCTTCTCTTTATGCTGATTTTCCGCCTGAGCACGCAAGAATGCTTGCCGAACATCTTAAAATCCACTACGCTCCAAAGCAGGGTTTACAAAGTATCGGTATTACAGTTTCACGGTAATGATCAGCTTGTCGTCGCGTATCTCCGCGAAGATACTGCCGTTCATCTGCTCGACAAGGAGCTTCGCGATAGACAGCCCGAGACCCGTGGAATTGCTGCCCGTCTCGACGGTGTAGAATCTGTCGAACAGGCGCTCAACGGATATCTTCCCGAGATTGTCAGATGAGTTGGCGAACGTGATAACACATTCGTCCGTCATCTCGACTGTCAGATCGCCGCGTGAGTATTTGAGTGCGTTTGTGATGATGTTCCCGAACACCCTTGTCAGTGCGGAGCGGTCGGTTATGCGCTCGATACGGCTCTCGGTTATCGTGATCTCGGGAGTTATCCCGCGCTGCGAGATCGCGCCGTAGAATGTCGCGATGCTCTCCTCGAGTACGTCGTTCATGCATAGCCGCTCAAGCTTAAACTCCTTGGCAGCCGCGACGACGGAGTAGCGAAAAAGCTCCTCGGTGAGCTGCTTCATAAGCTCGGTGCGGTTCTCAATCTGTTCGAGATACTGCCGCGCCGTCGGGCTCATCTCCTCGCGTCCGAGCAGGTCGAGGTACCCGCAGACCGCCGTAAGCGGCGTTCTGATGTCGTGTGAGATATTCGTTACAGCGTCCTTGAGCTCGGTGTCGCCCTGCCTGCACAGCCGCCGCTCGTCGCGAAGCTTGGCAAGCTCAACGTTCAGCGCCGCCGCAAGCGCCCTCATATCCTTATCGCCCGACGAGATGTCGATCATCGTGTTGGTGTCGGTCGAGAGCTTCTCGTCCAGCTTCTCCGCGATCTCACGCGCCGACTTCTTCATTAAGCCGCATTTGACCGCAAGAAATACCGCTGCCGCGATCGCCGCGATACATAATATTAAAATGGGCATATTCCCTCCTTAATGCCAAAAGGCAAGACTTGATTAAGCCTTGCCCCGATCCTCTCTTATGTATCAGCTTGCTCTTCTGTCATAATCGTGCAACCTGCCGCGGTAGATGACGTTCCCGTCCGGGATATCGAGGAAATGCATCGGCTGAACTATCGGCTCAAATACCTCGGGAGCTTCAATGCCGAAATTCACCAGCAGCTCACGCACGAAATCCGAGCAGTAATAATGCCTGTCACGCTTATACTTTATATTAAAACCCGCGAGCAGCAATCCTATAGTATCATAATGATAATCGTTACGGTTTTCTATCATATCGTGCAGTCTGATCTCTACCTCATTATAAGTGCTTTCATCAACGGCTATCGCCATCACGATAGCACGCGTCTCGGAAAACCGCTTAAGAGAGCCGTACATGGTCGACTCCCTGACGAAGCCGCCCCACCACGGGAAATATGTATACCGTCTGCCGAAAGAGTACATACAGCGCAGATCGGACTCAAGGCTGACGGAAACGTGATTGTATTCCGCGCCCGTTATTTTTTTCAACATTCGCGAAACGATGCTTCCCGTCTGCGATACCACTATGTAAATTTCCTTGTCCGACATTTACCACACCCCGATTTTATGAAATGATGATCGGCAATATTTTTCTCATCTTATCTATATTCCCTTCGTCTAATATTATAGCAGCTTTTCCGATAAAAGTCAAGTGCCGTTGATCCAATTCCTAAAAAAACCGCTGAAATGCGCAAAATACGTCGCCTGCCGTTTATTAGACACAAGTCAATGATAATGCAACAAAGCGCTCCGGTATCCTCTTTTTCCCATACGACAAAAAAAGGCGGCGATTTAACACCGCCGCCCGCAGACTGTCGATAAACCCTCATCTACTTCGTCAACGGCTTGCTCGGCAGCCATTAAGGCTAGCCGACAAGCCTAGGTTGACCGCGAAGCGGTCATTCGTCCTCGTATCTGAGGGCTTCTCGACAGTCTGAATGTGGACTTTTTCTACAAGCTGAGGGCGGCGATTTGACATCGCCGCCCGAATATTCATTTATTTGCAGCTTACGCGTAAACGCTGTACAGTGCGCCGGAATTGTAGGCGTATGTAGAGGTCTTGTTCGCGTTGTAGCCCATTGCGCTCGCGCTTGTAGCGAGAGACTTCACCTGGTCTGCCTTCTGAGCGACCTTGTCGGTGAACCCGCCGTAAGCGAACGCGTACTTAACGTCCTTTTCGGTGATCTTTGAAAGATCGTCCGCAAGCGTGAGCTTACCGTCCTGACCCACGGAGATACCCGCGCGCTTGAGCGCGTGTTGATACGCTCTCGCGGTGCTCTGCATGGTAATGCCTTTCTGCTGTATGCTCGTCTTGTCGGACTTACCCATCTCATCAACGAAGCTGTTGTACTTGTTGACGAAATCCTTAGCGGTATCGGTGAAGTCGGTGACCTGAAACTCCTTGCCCTCGCTGCCGAGACCGTGCGCGTAGGACTTCACTGCCGTCGCCGCGTCCTTGACCATGGCGGTAAGCTCTTTAAGAGTTCCTACATTGTCGACCTTGTCCGCGGGCTTGACATTATCGGTCTTGTTAGACGTCGAGGCACCTATGGTAAACTGTCCCGAACCGCCCGACAGCTCGTTTATCTGGCGGGATTTCTGTATAACCTTATCGGAAAAACCGCCCTTGCCGAACACAAACTTAACATCCGAAGCCTTGACCTTTGACAGGTCGTCCTTGACGGACAGCTTGTTATCCGCGCCGACGGTAATGCCCGCGCGTCCGAGAGAGCTCGAGTATACCTTACCGGTATTTACCATAAGAACGCCCTTTTGCAGAATGCCGTTGTTATCGGAGTTTCCAACCTTTTCTATCATGGTGTTGTAATTATCCACAAAGCTCTGAGCCTGCGCCCTGTAAGCGTCGGCGTCAATCTCGCCGCCATACCGCAGGTCGTTCGCGAAAGACTGGATAGACTGAGCCGCGCCGCCCGCGTTCGCGGAGGCAGACTTCACCGACTGCGACGTGCTGACGGAGGACGAGCTCTCGCCGTCGTCCGCAATGCCGTATATCTTCTTGTAAAGGTCGCTGAACTGCTCGCGGTAGATGCTGCTCTTGTTCTTGAGCGCGTTGCTGCTGAGCAGATCGCTTAGCGGTTGGGTGGCGGTCGAGTACTTCCCGTACTTGTTCGACGACATAGTATTGTACAAACTGTTCAGCTGCGAGCCGTATCTGGTCTGCACCTGCGCCATATTAAACTGGGTTCTTGCTAAATTACCTACTGTTGGCATAATATCATTCCTCCCTTAAAGAAATTGAAGAAAAAATTTATTCAACACCGTAATTCTTACGGTACTCTTTCATTTTTCCGACATACTCCGCGCCCGGTATAACGCCGCTCTCGAGCGCCGCGATTATATCGTTTATGGTCACGATCGAGTAGACCTTTACGCCGAACTCCTCAAAAACCTCCTGCACCGCGGATTTATCCGAGGTGAGCCCCTTTTCGGCTCTGTCAACGGTTATGACCATTCCCTCGATATCCACCTCAGCGGCGTCACGCAGCTTCGGAAGCACCTCGCGCAATGCCTTTCCGCTCGTCATAACATCCTCGATGATAACGACCTTTTCGCCGTCCTCAAGGGTCTTTCCGACGAACATACCTCCCTCACCGTGATCCTTGACCTCCTTGCGGTCAAAGCAGTAATTGCAGTCCATACCGAACTTATTGAACAATGCCGTGCAAGCAGCCACGGAAAGCGGGATCCCCTTATAGGCGGGACCGAACAGCGTATCCGGCTTGAGCCCGTGCTCGTTTATGCACTCCGCGTAATACTCGCCGAGCTTAGCGAGCTGAGCGCCCGTCTTGTAGTTTCCGCAGTTGATGAAATACGGCGCGACGCGGCCGCTTTTCAACGTAAACTCGCCGAATTTCAGCACATCGCTGTCAACCATAAATTTTATGAAACTTTCCTTATAAGTCATACGATACCCCTTACATACATTTTCACAGGTATATTATAACACATACCGTATTTTTTTTCAAGGCTTTTGCGCTAAATTTTTCCGATATTACACAATATTTCATCTTTTTCTTATTTTTATGAAAATATTGTGAAAATTTACAGCCGTTTGCCCGTCAAAACGCACAAAAACCGCGCCGTAAATTGTCTCCAATGCACAATCCCGTCCATTCGGCAGCCGTCAACTCAGCTTATAGAAAAAGTCTACATTCAGACTGTCGAGAAGCCCTCAGATACGAGGAAGCCGCACCGCGGCTAGCC
>CAMWVP010000073.1 GCA_947177735.1 uncultured Clostridia bacterium
ATTTGACATATTGCAAAATAGAGTTTATAATAATATCAAAAGCAAGCAACGGAGGCGGTGATATGGCTGATTTTTCGGACAGATACGGCATTATATTTCAGAACCTTATTGACGCAGGGTGCGACGACTCTTTTGCGGAAGAGTACACTCGGCTGATACTTGACGGAAAAATGCAGTCTGTGCTCAATACTCTCGGGAAACATCGCAAGCATTTGCTTGACGAGGTTCACACAAATCAAAAACGAATTGACTGTCTTGATCATCTGATTTACAAGATCGAGAAGTCGGAGCTGTAAGAGCGGCAATTCGCAAAAGCGAGCGTGCGAACGGAGCGAAGCGGAGTGAGTACGCTCGGCTAGGCGAACGCAGTGAGCCGTTTTGCGAATTGCCTTTAGATAAGGAGGCTTTTATTATGGAAAACGCAAAACTGAATTTAACAAACGAATGGGATAAGACTTTCCCGAAAAGCGACAAGGTATTTCACAGCAAGGTGACATTTCACAACCGTTACGGCATTACTCTAGCAGCGGATATGTACGTTCCGATGAACGCAAGCGGAAAACTCGCGGCTATCGCGGTGTGCGGGCCGTTCGGCGCGGTCAAGGAACAGTCCTCGGGACTGTACGCGCAGATAATGGCGGAACGCGGATTTCTCACGTTAGCGTTCGACCCGTCTTTCACGGGCGAGAGCGGCGGCGAGCCTCGATATATGGCATCTCCGGACATCAACACCGAGGATTTTCAGGCGGCTGTGGATTTCCTCTCCGTGCAGGAAAATGTTGACTCCGAAAAAATAGGGATCATCGGAATATGCGGGTGGGGCGGTCTGGCGCTGAACGCGGCGGCTATCGATACTCGAATCAAAGTGGCAGTCGCGTCCACTATGTACGATATGAGCCGCGTCAACGCAAACGGATATTTTGATGCGGAAAACAGCGAACAGGCACGTTATGAAAAGCGCAAAGCCTTGAATGCTCAGAGAACCGCCGAATACAAGAGCGGAGTTTACGAACTTGGTGGCGGCGTAGTCGATCCGCTGCCCGAGGACGCGCCGTTCTTTGTTAAGGATTACTACGATTATTACAAGACCAAACGCGGCTATCACGCACGTTCACTCAACTCCAACGGCGGCTGGAACAAAACGGGCTGTATGTCGTTTATGAATATGCCGCTTCTGCGTTACACGAACGAGATACGCAGTGCGGTGCTGATAATGCACGGCGAAAAAGCGCACTCGTGCTATTTCAGCAAGGACGCGTTCGCTGCAATGATGAACTGGAATCCCGTTCCCGAAAACAAGGAGCTTTTGATCATTCCTAATGCCGTCCACACCGATCTTTATGACAGGATGGATGTTATTCCTTTTGATAAGCTAGAGAAATTCTTCGATGATAATTTGAAGTAACGGAGGCAATATGAATATTCTTGCATTGAATGGAAGTCCTCGTCCCAATGGCAGCACAAAGAAAATGGTTGAGGCATTCCGCGGCGGTGCGGAATCGGCAGGGCATAACGTGAGTGTTGTCGATGTCTGCAAAATGAAAATATCGGGCTGTATCGCCTGTGAATACTGTCATACAAAAGGTCACGGTGAGTGCGTTCAAAAGGACGATATGGCTAAGATATACGCTTTGCTCAAAGAAACGGAAATGCTTGTTATTGCGTCGCCGATATACTACCACGGGATAACGGGGCAGCTCAAATGCGTTATCGACAGATTTTACTCGGCTGCCTATCCGAAAAAGCCGGAAAAGCTAAAAAAGGTCGCTATGTTTTTGAGTTCGGGAGACCCCGAAATGTATGAGGGCGCGCTGTTCTCGTACAAAGGAGATTTTTTGGATTATCTCGGGCTTGAAGATATGGGAGTGTTCACGGCGCACGGCGGAGAAAACGGTTCAGCCGCAATGCTTAAAGAGCTTGAGGACTTTGGGAAATCGTTGAGATAATGGTGACAAAATGAAAAGATCACTGAAAATATGTATAGCAATGCTTATTGTGATGATGACAGGGTGCAATATGAATGACGATCATTTAACGACAACACGTTCTGTGGAGGAAAGCATTTCGCAAATAAGTTCTTTCATTTCTTCGGAAACAAGTTCGGAGGAAATAAACGCTCCCGAAAATAATTCATCGCAGACAAGTACAACAGATAATTCACAAGCTATACCGTATGACGGAAACTATCCTCAACACTCACCTTTAGGAGTTGGAATAGGCACTGTGCCGGGTCGCGTTGTCTGGGCATACGATCCCGATTCGGTGGAATGGGACGGGAACGGCTATTGGTGGGAGACCGATCATTTCAACGAGGCGGTTATCCTTAAAATGGTGAACGACAGCATTGCTTCTCTCGGAGGTAAAGATACCGCTAAAGACGGCTGGAACGCGCTGTTTGCGTCAAATAAAAATTCGCGCGGTATGAACGGCGGATATACAAAGGGCGAAAAGATCGCAATTAAAGCGAATATCAACGGCTCGGCGGTGTTCGATGACGACACATCGGGTGAAACGAATATGAGCTATACAAATCCTGTGCTTTTGAAAGCGCTGTTGACTTCGCTTGTCGAGGAGGGAGGCGCAGAGCCATCCGATATAACCGTTTACGATGTTTCGCGGCTTTTCCCCGATTATATGGTGAAAATGTGTACCGAGGGAGAACTGAACGGTGTTCGGTTTGTCGGACGAAATAACGGCATAGCCGACGAAAACACACCGATAAATTGGTCGCAAAAATTCGGCGGAAACGTAAATTATCTTCCGACTTGTGTTACCGAAGCCGATTATCTGATAAATCTTGCAAACCTGAAAGGTCACAGCTACGGAATAACGCTCTGCGGCAAGAACCATTTCGGGTCGTTTATCAACGGAAACGCAATGCGTCCTCCCGAGGGAGCAAATCTTCACCAATGGCTTACAAAATCGGAAATGAGCGTTTACAGCCCGCTTGTAGATTTAATGGCTAATGCCGACCTCAGCGGAAAAACGGTTTTGTATATGCTGGACGCGCTTATCTGCGCTCCGAGCGAGGGCGCGTCGATCACCGCGCAAAATTCCAAATGGCAGCAAACTCCGTTCAACAACGATTACACTTCGAGTATTTTCGTATCTCAAGATCCCGTTGCAATTGACTCTGTCGGCGCTGATTTCTTGAATAACGAGCCGACGATCACAAACAGCAATTACGCGGCGGCTGATATTACCAATGAGAACTATCTGCACGAAGCGGGGCTTGTCTCCAATGCGCCGTCGGGAACGGTTTACACGAATGGTGGCGGTCGTGTCGTATCCAATCTCGGCGTACACGAGCATTGGAATAATTCCGAACAGAAACTGTATTCCCGAAATCTCGGCAAAAGCGAGGGCATTGAACTTGTGAGGATAGGATAATATATTTCCCGAGCCGCAGAAATGCGATTCGGGATTTTTCTTATATTGGTTAGGAAAATCGATTGTCCATTGTCGATTTTCTTTGTTTCGGCTTGAATTTTATCATTTGGTTTAGGTATGATAAATCATCAAATATAAGTATTTTACATTTCAAAAAAATAGTGTTATAATAATTGTAGGATCACTTTAGGAAGGAGCAGGATATGGAATATACAAAACTTGGCAATTCGGAGCTGAATGTTTCCCGCATTTGCATGGGCTGCATGGGGTTCGGAAATGCAGGAGCAGGACAGCATAGCTGGACGCTGGATGAGGAACACTCACGCGAAATAATCAAACGCGGTTTGGAGCTGGGAGTAAACTTTTTCGACACCGCTATCGCATATCAGAGCGGAACGAGCGAGCGATATCTTGGACGCGCTCTGAAGGATTTCGCAAAGCGTGAGGAAGTGGTGGTCGCGACAAAGTTTCTGCCGAGAACGACCGATGAGATTGAGAACGGCATTTCCGGACAGCAGCATATCGCGAAAATGCTCGACAAGAGCCTGCAAAATCTCGGAATGGATTATGTTGACTTGTATATTTATCATATGTGGGATTACCAAACTCCCATATACGATATTCTGGAGGGTCTGTCGAATGCTGTCAAGGCGGGGAAAGCCCGCTATATCGGCATATCCAACTGTTACGCGTGGCAGCTTGCAAAGGCGAACGCTCTTGCCGAAAAAGAGAATTTCCCGAAATTTGTTTCCGTACAAGGTCACTACAATCTGATATTCCGTGAGGAAGAACGCGAAATGACCCCTTTCTGTTATGAGGATAACATCGCACTCACTCCATACAGCGCATTGGCAAGCGGACGACTTTCCCGAAAGCCCGGCGAGGACAGCAAGCGGCTCCAAGAGGACAGTTACGCGAAATTCAAATACGACGCGACAAAGGAACAGGACGAGGTTATAATCCGCAGAGTAATTGAGATCTCCGAAAAGAGAAATATAAGCATGACAGAGCTCTCGCTTGCGTGGCTGCTTACAAAGGTGACCTCCCCCGTTGTGGGCGCTACAAAGCTAAGTCACATTGAAACCGCTGTAAAATCGGTGGAATTAAAGCTGACCGATGAGGAGATCACGTATCTCGAAGAACCTTATCTTCCTCACGCATTAGCCGGAGTAATGGCGCAGAACAAGCCCGAGCTTGCGCGGGAAAAGCACGT
This sequence comes from uncultured Clostridia bacterium, assembly GCA_947177735.1. Lineage (GTDB taxonomy): Bacteria > Bacillota > Clostridia > Oscillospirales > Ruminococcaceae > CAG-115. The sequence goes on from CAMWVP010000073.1 coordinate 4,604, forward strand.
TTGGTCTACAGGCGATCAAAAAATATAATAACTTTTTCAGGAGGTAATGTAATGAGTACTAAAAATTTGGAAATGCCCAAAATCGCTCTTGGAGCGTGGGCTTGGGGAAACGACGGAACATTTGGCGGCACTTTGACCGAAAATGAACTTCGTCCGGTATTTGACGAGGCTATGAAGAAAGGACTGTATCTTTGGGATACAGCGTTTGTTTACGGCATGGGAACATCGGAGACCGTACTCGGTAACTTTTTGAAAGGCGTACCTCGCGATCAGTATCTGATATCAACTAAGTTCACGCCGCAATGTGCCGATCCGAACGCCGAAAACGCTGTTACCGCAATGTATGAGGGTAGCGCACATAGGCTTGGAACAGACTTTATGGACATCTATTGGATACACAATCCCGTGGGAGCGCCTAAATGGATAACGGAGCTTATTCCTCTGGCGAAAAGCGGCAAGATCGAGAAGATAGGCGTATCAAATCATAATCTTGCTGAATTAAAGCAGGCAGAGGAAATTCTCGCAAAAGAGGGACTTCATATTTCCGCGGTGCAAAATCATTACAGCCTTTTGAACCGCTCCTCGGAAACTTCGGGTATCCTTGATTACTGCAAAGAAAGAGGGATGGTTTTTTTCTCGTATATGGTGTTGGAACAGGGGGCGCTGTCCGGGAAATACGATAAAGACCATCCGTTCCCGGAAGGCTCGGCAAGGGCTAAAGCGTACAATTCCGTTCTCGGAAAGTTCGATGAGTTACTTGAATGTTTGAAAAACATTGCGAACGCTCACAATGTGGGAATAGCGCAGATCCCCGTAGCATGGGCTGTTGCAAAGGGAACGCTGCCTATTATCGGCGTAACAAAAACATCTCATGTAGAGGACGCGGCCAAAGCGGCGGAGCTTGTTCTTTCCGCAAGTGAAATGGAGAATATCGAGTCTTGTGCGAAACGTGCGGATATTGACGTTATTCGTATGTGGGAAAAAGAAATGAAATAATCACGGAGGAGTGCATATAATGAGTGAAAAAATCGTACAGACCGCAGGACGTGAAAGCCTCGGTGAATTTGCGTCTATGTTCGCGCATTTAAATGATGATGTTCTGTTCGGCGAGGTTTGGAACGAGGGTTTCATATCAGTCAAAACAAGATGTATCATTACCGTTGTATCGCTTATGGCGACGGGCATCACCGATTCGTCGCTCGTTTATCATTTACAGAACGCGAAAGCGCACGGTGTGACAAAGAGCGAGATTGCCGCGATAATTACTCACGCGACCATGTATGTTGGTTGGCCGAAAGGCTGGGCGGTGTTCCGACTTGCAAAGGATGTGTGGAATGAGGAAAACGAAGCGGCGACCGAAAAGGACAAATATCAGAACACAATATTTTTCCCTATCGGCGAACCAAACAACGGCTATGCGGAATATTTCGTAGGGCAGAGCTATCTTGCGCCGATTTCAACACAGCAAATTCCCATTTACAACGTGACATTCGAGCCGCGCTGCCGAAATAACTGGCACATTCACCACGCGAAGAGTGGCGGCGGTCAAATGCTGATATGCGTTGGCGGCAGAGGCTATTATCAAGAATTTGGCAAGGAAGCTGTGGAAATGCTGCCGGGAAGCGTTATCAATATCCCCGCCGGGGTGAAGCATTGGCACGGTGCGGCTCCCGATTCGTGGTTTTCACATCTCGCCGTTGAGATACCGGGCGAGAACGCGTCAAATGAATGGTGCGAACCCGTATCGGACGAGGAGTATAATAAACTGAAATAATATCCGAAAATAATGATTTGTGTCGGTTTTTACCGACCTGTTTTTTTGCGCCTATCATTCAATTTGCGTATGATAAATCATTAAAAATAAGTATTTTACATTTTACAACTTTTGCTTTATAATATAAGTACAGTAAATACAGATCATGAGGTGATAACATTGACCGAATATGAAAAAAAGCAGAACGGTGAAATATATGACGCGCGCGATCCCGAGCTTAGGACGCAGCAAAACCGCGCAAAAGACCTTATGCGCGAGTATAACAACATTTCCGCCGCCGATAATGATGAAAGGATACGAGTGTTAAAGCTGCTTATCGGGCATCTCGGCGAAAATTCAAGGATCAATCAGCCGTTTTATGTCGATTACGGGAACAACATTTCGTTGGGTGACAACAGCTTGATAAATCTGAACTGCACGCTTCTTGACACAGGCGAAATAACGATCGGCAATAATACGCTTATAGGACCGGACGTAAAAATATATACTGCCACCCACCCGAAAAACGGCGCCGAACGGTTTTGGAATGAGGACGGCGTTATGGCAGTCAAAACTATGACAGCCCCCGTGAGGATCGGGGACTATGTGTGGATAGGCGGCGGCGCGGTAATACTGCCGGGAGTTACTATAGGAAATAACGCGATTATCGGTGCAGGAAGCGTCGTTAAATCGTCTGTTCCCGACAATGCTATTGCCTGCGGTAATCCTTGTACCGTAAAATCATATAACCCGCCTTTAAAATAGTTATTATAAGTAACAAAAGGTAAAAACACTTGAATTTTAAGGAGGAATTATGAAACGTATTATAACAACGCTGCTGTCGGGAATTATAGCGCTGTCGCTTGTAGGTTGCTCCAATGCGTCCGATCAGCAGTCCGAATTTTCTCAGCAAGGAAACAGCTCACCGCAAGGTAGCAGTTTGCAACAGGAAAGTACAGGTTCGGAGCAGCCGAATACATCTTCGGCGAATGTTTCCGATAATTCCGATGCTTCGGATATTCAGCAGGAGGTAGTAAATATGCCGGAAGGTTTTGTATTGATAAATGGCGGCACCTTTGAAATGGGCAGTCCCGCAACGGAGGCTTGGCGCTCCGATGACGAAACTCAGCACACCGTTACAGTAAGCGACTTTTATATCGGCGTTTACGAGATCACGCAAGCCGAATACAGTGAGGTCACGGGGCAAAAACCAAGCAATTTCAGCGGCGACGATCTGCCCGTCGAGAACGTTTCATGGCTCGACGCGGTTCGTTACTGCAACGCCCGCAGTGAAAAGGAAAACCTTACGCCGGCTTACACCATTGACGGAAATAAGGTCACATGGGACAGAAGCGCCGACGGCTACCGTCTGCCTACCGAAGCGGAGTGGGAGTATGCCTGCCGAGCGGGAACGACTACGCCGTTCAACACTGAAAATTCGATAAGCGCGGAAGAAGCGAATTATTACGGGCATTATCCATATGAAATAGAGGGCAATTATTTTACACAGGAAAACCTCACGACAAAGCCGGGACAATACCGTCAGACCACGGTCGCGGTAAACAGCTTTTCGCCGAACAAATGGGGTCTTTACAATATGCACGGCAATGTCGGCGAGTGGGTATGGGATTATTACGGAGCATATCCAACGGAAGCGCAGACCGATCCCGCGGGCGCGGAGAGCGGAACACTGCGGGTATACCGCGGAGGCGGCTGGAATGATTTCGCGAAGAATATGCGCAGCGCGTACCGCGCTACTCTTGCCGAGGATAAGGGCAGCTTCAACATCGGTATCCGACTTGTGCGGAATGCCGTAAAGGGATCGGGAAGCATAACGAGCGAGGGTTCACAGAATACCTCGGGCAGCGGAAACAATGTTCTGATAGCCTTCTTCTCGTGGGGCGGCAACACTCGCGGCATCGCGAATGAGATACGCTCGCAGACGGGTGCGGACTTCTTTGAGATAGAGCTTGTGAACCCCTATTCTAACGATTACAACACCGTTCTTGATGAAGCACAGCGCGATCAGAATGTACAAGCTCGTCCCGAGATAAAGAACAAGGTCGAGAATATCGCGCAATACGACACGATAATTCTCGGTTATCCGAATTGGTGGGCTTCTATCCCGATGCCGATAGCGACGTTCCTGGAGGAATACGATCTTTCGGGAAAGACTATAATCCCGTTCTGCTCGCACGGCGGTGGTCGTTTCGGACAGAGCCTTACTGCGATAACAAAGCTCGCGCCAAATGCCACAATGGGTGAGGCGCTGTCGATACACTATTCGGGCGGCTCGAGTATGCCGAGCGACGTTTCCGCGTGGCTTGACGCAAACAATATTCCAAGAAATTAACGGAGGTCTTTACTATGAAGAAGAATATCGGAAACGCGCTCGCACTTTATCCCACGCCGCTTGTGGTAGTGGGAGCTATGGTAGACGGCAAACCGAATTGGGTGCTTGTCGGACATATCGGTATCATCGGTCACGACCGCGTAATGGTGAGCCTTGCGCAGCCGCATTACACGAACAAGGGAATTAAGGAAACAAAAAAGCTCTCGATAAGTATCGTGGACGAAGCGCTCCTGCCGCTTGCAGACCGTTCGGGCTGCATAAGCGGAGCAAAGGAGGATAAATCGGAACTGTTTAAATTCACGCTGAGTGATAACGGCGTTTCGATGATAGATGACGCGCCCGTTGTAATGGAATGCGAGGTAGATGATATTTACGAAACAAAAGGCTTTGAAAGCTTTGTCTGCAAGATCGCGAATACGTTCGCGGAGGAAAAAGTCCTCACAGCGGACGGAAAGATCGACTACCGCGCACTCAAGCCGATACTGTTTGAAATGCCTACCTACGAATATCTGCGGACGGGCGATGTTATCGGGAAATGCAAGACTATCGGATAAATAGCTTTCTTCCTCCATTTATGGAAATCCCTCGGTGGTATAATCACAACCGAGGGATTTTTCTCAATCATGTAAGCATACAAAGGTAGTTGCGTGTACCGATAAATGAAACATTATTGTACTACAAAGGATGTTTTACAATATAAAAGCAAGCCGCCCTTATAAAAGGACGGCTTAAATTATGCTTATCAAAATTACGGATCGATCTCGTTTCTTTCGGTCACAACGTCCGGCTTCTTTGAGAAAAGACGCAATATTTTCGTTATATAATATCCGATAAAAACCCATGTTCCCATCATCACGATATATTCCGCAAAAACAGCGAACGCCGATTTGTCGAAATCAAAGAACGCGAAATCGTTCTTTAAAAACATATACGAGAAAATGTCCGCCTTAATGAACAGGATCGCGCCGAACACGGCAATCGCCGCCGCAATTACACGCATCACCCATACGACCACCGCGGGAGCTTTGCCCTTTGTGAGCTTGCGGAACAGCCCGATGATCATTCCCCAATGCAGTCCCAAATGCAGGCTCATAAGGACAAACCCCCAATACGACACGGCAAGGTGCATAGAACGCGCAAGCGCCATTCCATTGCCGATGTGGAGGAAAGCGAAAACATTTCGTGACATCACTATTCCGCTGTATCCGAGTGAAAGCATTGCCGCGAGTACGGCAATGTTTACCAACACCGAAAATACTCGCTGCGGCTTGTACTTCCCCTTGAAAAGACTTGCATACCACTTGTAATTCAGAATATTATGAACGATAAACAGCACCAGCATACCCGTACCGAACCATTCGTGAAGCACGTCTCCAACGACCTGATAAGCCATTAGCGCAAGCAGCAGCACAGTCATAAGGACGTCGATCAATATTTTTATTTTTTGTTTCATAACAGCACCTCACAATCAAGCCGCTATTGAAAATGTTACATTTTCTCTGCTCTTAAAACTGCCGAACACGCTGAGATCGGACGTTATTTTGCCAATAGGGATAACTTCGATAGTATGATCCGTTTGGTCGGTCTGTGCGTAAAAAACAGCCAATGAATTGAGAGAGGGACAATAGGACAAATCTCCGGTTTCAAAGTAAAGCTGCCCATCGGTGACTGTTTGCGGAGTAAAGTCAAGTCTGCCGTAATATTCTCTGCCGATGTACTCTTCCATAGAAATAGTAAATGGCATATTTTCGGCTATTTCCCCCGCCAATTCGGTATCATACAAAACACAATTCAGAGCAGTATCTCCGACAGAGATGTTTATAACTATCTGCGAATCCACGCCGTTATCGGAGGGTATATCGGATTCGGAAGTAATCGCTTCTTCCGTTTCGGTATTGTTTGAGGAAGAATCTGTTGCCGGTTCGTCTTGAGTATCCGAGCTTTCCTCCGACACGATATGAGCATTGCTGCTTTGTGTGTTGTCGGAGGATGTGATTAATGACGAATCCATATCGGAGTATATATGTGAGGTACTCTCGGAGTTCTGCGGAACGCTTTGACAACCGCCAAGCGCCGCAGCCATAGTCATTGTTGATAAAGCACAGACAAATGTCTTAAATATTCGTTTCATTTTCGCCTCTTATAAGTTCAATCCAAGTCCGTTTATCCAGCTTGATATATCGGAGTCCGACGCGCTGCCGTTTAAGCGTGTGCCGCTAAGCCAATTTCCGCTGCCCGCCTGCCTCTCGAGATTGCTTGCGCTTGAACCTACACCACTGCTTGCCGAGGTGCAGAACGGTACAACAGTCTTGTCCGAAAAGCTGTAACTTTCCACAAATGTACTCATGATCCTCGGCGCATCGCCCCACCATATTGGATATCCGACAAACACGATGTCATACTGCTCCATATCCGTAACGCTGCCCGAAATAGCGGGACGCGCATTAGGGTCATTCATTTCAATAGATGTGCGGCTGCTGTCATTGTGATAATTCAGATCGTCGCTTGTGTACGGCTGCTGCGGAGTGATCTCGTACAGATCGGCGTTGACCGCGTTTGCGATTTTCTGAGCAACACCCTTTGTGGTATTGGTCGCCGAAAAAAACGCTACAAGTATCTTTGTGCCCTCTGGTTCGGACGGCGTGTTCTCCTCCGTTGTCGTAGAAGTCGCCTGTTCGGGAGCAGCCTGCGTCTGAGAATCGGTACTCTCGGTCGGTTTTTCCTCGACAGCCGAGTTATCCGTTGAGGATACAGAGGACTCCTTGGAAACAGATGAAGTCGTCTCATCGGAGCTTGTCAAAGAACTTTCAGGTACATTGGACGAGGTCTGCTCGGAATCTGTGCTGTTGAGAGTGTCGGAACTTTCCGTGGAAGAAGAGACGCTTGATGTTGAACTGCTGCTCTGCCCCGCTCCGTTTGAATATATGTTGGATATGCTGCCGCCGCTGCCGTCCGACGAACTGTTTCCGCAGGCCGTCAGCGAAAAGAGCATTGCAGCGGATATAATAAATGCCGATATTTTTTTCATAGTAATTTCTCCTCTCAAAGAAAAAAATAAATTCGGGATAATATCCCATTTACACTTTAATTATAACTTAAACGCAATGATATGTCAAATACTTATTTTATATGCTGTATGATACCCGAAAGGCATTATCGGTTTCGCTGAAAACGCTGCGATAACCACTTGGTAATTATCATCGAAAGTCTTTCTCGCAAAAGTTCTCAAGATCTGGTGAGCAAGCTCCAGTGAGATATTGTCTTTAGATTCAAATGACTGAATATAGTGAATAGCCTTTACGTTTGACCTGTTTGTACTTTCGCATAGTTAGTTTTTCCTAATAGATTTTATTGTTGTGCGCTCCTGCGCGAGTTAGTCTTGGGTAATGAATTTAAGGGCGGCGGGTTCCCTAAAATTTTTCGAGGGGGCATACCGAGAAATGGGAAATGTTGGCAAAGTATGGACAACTTTCTGTGCTTGCTAATCAATCCAAACGCAAAAGTAGTCCATTCCATTTTTTTCTTGCCTTTTTCAAAAAGTATGACCCCTCCAATTTTTCATCTGCGGCGGCGAACAGCAGATCGTGCCATCCCCTCTCACTTATAGGAATTTTTTTGCCGTTTTTTCAATCTGAAAAGCAAAAAATCTAAAAAGATTGTGCAAATGCACATAAGGGGGATGTCAAATTTGTTTAAAAAAGAGAAAATCAAAATTTGTGGGAAGATTATACTGCAAAATTCGCTGATTTTTTTCCTTTAAGTGAAAGGCAAAATTCTCAGAACAGATTTTCGCCGATCTGTTTCGAACTTCGCAAAGATTTTCTCTCTCAAAAAAAATTTTCATCAAGAGGGGGTAGAGCAGAGGGTGCCCGGTTTTACAGATTGGGAATGAGCAGGAGGGAGGGGTTGCTGCACATTACACGAGAAAAAATTTTCTAGCTTCAAGGTTTACGGCAATCACTTTGGTTGCTTCGACTGCTCAAAAAAGTATGCCCCCTCCGATTTTTCATCTGTGGCGGTAAACAGTAGACCATGACATCCCCTCCCACTTATAGGAAAAATATTTCGGAAAATTCAACGGTTTTCCGAAATATAATTTTTAGTTTGTAGGTATTCACATATTAGCGCTATGTGAATTGTGCAAAAAAGAGATTTGAAAAAAACTTTTTTCAAAACCGTTGAAAAATCGCTGAATTTTTTCCTATAAGTGAAAGGCAAAATTCTCGGAGCAGTTGCTCGCCGTTCTGTCCCGAACCTTGCCAAGAAATTTTGCTTTTCAACATTTTTTCAATAGGGAGGGGGAAGACATTAGATAATGTTTTCTCTGAGATAAAGAGCAGGCTGGCTATGCCGGAGGTCGCAAGGTTCTACGGATTGGAAGTGAACAGGGCGGGTATGACTTGCTGCCTGTTCCACGACGATAAAAGTCCGAGCCCTAAGTCTATGACGATCACTTCTACTGTTTCGGCTGCACGAAGCGAACAAGTTCGCCCCTGCAACGGGCGACTGCACGGGGTTCGTAGCAAAGCTGTACGAAGCGAACAAGTTCGCATCTGCTGCGGCAGATAGACGCGGCAAAAAAGATCAGTGAGGATTTTGGATTGGGGCTGTTTGACAGAGGTAACGCCGTACCTATTAAAATACCACCAAACCCGAAGTACGAAATGCAGAAGTGGGTCAGTGAGGCAAGACTAACCGTTAAAGCGTATTTGACGGAACTTTACAAATGGCATAGGGACTTCGCTCCCCGAAATCAGGACGACGAATTTCATCCGCTGTTTGTCGAGAGTCTGCATAAAATCGACTACATAGAATATCTCTCGGATATTCTCTCGCGTGGAACAGAGGACGAGAGACGTGATCTGTACGAGAACGGCAAAGACGATATTGAGAAAATCCGTAAGCGCTTGGACGAACTCGCCAACGTTCGGCGGTTTGAAAAACGTAAGGCGATTTAAGGTAGTATAACAATAATAAAGGTAGGTGATGTGAATGGAAGAACAGAAGAAGCCCGTTGTTGCTCTTGCCGATGAGCAGCTTGATGCGCTGGTGCAGAGTTTGCTCCCTGTTATGCAGGAATTCTTTTCATCAGATAGGGGTAAGAAAATTTGGGCAGAACATCTTGAAAAAATTCATCAGGGCAATGAGAATGTGGCTTGATTATATCGCACTCGAAAGTCGAAAAAAGCATGCTATTTATCGCTTTAAAGTGTTGACAAAAACTTTCGGGTGTGTTATAATTAAAATATAGAGCAGCACAAAAACTTTTGACAAACTATATTTAATAATGTATAATAAAGGAGGTAAATTAGATGAGAGCAGTAATTTATGCGCGTTACTCCTGCGACAATCAGCGCGAGGAGAGCATAGAGGGTCAGCTTCGTGAGTGCAAAGAATTTGCAGAGCGTAAAGGCTACACACTCGTTGGCTCGTATATTGACAGAGCGGTATCGGCAAAGACTGACAATCGCCCCGAATTTCAGCGAATGGTCAAAGAGAGTTCCGGAGGACTTTTCGATATGGTCATTGTTTGGAAGTTGGATAGGTTCGCACGGAACAGATACGACAGCGCACATTACAAAGCGGCGCTTCGTAAAAATGGAGTGAAAGTTGTTTCCGCTACGGAAGTCATATCCGAGGGCGCGGAGGGAATAATTCTCGAATCGGTGCTTGAGGGGTATGCGGAATATTACTCCGCTGAGTTGTCCGAAAAAGTTATAAGGGGTATGACTGAGAACGCTTTGAAATGTCAATACAACGGCGGGTATATTCCCGTTGGCTTTAAAATTGACGAGTACAAGCACTATCAGATCGACGAACTGACCGCTCCATTTATTAAAGAAGCGTTTCTTATGTATGTCAACGGCAGACAGATCAAGGACATTGTGACGTACCTCAATGATAACGGTGTCCGTTCTTCGAGAGGCAAGCCGATAGGAAAGACCACGGTCACGGCGCTTTTGCAGAACCGCAAGTACATAGGCGAGTACCAATACAGAGATGTTGTTGTGCCGAACGTGGTTCCCGCGATCATTTCAAAGGAATTGTTCGCGTTGGCGATGGACAGGTTAGAGAAAAACAAGTACGCGCCGTCTACTTACAAGGCGGACGATAGGTATCTTCTTTCAACGAAACTGATCTGCGGTTGTTGCGGAGCGACTATGGTCGGAGAGAGCGGCACAGGTCGCAATGACAAGAAGTATCATTATTATAAGTGTTCAAACGCCAAGCGCAAAAAGGACTGCAAGAAGCGCACGGTTCGCAAGGCAGATATTGAAGAAGCCATTATGCGCAAAACCGTATCGTATATTTTTGACAAGGATATAATGGACGGTATTGTAAGCCGGGTTCTTCAATGGCAGAAACACGAGAACACTACCCTGCCGTTGCTGCAAAGAGAGCTTGTCGAGATTGAAAAGTCACTTTCTAATGTTATGGCGGCTATTGAGCAGGGAATCATCAATCCGACAACCAAAAAGCGCATGGACGAACTTACGGAGCAGAAAACGGACCTTGAAGTCAAGATCGCTCGTGAGGAAATTCAAGATCAGATATTGACAAAGGAGCAAATCGAGTTCTGGCTTTCAAAGATGGTAAGCCTTGACCTTGCCAACAATGACAATAAGCAGCGGATCATTGACACGTTCGTCAATTCGGTCTATGTATATGATGATAAAGCCGTTATAAACTTTAATTGCCGAGAGGAATCCGAGGTGATTCCTCTCAAATTAAGCACTTACGTTTCGGATTTAAAAGGTGTGGGGGAGCCATTAACACATAATCCGAACACATTCCTCACTCGTGATGTGTTCGGATTTGTTGTTTATTACTGAGTGTTATTTTAGATGCCTTGCCGTCTATTTGTATTTGCTTGCTTGATATTTTATAGGTGCTTGCATTTGAAAAGTAATATCCGCAGTGAGAGCTGTGGATATTTTGTTTATGGGGTAGCAGGTGGATAAATGAAAACTCTCTGCGAGTTCATCGAAACCGAAAAATCGGAGCAGGTAGGGCGTAAAATGGAGTAAGTACAGCCAGATGAAATAAGAAAAAATAATTGTTAGATTTAATGGCAGCCTTGAGGTAAAACAAGAAATGAAGCTTTGTGATATTTTACAAAGCAAGCATTATATTTTTGTTGATTTGTACAAAATATTTACACGTTGCGCAGGATTTCGACATCTTGCGCAAAACATATTGAAAAAATGACAAAGGTATACTATAATTATTATGTAGGTATAAATCTTTTGTAAATTTTAGTATATAGCAACTTGGAAATCAGTAAAAATGTGTTATTTTTAAATTAATTGACTGTTTATTCCGAATTTTCTATTAATTGTTAGTTTGCTAGTTATATTTTGTAGGTGAGGATGCTATAATGTAG
>CAMWVP010000074.1 GCA_947177735.1 uncultured Clostridia bacterium
GGTACATACTTCTCGCCGCGTTGACGGTAATACTGACGCTCCTTACTCCCGCCGCCGCCAGCGCGCAGTCCATCGACTTCGGTCAGGATCAGCTCTCCGATGCCCTTACCGACAGCGCGCGCGATATTCTCGACAGCGAGGGTATCACTCCCGACAACTCGGGCGCGATGAACCTGTCGTTCACGGGAGTGCTCGGGGAGCTGTGGGAGACCGTCAAGCACACCGCCGGAAAGCCCCTCGCGCTGCTGTGCTCGCTGTGCGGAGTGGTGCTGTTCTGTGCGCTCGCGGAGAGCGTCTGCGGCGAGGGGAATATGAAAGGCGTGCTTTCGGCGGTCGGCGTGCTGTGCGGCGCGGGGATAGCGACCGCGTCGGTGTACGAAGTGCTGGACAGCACGCTCGGACTGCTCGGCGCGGCGGCGAACTTTATGCTCGTGTTTATTCCCTCGTTCACGGCGATATCGGCGGTCATCGGGCACGTATCCTCCGCGACCGCCGTGAACTCCGCGGCGCTCGCGGCTACGCAGCTTTTCTCGCAGCTCGCGGTCAACTTTTTGGCGCCGTTATGCGGCACCATCATCGGCGTATCGACCGCGGGCGCGGTGCACCCGCAGATGAAGCTGGACAAGCTCGGGGAGCTGATAAAGAAGTTCGTCGTATGGGGATTGACGCTGATAATGACCGTGTTTATGAGCGTTCTCTCGGCGCAGACCTTAGTCGCCTCGGCAGCCGACAACGCCGCTATCAAGGCGGCGAAGTTTATGGTCTCGCAGGGCGTGCCGATCGTCGGGGGAACTATCGCGGACGCGGTGAACACGTTCGGCAGCAGCCTGACGATGCTGAAAAGCAGCGTCGGGACTTACGGGATAATCGCGGTGGCGGCGATGATCGTGCCGGTGCTTATCGGTCTGCTCTGCTACAAGGCGGCGCTGACCTGCTCGGAGTACGCCGCGGAGATGTTCGGGCTTAAGGAGCTGACGGCACTGCTCAAGAGCTGCGGCGCGGTGATGACGATAATAATCGCGGTTACGGCGTGCTTTCTGCTGCTGAACACACTGGCGGCAGCGCTGCTGCTCGCGATAACGGGGACGGTGTAAAATGAGTTTCGTGTCAACTGTATGTATCGCGGCGATCTCCACCGCGCTTTTCAGGATGCTGGTGCCAGAGAATAAATTCTCGAAGCAGATATCCCTGCTGATAGCGGCGGTATTTCTGCTTACGGGGATAACGGCGGTCACGGGCGCGGATATCGACCTTGACGTTCGGTATAAGGCTGTCGAGGAGTACGGCGTCTACGGGGATATGACCGCCGATATGACCGAAAATCTGCGCCGAAAAATATGCGGGGATATGACGGATAAGCTGTACAAGCTGCTGGGAGAGCACGAAATTTATCCCGAAGAAATTCACGTTATCGTTAATATTTCGGGTTTGTACAGCATAGATATTACACAGGTAAAGCTCGTCTTTAGCGAGGGTGAGCATGCGGCGGCAGAAGCGGCGGCGGAGCTCCTCTCGCGCGAGCTTTCGGAGGACATCAAAATAACGAACGTGTTCCGATAGCCCGAAATGCTCTGCGGCTATTGGTACAGGCTCTATGGAGGTAAAGGAGTGAGGGAACGAATAAAGGAGCTCCTGCTCGGCGATAAGGGCAGGAAGATCATAGTCGCGGGAGCGCTGGCGGCTATGCTGTTGCTGCTGCTCTCCACCGTGTCGTGCGGCGGGAAAAAAAGTGCCGCGGAGCCTTTCACCGCCGAGAACGCCTCCGAGCTGGAGCGCGAGCTCGAGCAGCGGCTGATACAGCTTATCTCGCGGATAGACGGCGCGGGCGAGGTCACGGTCATGGTCACGCTCGACACGGTATCGCAGCAGGTGTACGAAAAGGACGCGCGGTCGGAGAGCTCCTCGCGCACCGACAGCGACGGCAGTTCAAACGGTTCGGCGTTCGAGACGGAGGTCGTCCTCGCGGGAAGCGCCAAGGAGCCGCTCAAGGTCGGCACCGTGCAGCCCAAGGTGCGCGGCGCGGCGGTGGTGTGCCCGGGAGCGTCCGACCCCATAGTCAAGGAGCGCGTCGCGAATACCGTCGCAAAGGCACTGGATATCGGGCTGTCGAGGGTATATGTTACTTGTTAGGAAATCGCCGATCAAGTGTTTTTTCCCGACGTAGGCGGGAAAAAACGGAACAGATCGGCAGATCAGGAAGGGAGAACTTATGTTATGAAAAGGCTTAATATCATTATCGGGAAGAAACAGATCGCGATAGCGTCGCTGACCGTGCTGCTCGGCGCGGCGGTAGCGGTGAACTTTATCGTGTCGTCGGCGAAAAAGTCCGAGATCACCCCGCCGACAACGGAGGTGGGCGGCACGAACTACGGCGACGCGGCGTATGTGTCCAATACCGCGGGCAGCGACGCGTACTTCGCGCAGGCTCGTCTGGATAAGCAGCAGAGCCGCGACGAGGCGGCAGAGGTCATCGCGGGTATGTATCAGGGCGGCGATATGACGAGAGATGAGCTGACGGTAGTCGAGACAAACGCTCAGAATCTGAGCAGCATCATCGAGAGTGAGAACAAGATAGAGACCCTGCTTAAGGCGCAGGGCTTCGAGGACGCGCTGTGCTATCTCAGCGGAAACGGCGCGAACATCATCGTCAAGACGGACGGTCTCGACGCGGCGGGCGCGGCCAAGATAAAGTCCACGCTGCTCTCGGAGGTAGAGGTCGCGGGGGACAATATCACCATTGTGGAGGTAAAATAAACACTTTTGCCGCAGCCTGTTCGGGCTGCGGCTCTGTCTATACTGACAGTATTACGTCATCTCGGATTTTTTGATACCGAACATCAGCCTCAAAAAGCCGACGAACATTTTCGGGCTCTTTACCACGACAACTTTCATATGTAACGCTCCTTTCACAGCTTTAAAAGGAATATCCCCAGCACTATCAGCAGAATGGCGATGACGAAGAGCATGACCTTTATCGAAAAGAACGACAGGCACATAATAGCGCCCAGAAACGCCGCTATCGCGAGCACTAAGCCCGTTCCCGCGCCGCAGCGTCTTTTTCTTCTTCTCGGTCCGCGCATACTCTTTCCCTCCCACCTATGCCGATTTTGCCTGCTCTAACCGCATTTTATGCCGAAAAATGAAATTGGTTACAGGGAAGATCAATTTATTGCTCCGCCAATTAAACTTTTCCGAGATTTTCTGCGTTTCCCCCGCCGGAGGCGGGGGGAAATGCAGAAAAAAAGGATAAAATATGGTACGGTTTTATCTTAATCGATGTTAAAGCCCTATTTTATGCGGTTTCCCTTGACGGGGAGCGGGGAAAACCGCGATTAAATCGGTATTTCCGCAGATTTCTGTAAAAAAGCACTTGTTTATTATTGGCATTTGTGGTATAATAAGAGAGTATAAGGAAAAGTGCGGTTTAAATCGCTTTTAATATTGCGGAGGAAAAATATGGAAACATCTAAGAAGCATACGCCGGGAAGCATTAAGGTCTCGGAGGAGGTAATACTGAAGATCGCGGAGACCGCCGCCTGTGAGATAGAGGGCGTTGCCGTAAAGGGGCAGCGGCTTGAGGCATCGTCCGCGCTGTCAAAGTTCAGAGGACCCGTCCGCGCGAGGATACTCGGCGAGGCTGCGGCGATAAAGTTCGACATCTCGGTAATTGACGGCTACAACGCGGTCAAGGTCGCGGAGAGCATACAGCACAGCGTGAAAAGCGCGGTGCAGAATATGACGGGCTTTACCGTGACGAAGGTAGACGTGAATATAGCGGGAGTAAGCTATCGTGAATCCGAAAGGCTCTCCGCGGACGAAAAGGATAAGGAGAACATATGAGCGACAGATTGACCCGCCCCGAGGTTCGCGAGGGGGCGTTTCTGGTGTTGTATCAGCTGCTTTTCGGTACGACGCTTGAGGAGATAGACGAGCTGAACGCCGAGGCGTTCGATATGGCGAAAAACGAGCAGACGGACGAGATCGTAAAGGGCGTTCTCGAGCACGACGAGGAGCTCGCGGGGATAATCGCGAAGTACTCAACATCGCGCTCCGTGTCGCGTATCGCCAAGGTCAATATGATAATACTTAAGATCGCGGTCTATGAGATGAAGTACTGCGAGCGCGTGCCGAACGCCGCGGCTATAAACGAGGCGGTGGAGCTTGCGAAAAAGTACTCGCTGAAAGCCGACAGCGGATTTATCAACGGTATTCTCAATTCGTACATGAGGGAGCTGGGAAATAATGGATAACGCGGTCTATTCCGTCAGCGAGTTCACACAGCGCGTAGACAGGGCGCTTTCGGGGTGCCCCGAGCTGAACAATATTGGCGTATGCGGCGAGGTGAGCCGTATCACGGTACAGAGCAAAAGCGCGTATATGGACTGGATATTCTTTTCGCTGCGTGAGGGCGAGGGGCGCGAGGAGTGCTCGCTCAAGGTAGCCATCTTCAAGAGCACCTCAAGGCTCACATATATGCCCAAGGAGGGCGACGAGGTGATAGTCCTCGGGAGCGTCAGCATCAGCCGCAAGCAGAGCCAGTATCAGATAAAGGGCGAGGACATTATCCCCTACGGCGAGGGCGCTAAGGCGGCGGCGCTGCAGATGCTGACGGAGAAGCTGCGCGCGGAGGGATTGTTCAACCAACACCGCCCGCTGCCGCGTTTCCCGAAGAAGATCGCCGTGGTCACTTCGCCGACGGGCGCGGTGTGGCACGATATCTGCGACAAGCTCGCGGAGACGTTCCCCGCGGTGACGGTGGTGTGTGTGCCGGCGCAGGTTCAGGGAGCGGCAGCCGTGCCGTCGCTGGTGAGCGCCGTGCGGCGCGCGCAGACGATCGGCGCGGACGTGATGATAATCGCGCGCGGCGGCGGCTCCAAGGAGGATCTGGACTGCTTTAATTCCGAGGAGCTGGCGAGGGCGATATTCGCGTCAACGATACCGACGGTCAGCGCCGTTGGTCACGAGGTCGACCACTCGTTGTCGGACGACGTTGCGGACGTGAGCGCTTCGACGCCGACCTCCGCGGCGGTCATCGTGACAAAGGCAGCTGCCGAGGAGGCGGCAAGGCTGGACGGCGTGGAGCAGTACTTCCACAGCGAGATAAAGCGGATCATAGACAGCCGCGAGCGGCGGCTTATGCTGCTCGGCAAGGACGTTCAGCTCAATTCCCCGCGAAACCGTATTCTCCGTTGGGAGCAGACAATAGCGCAGTACTCCGAGAGCATAGCGCAGTCGGTGCACAGGCGGCTCGACAACGCCGAATCGCGGCTTAAAATATACGCGCAGTCGATATCCGATCTGAACCCGCTCGCCGTTCTGTCGCGCGGCTATTCGACCGCGACGTACAACGGGAAGGCTGTCCGCAGCGCGAAGGAGCTGTCGGTCGGCGATGTTATAGACGTAAGATTTGACAAGGGCAGCGTTTCGGCTGCTGTTAAGAGCTTGTATTTATAGGATTTGTGCACGGATTTTCGAGCATAATTTTGTCGCTGACAAGGAAAAGCGACGCAGGCGTACTGTATGTACGCCAAGGAGCTTTGACGCAGACAGCGGCAAAATTTGCCGAAAAGACGTGTGCAATATCCTATGAATACAAGCTCTAGGGAAGTAAAGGACTGATATTATGGATTTTGAAAAGGAAATGGCAAAGCTCGCGGAAATATCGCAGAAGATGAAAGCTCCCGACCTTCCGCTCGAGGAGTCGATGAAGCTGTACACCGAGGCTGTGGGGCTTACGAAAAGCCTAAAGGAGTATATCGACAACGCGAAGCTTACCGTTGAAAAGCTAGAGGAACAGTAATGGACGTTAAAGAAATGCTCGCGGACTACGCGGAAATGACCGAGGAAGCCCTGAAAAAGTATCTTCCCGAGACGGAGTGCCTGCAAAAAAGCGTCGCGGACGCGGCGCGGTACAGCCTGTCCGCGGGGGGCAAGCGTATCCGTCCGGCGCTGGTAATGGAGTTCTGCCGCGTGTGCAAAGGCGAGCCCGAGACGGCGCTGCCCGCGGCGTGCGCTATCGAGATGATGCATACGTTCTCGCTTATCCACGACGATCTGCCGTGTATGGACGACGACGATATGCGCCGCGGAAAGCCGTCCTGCCACAAGGCGTTCGGCGAGGCGACGGCGGTGCTCGCGGGTGACGCGCTGGCGATACTGCCGTTTCAGATCATTGCCGAGGCGGGCTTGAAGAAAACGCTGCCGATGGACGCGGCGCTGAAGATAATAAAGCTGCTCGGAGAGCTTTCGGGCATTTCGGGGATGATCGGCGGTCAGACCGTCGACCTCGAAAACGAGGGCAAGCAGCCGCCCGTCGGTGTGATACTGGAGATGTACCGTATGAAAACCGGGGCGCTGCTGGAGTTCTGCTGCAAGGCAGGGTGCATAGCGGCTGGCGCGGGTGCGGATAAGCAGCTCGCGGCGGGCAGCTACGGTCAGCGGCTCGGACTGGCGTTTCAGATCGTGGACGATATCCTCGACGTGACCGCCGACGAGAAGCTGCTCGGAAAGCCCGTAGGCAGCGACAAGGCGGACGGGAAGTACACCTACGTGACCGCCGTGGGGCTTGACAAGGCGCGCGAACAGGCGCGTTCCCTCACCGCGCAGGCGGTCGGGCTGCTGGAGGAATTTGAGGACAACGGGTTCCTCGTTGGGCTCACAAATATGCTTTTAGATCGTCAATATTGACGGAGGACGATAAATGAAAGAGATAATAATGCTTAATCCCATTATCTCTGTGGGATTTATATCGTGGATAGCGGCGCAGATACTGAAAACTCTGCACTATTCGATAAAATTCAAGTCGTTCAATCCCGAAAGAATAACGGGCGCGGGCGGTATGCCGTCGTCACATTCGTCGCTGGTGGTCTCGGTCGCTATCTACACGCTGCGGCTGAAGGGCTTTACCAGCACGGAATTCGCGTTCGCGGCGCTGCTTATGGCTATCGTCATCTACGACGCCATGAGCGTGCGGTACAACGCGGGACTGCACGCTAAGGAGCTTAACAAGCTGCGGCATATCGTGGACACTCTCGACGATGAGATATCGCAGCTCAGCGGCGGCGACGACGACCCCGATCCCGACATCGACGAGCTCGTCAACCGGAAAGATCTCAAGGAGTTTCTCGGGCACACGCCGATAGAGGTGCTGGCGGGGTCGCTGCTCGGAATTCTGATAGCGATGGTATTCCCGCTCAAATAATATCAAATTTTCATATTACCCCAACGGAGGAAGAATATGTTCCTTAACGACAATATTGATCACGACATAATTTCACATATGACGACACCGCAGCTTAAGGCGCTTTGCAGGGAGCTGCGGGGCTGTATTTTGAAAACCGTTATGAAAAACGGCGGGCATTTGTCCTCGAACCTCGGAACGGTGGAGCTGGCAGTAGCGATACATTACGTCTACGATGTTTTCGGCGGCGATAAGGTGATATGGGACGTCGGACATCAGGCATACGCGCACAAGCTACTGACCGGGCGCTTTTCGCGGTTCGCCACGCTGCGGCAAAAGGACGGCATCTCGGGCTTTACGCGCCGCGCGGAGTCTCCCGCGGACGCGTTCATCTCCGGGCACTCGAGCACCTCCGTTTCGGCGGCTTACGGCATTTCCACGGCAATGCGGCTCAAGGGCGAGAGCGGCGCTGTCGCGGCGGTCATAGGCGACGGAGCGATGACTGGCGGTATGGCGTACGAGGGGCTGAACAACGCGGGAAAGACCGCCTCCAACCTCACGCTTATCCTCAACGACAACGCTATGTCGATAAGCAAGAGCACGGGCGCGCTCGCGAGATATCTGGCGCATATACGCTCCACAAGGAAGTACTACTGCGCCAAGGAGCGCTTCAAGACCGCGCTCTCGGCGGTGCCGCTGGTCGGGCGGTCGCTCGAAAGGGCGCTTGCCGCGACGAAAACGCTCGTCAAGGAGGCGCTGTACGACTCCAGCAACCTGTTCGAGAATCTGGGCTTCGCGTACATCGGACCCGTCGACGGGCACGATATTGACGATCTTATCGAGGCGCTTTCGGTGGCTAAGCTGATGAAGCGCCCCTGCGTGGTGCACGTTTTCACGCGCAAGGGCAGGGGCTACAAGCCCGCCGCCGACAACCCCGGGGAGTATCACGCTGTCGGCGAGAACGGCGCTGTCGAGGAGTTTGTCAAGGAGGATATGCCGCACGGCGAGGCGGGATCGTTCTCGGAGGCGTTCGGTCGCGAGCTTGAGCGGCTTGGCAAAGCCGACAACAGGATATGCGCGATAACGGCTGCGATGAAGTACGCGGTCGGACTGAATTACTTCAAGAACAGCTGCGCGCAGAGGTTCTTCGACACGGGCATTGCCGAGCAGCATTCGGTGACGTTCGCGGCGGGGCTCGCGGTGCAGGGAATGTTGCCGGTTTTCGCGGTGTACTCGACGTTTTTGCAGCGCGGCTTCGATCAGATCATTCACGACTGCGCGATCGAGAAAACGCACATCACGCTCTGCATAGACCGCGCGGGGTTCGTCGGAGCCGACGGCGAGACGCATCAGGGCATTTTCGACGTGCCGATGCTCCGCGCCGTGCCGAACACGGTCATTTACTGCCCCGCGACGTATGAGGAGCTGCGGCAGTGCTTATCCGAAGCGATATACCGCACGGAGGGTATCGCGTGCGTGCGGTATCCCAAGGGCAGAGAGCCCGATATCATGGGTATGCCGGAGCGCTTCGGCACGATGTTTGACCCGGTGTGCGGCTATTATTACTCGGGAAAGTCCTCGGACGTTCTCGGGATAACCTACGGCAGGATCTCCGCCGACCTCGCGGCGGCTTGCGAAAACACGGGCGCGGATATGCTGCGGCTCGTGACGATAAATCCTTTCCCCAACGGGATATTTAAGATCGCTCTCGGGTATAAGAAGGTCGTGTTCTTCGAGGAGGGCTCTGTTCGCGGCGGCGCTGCCGAGGGATTTCTCGCGGAGCTTGCGTGGCGCGGCTACCGCGGACGCGCGGAGTGCGTCGGAGTTGCGGGCGGGTTCGTTCCCGCCGCGACCGTCGAGGAGCAGCTCGCGATGTACGGGCTGGACGAGGAATGTATGACCGAGATATTGAGGGCTTGACAATGCGCTTGGACGTATATTTGACGGAAAAGGGGCTGTGCCGCAGCCGCAGCGCCGCGCAGAGCCTTATAAGCAGCGGCGGCGTTGTCGTAAACGGAAAGACCGCCGTAAAAAATTCGTTTGAGATCACCGATACGGACGAGGTCGGGATCGTGGAATTGAAGCTCCCGAAGTATGTCGGGCGCGGCGGTATAAAGCTCGAAAGGGCGCTCGAATTATGGAGCGTTGACCTTAACGGAAAGACCTGCCTTGACATAGGCGCGTCGACGGGCGGCTTCACCGATTGTATGCTGCAAAACGGCGCGGCGAGGGTGTTCGCGGTGGACGTGGGCACGGGTCAGCTCGCGGAAAAGCTCCGCGCGGACACCCGTGTGATATCGCTTGAGAACACCGATATACGGGATTTTACGTTTGACGGGTACGACATTTCGGAGGCGGAGTTTATCGGCACGGACGTTTCGTTCATCTCGCTGAAGCTCGTGCTGCCGCATATTTACAGGCTGCTCGCAGAGGACGGACAAGCTGTCGCGCTGATAAAGCCGCAGTTCGAGGCGGGCAGGAAAAATCTGTCAAAAAAGGGAATAGTCCGCGATGAGAAGATACGGCTGAAATGCGTTGAAGAGGTGACCGATTTCGCGCTGCAATGCGGTTTCGCGGTCACGGGCACCGCGCCCTCGCCGATAACGGGCGGCGACGGTAACACGGAGTATCTTCTCGCGCTGAGAAAGGAGCGGAAATGAGGGTTCTGATAGGCTGCAACTTCCAAAAGGAAGGCTCGCTCGAGCTTGCGGCGAAAATATCCGCGCTGCTGTCCGAGAGCGGCTTTGAGCCGAGCGTGTACGGCAAGTGCTCGGAGTATGCGCGGCAGATGGGCGCGAGGATCGTCGAAACTCCCGCGATATGCGACTTCGTTGTGACGGTCGGCGGCGACGGCACCATAATCAAATGGGGCAAGGTAGCCGCGGAGCACGACATTCCGCTGCTCGGCGTGAATATGGGCAGGCTCGGCTTTATGGCAACTCTCGAGCCTCACGAGATATCGCGCATACCCGAGATACTCGGCGGCGAGCTGACGATAAGCAGACGCATACTGCTCGAGTGCAAGGTGTTCCGCGAGGAGCGCGAGATATTCTCGGAGCGCGTGATGAACGATGTTATCCTGTCGCGCTCGAGCGTTTCAAAGCTCCCCGAGTTTGTGGTGAGCTGCGGCGGCGCGGAGCTGTCGAGAGTGCGCGCGGACGGTGTTATTTTCAGCACTCCGACGGGTTCTACGGCGTATTCGCTCTCGGCGGGCGGGCCGATATTGTCGCCCGATCTCGAGTGTATCGAGTTCACGGCGCTGTGTCCGCACACGCTGTTTAACCGACCGATGATCTTTTCGGACAAGCAGATACTCACCGTGCGCGTCAACCACTACCAGAACTCCAAGGCGACTTTCAGCGTGGACGGCGGCAGCGGTATTCCGCTTTTCGAGGGCGATGCGCTTCAGGTAATGCGCTCGCGGCTCACGCTCGGGCTTATCGAGACGGGCAGCGGCTTCTACGGCGCAGTCCGCAGCAAGCTGATGACGCCGCTTAAGTAAGGAGTATTCCATGAACAAAAAGGAACGCCGCGCGGCGATAATGCGCATAATCTCGGAAAACGAGGTAGAGACGCAGAACGAGCTCAGGGAGCTGCTCGAGCGCGAGGGTATCACCGTCGCGCAGGCGACGCTCTCGCGCGATATACGCGAGCTGAACATCAGAAAGAGCGTTTCCGACGACGAGGTCAGCCGCTATTTCTCGGGTGTCGGCTCGGGGAGTATCGGTTACAGCAGCATTTTCGCGCAGTCGGTCATATCGATGGATTACGCGCAGAATATGGTCGTGCTGAAATGTCACGCGGGGCTTGCCAACGCCGCCTGCAAGGTGGTGGACGAGCAGGAGTTCGGCTCCGTTGTGGGAACGATAGCGGGCGACGACACCGTGTTTATCGTCACAAGATCGGAAAATCACGCCGTGCAGCTTATTGTGCAGCTCGCGCGGCTGACTGATAAGGATTGAGAAAATGTTAAGGGAACTTTCAATTGAAAATCTCGCCGTTATCGAAAAAGCCGCCGCGCGGTTCGGCGAGAGCTTTAACGTGTTCACGGGCGAGACGGGCGCGGGAAAAAGTATTCTCATCGGCGGCATAAACGCCATTCTCGGTCAGCGCACCACTAAGGATATAGTACGCACCGGCGCTCCCAAGGCGGTGATAACCGCGCTGTTTGACGAGCTGTCGGAGGAAGTCGCGGCTAAGCTCTCGGAGCTTGGATTCGGCGGGGGAGACGATCTGCTGCTAACCCGTGAGATATTCGCCGACGGCAAAAGCGCCGCGCGGATAAACGGACGCACCGCGACTGCCGCCATGCTCAGAGAGATCGGGAGTATGCTCGTGGACGTCCACGGGCAGCACGAAAACCGTATCCTGATGTCCAACGACAATCAGCGCGATATCCTCGACAACTACGCCGAGCTGGGCGGAGGGCTGGAGGCTTACCGCGTGAAATTCCGCGAGTTCGCGAGGGTCTCAAAGCGGCTGAAGATGCTTCAGGACGGCGAGAAAACGCGCGCTCTCAAGATAGAGCACCTGACCGCGGTCATCGAGGACTTGAAGGCACTCGAGCTCGAAAAGGGCGACGGAGAACGCCTCGAGGAGGAGCTCGCGCGTATGCAGCGCAGCGCCGAGATCGTCAAGGCTGGCGCGGGCGCGTATAACTGCCTGACCTCGGACGGGGAGCCTGCCGCGTGCGATCTGCTGCAGAACGCCGCAAAGCTGCTCGAGGGTATATCGGACGTCGAGCCTGCCGCCAAGGAGCTGCACGAGCGGCTTATGGCGATCATTCCCGAGGTGAACGACATCGCGGACGAGATATTTGCGCTCGGCGGCGAGGAGTCCGAGCTGCAAATGCAGGAGCTGACCGACAAGGTGTCGGCGCTCAAGCATGCCAAGCGCAAGTACAATATGGACGCGGACGACCTCGTTGACTATCTCGTTCAGTGTTCGGACGAGCTCGCGGAGCTGTCGGTCGCGGATGACGAGATCGAGCTGCTCACCGAGAAAAAGCACACGCTCGCCGAGGAGGTCAAGGCGCTTGCCGAGGGTATTTCGGAGCGCCGCAGAAAGGCAGCCGACAAAATTTCCGAGGAAATATGCAGGCAGCTGAGCTTTCTGGATATGCCCAACGTGCGGATAATCTTCGCGATAAACCCCGATAAGATCACGATAAACGGCAAGGACGCGGTGGAGCTGCTCATCTCGGCGAACGCGGGCGAGGAGCCCAAGCCGCTCAACAAGATCGCGAGCGGCGGCGAGCTGTCGCGCATAATGCTCGCGATAAAGAGCGTGCTCGCCGACCACGACAATATCCCGACGCTCATCTTCGACGAGGTGGACGCGGGTATCAGCGGACGCGCCGCGCAGAAGGTCGGCGTGAAGCTGTCCGAGACGGCGGGAAAGCGGCAGGTGCTCTGTATCACGCATCTTGCGCAGATCGCCGCAAAAGCCGACACGCACCTGCTCATCGAAAAGCAGACCGAGGACGGACGGACGTTCACACACATCACCGAGCTTGATTTCGACGGACGAAAGCACGAGCTTGCAAGGATAATCGACGGCAGCGGCGACAGCGAAAAAGCGCTCGCCGCCGCGGAGGAAATGCTGAAAAAATAACGGAGGGCAAAAGCCCTCCGTTTGCGTTTTCGGCCTGCGCTTAAAACAGCTTACTGTGTGTTCCCGTTCGGGTAAGGTAGAGAATGAGTTCCCCTTCGGAGATCTCATAGATCAGTAACCAATCCGGGGTTATGTGGCACTCTCTGCAGCCTTGGTAGTTGCCGGACAGCTTGTGATCGTTGTATTTTTTGTCTAAAGGCAAACCCATAGCAAGGGTATCAACAACATCATTCAGCAGCTGCAGATCATAGCCGCTTTTCTTTGCTGCTTTCAAGTCCTTCTTGAACATCGAGGTTAAGACAAGACCATATTTTGCCTTTTTCTCAGTCATCGTTGTCAAGCTCCTCCAATACCTCGCTGAACGAGCCGTATATCTTCTTGTCGGGGTCTTTCTTCAAAGCTTGAACCTCTTGGATCGCCAAGATCGTATCGGCGTTAGGGGTATCGTATCGTATAACGCTTTGCATATACCTGACGATATTTCCTTTTACATTTTCGCCGTGCCTGCTTACTATGCCCTTAAACTCGTTGTAGACATCTCTGTCCATAACGAAAGAGCAGGTAACCGTGTTAGCGCTCATAAAATCACCTCTCTAATTTTACTTAGTTTACTTTGTGTACTTATTAGGTTCACTTATATTATAGCGCTTATTTTTTAAAATGTCAATAGTTTTTTACAAAATCGAAAAGAAAAAAATATGTTCAGGAAATACCGATTTATTTGCGGTTTGTATAATACTGAATTCCGACTGAAAGCAGTATAAAACCCTCTCTCCGAGAGGGTTTATCGCCGGTCCGGTTATTCCAGTTTCAGGTCGTCAAGCGGGGTCCCGAGGCGTTTGTTGCGGTAGTCGAGCAGAAAAGCCGTAAGCTCGGTCATTCCCTGCTTGGTGGTGAGCCCGACTATCGGCGTGATGTTGCGCAGGGTGAGGATATAGTCCGCGAGCCGCATTATCAGCTCGCTCCTCTTTTCTATGATACAGTTGACGGCGATCGTCAGCCCCTCCGTGCGCAGGTGTACAGCGAACTCCTTGGCGTATACCGGCGAGGGCGGGTGAGGGTTTGTCAGGCGGTAATAGGCGTAGTACGCCTTTGTCAGCACGTCCGAAAGCTCGTTGAACGTACTGTCGGCAAGGTCAAAATCAAAACCGTTTTCGGTAAAGCATTTACTCATTATTTTATTGAACCGCTCCATATCCTCCCGCTTATAGCCGATCCATATTTTGTAAAGCACATTGTCGGTCTCGGCGCTTTTGACTATCAGCTCGCGGTCGGGAGAAAAAACGCTGTCCGCGTACCACATAAAGTTGCCGCGTATTCTGAGAGTATCATAGACCGTCACTTTCCTTGCTCTGCCGAAAGCCAATTCACCGACGGACTTCACGGTTTTGGGTACGGTAACGTTTTCAAGCGGACACTTGCAGAACGCTTTCCCGCCGATAGCGCTCAGCCCGTCGGGCAGAGTGAGCTTACGCAGCGCGGTGCAGTTGTCGAACGCTTCCTCGCCGATGGTTTTCGTTCTCTCGGAGAATGTCACGGCGGTCAGTTCACGGCAGCCTATAAAGGCTTCTCTGTCGATCTCGGCACAGTCGAGCCGAGCCTCGGTCAATCCCGAGCACCCGTTGAACGCTCCGAGCGGTACCTTATCGCAGTGCAGCTCTACCGAACGCAGAGAGGTGCAGTTGTTGAACGCAAAGGGATCCATCGTGCGGATGTTTTCCAGGTTTATCTTTTCAAGCCTCCTGCAGCGGATGAACGAGTAGTCTATCGCCGTGCAGCTTTCGGGCAGAACTATTTCCCGGGGTCCCGCCCGGTCGATAAAGGCGTTATCTCCGATACGACGGACGCTTTGCGGCACGATAAACTTTTCCGGCATAACGGTCGGCGCACTGATAAGCGTTGTCATATCCCTGCTGTAAACAACGCCGTTTTCGGAGCGGAAGAACGGGTTCTCGGGCGCGACGATGTATCCGGTAAAGCTGATAAGGTCGTGCCCCGGGTTTCTCCATGCCTCGTTTCTGACCGTTGAGGGAATATACAGCTCCGTGAGCGCCTTACAGCCGCTGAACGCCCGTGTACTGATCTCCCGAAGTCCCTCGGGCAGAGAGAGCTTCCCGAGATTTTCCAGACCCTCGAACGCGTTCGTCGTGATGATCTCCGTCCCCGGCAGCACCTCGTACTCCTCGATATAGCGCGGCAGGAGCCTGTACAGCTGCTTCCCGTCCTTACTGTACAGCGCCTTTCCGTCGGTGCGGTAGGAGGGGTTGCCGCTGTCGACGATAAGTTCCGCCGCAAAAATGTTCTTCACGGCAAACGGGAAGTCGTCGTTGAAAACGATCTCCCTCACGGTCTCGGGGATCGTCAGACTTTGAAAATTCGCGTCCGTCTTTTCCCCGAACGTCAGCTCCGTGACGGGCTTGCCATCGTACTCCGAGGGTACCCCGACAGCCGATGTTATCGCGCCGCCGTCGCTGTATAGCTTCACCGAATATGTGCCGTCGCTGCGCTCCGTAAACCTGAACTGCTCCATGCCGCACCTCCTTTCGTCTATACTGATGAAATATCGATCTGATCACGGTTTTCCCCGCCTACGGCGGGGATTGTGGGCGGAGCCCCCTCTCCCCCTCCGCGAGGTGGGCTTTTGGGAATGGGTTTCCAAAGGGCGAAGCCCTTTGGCGGGGGTTGGGGGCGGAGCCCCCGCACCTCTCTCCCTCTCCGCGAGAGGATTCAGAAATCGGTGCTCCTTAAGGCAATACCGCACAATTAACGGCTAACGCCTTTGCCGTCCGCTTGCTTGCATATTTTCCGTCATAGAGCTGAACAAAGTTCAGTTCGTGCACAATTCGTCCTAGCAAGGCGTCAGCCTTGCGTCGTCCTCATTGTACAATCTGACGAAAAATCTGACGGCGCAATCGAACGACAATAATTGTGCGGTATTGCCTTAACATAATTATACACCTTTTTGCCGCGTTTGTCAAATGCCGCGGCGTATGTGTTCAAATTTACTCAGCAAAGTTACAAAAAATATTTTTGCTTTTATCATTTAATTATCACATTTTGGCTGTATAATGCAAATAACGACAACGAAAGGGTGAAAAAATGGCATACGCTAACACGTTCAAAAGGCGCGAGATGAAGTTCCTGCTGAGTGAGGAGCAGTACAAAGCGCTGTTCGGGGT
>CAMWVP010000075.1 GCA_947177735.1 uncultured Clostridia bacterium
GCGGTGTCGCTTATAGCGGTGAAAAATATCCGAAAACATCTCTGGCTTTATGCACCCGCCTTATTTTATGAGGTTTTCCCCGCCTCCGGCGGGGAAAACCGCATAAAACAGAGCTTTAAAAATCAGTGTTTCGCTGAATCCAATTTAAGGAGATATCCAATGATAGAGAACATCGTAACCGTAAAGCTCAACGTCGACGAGGAGCTTACGATAAAAAAGAACATCCTGCGCGGCGTAAACTCCGAGGGCGGGAAGCGTATCGCGGTGGTCACGGGAATTCACGGCGACGAGCTGGAGGGACAGTATATCTGCTATCAGCTTGTGAAGAAGATCACCGCCAATATGGCGAATCTCACCGGTACCGTCGAGATATACCCCGCGATAAACCCGCTCGGTATGGAGTCGGCTTCTAGGGCGTTTCCGATGACGGGACTGGATATGAACCGCGTGTTCCCGGGTTCGGATATCGGCTCTATCGCCGAGAATATCGCGAAAAAGCTCGTCGAGGACATCAAAGGCGCGGATATGTGCGTCGATATACATTCGAGCAACATCTTTATCCGTGAGATACCGCAGGTGCGCATACGTCCCGAAAACAGCGACTATCTGATGAAATACGCCAAGCTGCTCAACACCGATATGGTCTGGGTGCACGAATCGGGCGCGGTCGGCGACGGCTCGCTCGCGGAGTCGCTGATACGGTCCGAGGTGCCGACGCTGGTGGTCGAGATGGGCGTCGGGCAGCGCATTGACCTTGAATACTGCGACCAGCTCCTGCACGGCATTTTCAACCTGATGAACAATCTCGGTATATGGGCGGAGGAGGAACACGGGATATCTCACCCTATGGTCTCGACGGACGGCGCGGTGCACGTTATCCACTCCACTGGCAGCGGTATCTTCGTTCCGACTGCCGAGCATAATATGTGGCTCGCAAAGGGCTCCGTCATCGGCGAGATAGTAACTCCGATAACGGGCACCGTCGAGCAGGAGATAACCGCGCCCGTCGACGGCGTGATATTCTCGCTGCGAGAATATCCCATCGTCTACGAGGGCAGCGTTATCGCGCGTATGCTCAGTATGTAATTTTTTATCCCCGTTAAACGTTCGGCAGGTGTTTAACGGGGATTGGTAAATCCGAAAAAAATATAAAAATTTTCCGAAAAACCGAAACCTTTTTGCCGCTTGCTTGGTATTATATACGAGAGCGCAATTTCACTGCCCGTCCGTAAGAGTCTGTTTAGTATCTTCCGAAGCACTGTCTTCACCCGTCTTTCCGCGCCGTACTTAGGCAATTTTCCTTGAGGTACATACAGTACATCTGCGGAAAATTGCCGTTGTCCGGCACGAAAATCCGGGCAAATCCAGCACTTCTCCAGATACTAAACAGGCTCTAATACCCGCGGTACTTGACTAATTCGCCGAAAAGTGGTAAAATATAGTCATACTGATTCGCAATCGTAGTATAGACAAGATTTGTGGCAAGGTCGCGTCTAGCGCAAGGAAAAGCGACGCCGCTGTACTTTATGTACAGCAAGGAGCTTTGACGCAGCGATAGGCGCGAGATTGACACAAAGATGTCTATACGTAGATTGTGAATTAGTATCGGTAAGATTTTGGTCATATCAAGAAAAGGCGGAACTATGAAAGACAGAATATTTGAATCCAAGGAGAACTATCTGGAGACTATCCTGATTTTACACGACAGAAACGGCGAAGTGCGCTCGGTCGATATTGCCGCGGAAATGGAATTTTCCAAGCCGTCGGTAAGCGTCGCAATGAAGAACCTCCGCGAGGAGGGCTGTATCTCCGTTGACAAGAACGGCTATATCACGCTCACCAAGAGAGGGCGGGAGATAGCCGAGCGCGTCTACGAGCGGCATCTGCTGTTTACAAGCTGGCTTACTTCCATGGGCGTACCCGAGGATATAGCCGCCGAGGACGCGTGCCGTATCGAGCACTGTCTGAGCGCGGAGAGCTTTGCGGCGATAAAGGATTTCGTGCGGAAGCACGGACAGGAAACGCCGTAAAACTTTATGCGGTGTTTCCCGAGTAAAGGAGGAATACCGTATGAAAAAAAGGATCATCGCGGCAATAACGGCTGCTCTGTCGCTGCTGTCGCTGACCGCGTGCGGCGAACCGCTTGTGAGCAGCGGCGGTATGATCGCCGGCAGGCGCGAGCAGACTATGATGTCGCCTATCGAGGTGACGGAGGATAACGTGCTGAATTCCGTCCGGCTGTTTGACGCGGTAAGCGCGGAGCTCAAAAACAGTATGTTCAGCCCGCTGTCGCTGAATATGGCGCTCGGTCTGATCGCCGAGGGCGCGGAGGGCGGCACAAAGGAGGCGCTCGACAAGTACCTCGGCACGGACGACTACGGCGCATTTGCCGAGAGCTATATGAAGCTCGCAAAGGATAACTACAACGGCAAGAGCGGCAAGGACAACAACTACTTCGAGATCGCCAACTCCTTCTGGGGCGACGAAAGATTCCCGTTCAAGGAGGATTACAAGGACGCGGTGTCCCGAAAATTCGGCGCCGAGATACGCAATATGGACTTCGCCGGCAAGGACAAGGTGGTTGGCGAGGTCAACCGCTGGGTATCGGACAAGACGCACAAAATGATACCGACATTTTTGGAGGATATCGATCCCGAGACCGTCGCCATACTCGTAAACACGGTCTACTTCGAGAGCGCGTGGAGCAAGGAATGGAAATACGACACGGACAATAAGGACACGTTCACGCTGCTTGACGGCACGTCAAAGGAGCTTACGCTGATGCGCAAAAGCGGCGGCGCGTACTTCGAGAACGACAAGGCGACCGCGTTCAACAGCACCTACAAGAACGGTCTGGAGTTTATCGGGATACTGCCCAAGGAAACGGGCGACTTCACGCTCGAGGGTCTGGATATCCCGTCGCTGCTGGAGAGCAGGAGCTATGAGTACGAGGTCTCGGAGCGTATGCCCAAGCTGACGTTTGATACTAATCTGCCGCTTGCGGACGCACTGTCGGCGGCGGGACTGTCGGAGATATTCGAGAGCGGTATGGCGGACTTTTCGGGTATGTCCGAGGAGGAGCTCTGGGTGTCGGACGTTCTGCAAAAGACGCGTCTGGAGCTTGACGAACACAAAACAAAGGCAGCCGCGGCTACCGGGATAATGATGAACGGCGCCTCCGCTCCTCCCAAGGAGGATATGCGCAGAGAGGTATTCCTCGACAGACCGTTCGCGTTTCTGATCTACGATCCCGACCAGGAGCTGATAGTGTTTATGGGCAAGGTAACGGAGCCGTAAAGGAGGTATTCGGATGAAAAAAAGAATTATCTCCGCGGTTGCGGCTTTACTCACTATTACAATGACAGCGGGCTGTACCGCCCGCGAGGATGACTACAATGCTCCGGGCGACGGTATGGTTATCGGCAAGGTTGAGCATACAGCGCTAAATCCTATAGAAGTAACGGACAACAACGTTCTGAATTCGATACGCGTATTCGATCTGGTAAGCGCGGACAAGGCGAACAGTATGTTCAGTCCGCTGTCGCTGAATATGGCGCTCGGTATGCTTGCCGAGGGCGCGGAGGGCAGCTCTAAAGAGGCTCTCGACAAGTATCTCGGCACGGACGATTACGGAGCGTTCGCCGAGAGCTATATGAAGACCGTCAAGGAAAAGTACAACGTCGACACGGGATACAAGGGCGAATACAGTAATGCCCTTGAGATCGCGAATTCGTTCTGGGCGGACAAGGGTTTTCCGTTCAAGTCCGCATACAAGCACAGCTTGACGCAGAAATTCGGTGCGGAGGTGCGTAATCTCGACTTCGGCAACAAGAACGAAACGCTCAAGGAGATCAACGGTTGGGTAAACGATAAGACCCATAAAATGATCCCGTCTATAATAAGCAACTACTCGGAAGATCTCACGGCGGTGCTTATCAACACCGTATACTTCGAGTCGGGCTGGAGCAACGATTGGTATTATAACGAGAACAACAATAAGGACGCGTTCACGCTGCTTGACGGCACGTCAAAGGAGCTGACGCTCATGCGCAACGGCGGCAATCAATACTTTGAGAATGACCGGGCGACCGCGTTCGGGTTCGGATACAGGAACGGTCTTGAGTTTATCGGCATACTTCCCAAGGAAACCGGCGACTTTACGATAGAGAGCCTTGATATCCCGTCGCTGCTCGCAAGCGAAACGTATGACTATGATGTTTCCGCGCAGATGCCCAGATTGACCTTTGATACAAGCCTGCCGCTTATGGAAGCGCTTTCCGCGGCGGGGTTGTCGGAGCTGTTCGGTTTCGGCACGGCCGATCTTTCGGGTATTTCGGACGAGTCGCTTTTCGTTTCCGAGGTATTGCAAAAGACCCGTCTGGAGCTTGACGAAAACGGCACAAGAGCCGCAGCTGTCACGGAGGTATTTTTGGCAGACGGCGCGGCAATGCCCGTTGAACGTGAAATAAAAGAGGTTTACCTTAACCGTCCGTTCGCGTTTGTGATCTACGACAGCGCGGAGGATCAGATCGTATTTCTCGGCAAGGTAACGGAGCCGTAAAGGAGGTATTCAGATGAAAAAAAGAATTATCTCCATGATCGCGGCTTTACTCACGATCACAATGACGGCGGGCTGCTCCGCAAACAACGGCGCAAGCGACGATGATATGGTCATAGGGAAAAAGGAGTTTACTGCGCTTTCACCTATTGAGGTAACGAGCGACAACGTGCAGAACTCAATACGCATATTCGATGTGGTAAGCGCGGACAAGGAGAACAGCATGTTCAGTCCGCTGTCGCTGAATATGGCGCTCGGGCTGCTTGCCGAGGGTGCGGAGGGCAGCACTAAGGAGGCTCTCGACAAGTACCTCGGCACGGACGATTACGGCGCGTTTGCCGAAAGCTATATGAAGGTCGTCAACGACAAGTACAACGCGCCTTCCGGCTACGAGAACAAATACAAGAACGTTTTTGAGATCGCGAACTCGTTCTGGGCGGACAAGAACACTCCGTTCAAGGAGGACTATAAGAGCGGCATAACCGAGAAATTCGGCGCTGAGGTACAAAACCTCGACTTCGGCAAAAAGAACGATACGCTCAAGCAGATCAATAACTGGGTCAGCGAAAAGACGCACAAAATGATCCCGTCGATCATAAGCGACTACCCGGACGATCTCGCGGCAGTGCTTATCAATACCGTATATTTTGAGTCGGGCTGGGGCGACGAATGGGTCTATGACAAGAACGATAAGGACACCTTTACGCTGCTTAACGGCTCGACAAAGGAGCTTCCGCTTATGCGCAAACATGTAAGCAGCTATTTCGAGAACGACAAGGCGACCGCGTTCAGATACGGTTACAAAAACGGACTGCGCTTTATCGGTATACTGCCCAAACAGACGGGCGATTTCACGATAGAGAGCCTTGATATACCGTCGCTGCTGGAGAGCGAAACCTATGACTACGATGTGTATTCCCGTATGCCGAGATTGAATTTCGAGACGAGCCTGCCGCTTTCGGACGCTCTTTCCGCGGCGGGACTGTCGGAGCTGTTCGATATGGAAAAGGCGAACCTTTCGGGAATTTCCGATGAACTGTATGTTACCGACGTGCTGCAAAAGACAAGTCTGGAGCTTGACGAGTACGGTACAAGAGCCGCGGCAGTAACGGCGGTTCTTGCGCCAACTGCGGCGCTTCCGCGCGAGGAGAGGTACGTTTATCTCGACAGACCGTTCGCGTTTATGATCTATGACAGCGAGCACGAGCAGATCGTATTCCTCGGCAAGGTAACGGAACCGTAGAGGGGGTACTGAAATGAAGAAAAGAATTATTTCCGCAATAGCGGCTATACTTGCACTTACATGCTTTGCGGGCTGTTCCGATAACGGCGGCTCGCTGCCTGCCGACGGCGGGCAGACCTCGGGCAGCTCTTCGGAAAGCTCAAGCAGTTCCACCGATACGTCTTCATCTTCGAGCTCGTCAAGCTCAAGTTCGTCAAGCTCAAGTTCGTCAAGCACATCAAGCACGTCAACCTCTCAAAGCAGCAGCACCTCCGAGAGCGTACCCGAAAGCTCGTCCGAGAGCAGCACGGAGCAGAGCAAGCCGATAGAGGTAAGCAGCTCGGCAGGCGGCGAAACGCCTGTCGAAGTCGAGATAACCGCCGACAATATGCTGACCTCGATCAAGCTGTTTGACGTGATCAGCAGCGGCAAGGAGAACAGTATGTTCAGTCCGCTGTCGCTGAATATGGCGCTCGGTCTCATCGATGCGGGCGCTGCGGGCAGCACAAAGACCGCGCTCGATACATACCTCGGTTCGGACGATTATTCGGGCTTTGCATCGGAGTATATGGAGGTAGTCGAAAGTCAGTACAATTTCAAGTCCGATTATATTGAGGAGTGGAAGAACGTTTTCGAGATCGCAAACTCGTTCTGGGCTAATAAGTATCTGCCGTTCAAGGAGGAGTACAAGAGCGGTCTGACCGAAAAGTTCAAAGCGGAGGTACGCAATATCGACTTCGGCGACAAGGACAACGCGCTCAAAACGATAAACGGCTGGGTCGAGCAAAAGACCCACAAGATGATACCGGAAATAATCAATGATTACTCGGACGATATTGCGGCGGTGCTTATCAATACGATCTACTTCGAGTCGGCGTGGAGAGACGAGTGGACGATAAACGAGGACTACAAGCAGCTGTTCACGCTGCCCGACGGCTCGACAAAGGAGCTGCCGCTTATGCATAACGGCGTCAGAAGCTACTTCGAGAACGACAAGGCGACGGCGTTCAGCTGCGGTTATATGAACGGTCTGGAGTTTATCGGGATACTGCCGAAAGAAACGGGCGATTTCACGGTCGAGAGCCTTGACATTCCGTCGCTGCTCGAAAGCGAGAGCTACGAATATGACGTTGTCGCAAGCATGCCGAAGCTTGAATTTGAAACGGAGATACCGTTGACGGAAACGCTTAAATCGTTCGGTCTGTCGGAGATATTCGACGAGAACGCGGCGGACTTTTCGGGAATGTCGGATGTGCCAATGTACGTTTCGGAAATACTGCAAAAGACCAGGCTCGAGCTTGACGAAAACGGAACCAAGGCTGCCGCCGTGACTATGATCGAAATGGATTGCGCATCGGCAATGCCCGTTGAGCGCGAGATAAAAGAGGTCACGCTCGACCGTCCGTTCGCGTTTATGATCTACGACGGCGCACAGGATCAGATCGTGTTCCTCGGCAAGGTAACGGAGCCGTAAAGGGGGGCTTATGAAAAAGAGAATTTTTTCCGCGCTTGCAGCAATACTGGCGCTTAGCATGATAGGCGGCTGCTCCGATAACGGCGGTTCGCTTCCCGCCGACGGCGGGCAGACCTCGAGCAGCTCAATCGGTTCTGCCGATACGTCCTCATCTTCGAGCTCGTCAAGCACATCAAGCTCGTCAACGCCTCAAAGCAGCAGCACCGAGAGCTTACCCGAAAGCAGTTCCGAAAACGGTTCGTCATCGGAAAGCAGCGCTCCCGTTCCCGTCGAGGTAAGCAGTACCGCGGGCAACGTTGACATACCGCCCGTTGAGATAACCGCCGATAATATGCGTACCTCGGTCAAGCTGTTCGACGTGATAAGCGAGGGCAAGGATAACGCTATGCTCAGTCCGCTGTCGCTCAATATGGCGCTAGGTCTTATCGACGCAGGCGCTGCGGGCAGCACAAAGACCGCGCTCGATACATACCTCGGTTCGGACGATTATTCGGGCTTTGCATCGGAGTATATGGAGGTAGTCGAAAGTCAGTACAATTTCAAGTCCGATTATATTGAGGAGTGGAAGAACGTTTTCGAGATCGCAAACTCGTTCTGGGCTAATAAGTATCTGCCGTTCAAGGAGGAGTACAAGAGCGGTCTGACCGAAAAGTTCAAAGCGGAGGTACGCAATATCGACTTCGGCGACAAGGACAACGCGCTCAAAACGATAAACGGCTGGGTCGAGCAAAAGACCCACAAGATGATACCGGAAATAATCAATGATTACTCGGACGATATTGCGGCGGTGCTTATCAATACGATCTACTTCGAGTCGGCGTGGAGAGACGAGTGGACGATAAACGAGGACTACAAGCAGCTGTTCACGCTGCCCGACGGCTCGACAAAGGAGCTGCCGCTTATGCATAACGGCGTCAGAAGCTACTTCGAGAACGACAAGGCGACGGCGTTCAGCTGCGGTTATATGAACGGTCTGGAGTTTATCGGGATACTGCCGAAAGAAACGGGCGATTTCACGGTCGAGAGCCTTGACATTCCGTCGCTGCTCGAAAGCGAGAGCTACGAATATGACGTTGTCGCAAGTATGCCGAAACTTGAATTTGAAACGGAGATACCGTTGACGGAGACGCTTAAATCGTTCAGTCTGTCGGAGATATTCGACGAGAACGCGGCGGACTTTTCCGGAATGTCGGACGTGCCGATGTACGTTTCGGAAATACTTCAAAAGACCAAGCTCGAGCTTGACGAAAACGGAACAAAGGCTGCCGCCGTGACTATGGCAACAATGCAAGCCAATGGAATAGCAATGGAGCGTGAGAAGAAAGAGGTCACGCTTGACCGTTCGTTCGCGTTTCTGATATACGACAGAGCGGAGAATCAGATAGTATTCCTCGGCAAAGTCACAAATCCATAACATTCCAAAATTGGGGGTTTTTTCTTGAAGGTAATTTGTCTTATCGAAAACACTGCGGTGAATGAAAAGCTATTTTTTGAGGAGGGTCTGTCGCTTTTTGTCGAGTACAACGGCAGAAACTTCCTCATCGACACGGGGCTGACGGGAAAGGCGGTCGAGAACGCCAAGCGTATGCGCCTGCCGATAAACGATATCGACGCGGTCGTGCTCACGCACAGTCACCTAGCGCACACGGGCGGCATCGATCAGATAATGAGGCTCAACCCGGGCGCGGATATCTACCTGCGCGCGGGAGCGAAGAGCGAGGTGTTCAGGAAAAACGGCTTGTTCAAGTCCGCGGTGGGACAGGGCAAGGGGTTCTTCAAGAAATACGCCGACAACCTGATACTCTTCAACAGCTTCTCGGAGGTGTGCGAGGGGTTCTATCTGGCGAGCTGCGAGGACTTTGACGAGAAAAGCATAAACCCCGACCGCAGCTACTTCGTCGCCTCGGAGGAGGAGAAAAAGCCGCAGCAGTTCGATTTCTCGGACGAGAGCTTTGCGGTCATCTTCCCGAAAAAGCGCAAGGCGGACGGCTTGGTGCTCGTGGGCGGGTGCTTCCACTGCGGCGCGGCGAATATCCTCGAGACCGTTCAGCGGCGCTGGCACGATATCCCGATACTCGCGGTTATCGGCGGTTTCCACTTCGCGGGGAGCAATCCCAAGGCGCTCAATTGTTCCGCGGACTATGTGACCGCGCAATCGCGCGCGCTTAAGCTCTCGGGCGCGGAAAAGGTCTACGCCTGCCACTGCACGGGCTTCCGCGGCTTTGACGTTATGGACGAGATACTCGGCGACAGGATACTCTACTTCGGTGGCGGCGAGGCGCTGGAGTTTTAAGGAAGTGCCGAAAGACCGGGATTTCACCCCCTCATAAAGAATGACCCCCTATGAGCTACGGCTCACAGGGGGTTTTAGACTGTGTATAAACCCGCGGTTCTCCCCGCCGCAGGCGGGGAGAACCGCATAAAATCAAGGCTGTTTTTTATTAAAAAGGACTTTTTCTATATTCAGAATTCCTCTTTGACGAGGTACTTGGGTCTGTCCTTGACCTCGAGGTAGAGCTTGCTGAGATACTGTCCCATAATGCCGAGACAGAGCAGCTGCAAGCCGCCGAGCAGCGTTATAACGCAGATGGTTGACGGCCAGCCCGCGACGTTATCTCCGAACACCAGTGCGCGTATAAAGATAAATATCAGGAACGCGAACGCGATAATGCAGAACAATATACCCAGAAACGACGCGATAGACAGCGGCACGGTCGAGAACGCCATAATGCCGTCCAGCGAGTAGAGGAACAGCTTCCAGAACGACCATTTCGTCTCGCCCGCCGCGCGTTGGATATTCTCGTATTCGAGCCATTTCGTGTCGAAGCCGACCCACCCGAAAATACCTTTCGAAAAGCGGTTGTATTCGCGCATTGAGAGTATCGCGTCCACGACCTGCCTTGTCATCATTCGATAATCGCGTGCGCCGTCGACAATATCCGTCTTGGATATTTTGCGCATAAGCCCGTAGAACCTCCGCGCAAACCATGAGCGGATAGGCGGCTCGCCTTTGCGGTCAACGCGCCGCGTCGCCACGGAATCGTAGCCGCTTTCGATGTGCCCGTACATCTCGGGCAGCAGCGCGGGAGGGTCCTGCAAGTCCGCGTCCATAAGCACCACTATATCGCCGCGAGCCTTTTCAAACCCCGCGACGATCGCCGCCTCCTTGCCGAAGTTGCGCGAGAACGAGACGAGATGCACACGCTCGTCCTTTTCGTGCAGCAGCTTAACCTGTTCGACGGTCTTGTCGCGCGAGCCGTCGTTCACGAAAATGAACTCGAACTCGACGCCCTTATCGTGAAAGAACCGTTCCTGCTTTATCGTTTCCGCGTAGAACAGCGGCACGCTTTCCTCCTCGTTGTAGCAGGGTACTATTATGCTGAGAATTTTGTTAGGCGTATCCAAGAATTATCACTCCATTTTATCGGAATTAGAGCATATGTTCATAGGATATTGCACATATCTTTTCGGCAAATTTTGCCGATAACTTCGTCAAAATTTCTTGACTTGCGTCAGCAAGCCATCGAAATTTTTTCTCGTTCTCGACAAAATTTGCGCGAAAATCTACGCACAAATCCTATGAACACAAGCTCTATACAGCGTTTTCCGTGGGCAGCGGCGGCACTCTGTCCTCGTTCTCCGCGGCGAGGACTTTCATCTCGAACGGGTTGAAAACTCTCGCGTAGGGCGACATCGGATCGAGCACGCAGGTCTTGCCCTTTATCGACTGGAAGAACCGCACGGTGTTCACCTTCATTACCTCGAACGAGTTGCTGTTCGGCTTGACAAGAACGCTCATGCGCTCGGGTGAGGTAAAGAACGGCACAACGGCGTGACCGTCCTTTTGCAGCATAAGGATATTGAGCTGCTTGTCGGTCTGAACGCCCTCGGCGAACTGTCCGACGATAAGCACCTCCGCGACCATAAGGTCGGGCAGCAGCTTGTTCCATTTAACTCTAGTGTTGTCCTGATTGGCAGCGAGTATTCGCTCCTCAAGCTCCTTGTTGAGGCCTTTCAGATTTTCCGTCCACTCGTATTCCTCTGTCATCGTGTTTTTTTCTTCTGCCATAGTAGCTCCTTTATATACGTGTTATCTCGCCTTTTCGGCGTTTTCCTTGATTATTTTCGCTATAACGTCCTCAAGCGGAGACGCGCCGAGGTCGCCGTCCTTGCGCGAGCGCAGCGAAACGGTGTTGTCCTCGACCTCCTTGTCGCCGACGATAAAGAAGTACGGTATCTTCTCGAGCTGAGCCTGACGTATCTTGTAGCCGATCTTCTCGTTGCGGTTGTCCACGGTCACGCGGATTCCGAGATTGTCAAGGCGCTTGGCAATGCCCTCGCCGTATTCCTTTGCGCGGTCGGTAACGGGGAGTATGCGAACCTGCTCGGGGCTCATCCAGAGCGGCAGAGCGCCCGCGTACTTCTCGATAAGGTACGCCAGAGTTCTCTCGTAGCAGCCGAGCGACGTGCGGTGAATGATATACGGATTTTTCTTCGTGCCGTCAACGTCGACATATTCCATACCGAATTTTTCCGCAAGCAGCATATCTATCTGTATGGTAACGATCGTATCCTCTTTGCCGAATACGTTGTGATACTGGATATCGAGCTTAGGACCGTAGAACGCCGCCTCGTCAATGCCGACGGTGTAATTTACATTCAGATCGTTCAGTATCTTTTCCATAGCCGATTGAGCCTTTTCCCACTGCTCGGGAGTGCCCTCGTACTTATTGTTCGGGTTCGCGGGATCCCACTGCGAGAAACGGAACGTACAGTCCTCAAGCATACCGACGGTATCGAGCATATACTTTGCGAGCTCCAGGCAGCCTTTGAACTCCTCCTCGAGCTGCTCGGGGCGTAGGATATAGTGACCCTCGGAGATGGTGAACTGACGAACGCGGATAAGTCCGTGCATTTCGCCGCTGTCCTCGTTGCGGAACAGCGTACTTGTTTCGGTCAACC
The DNA here is from genome assembly GCA_947177735.1 of uncultured Clostridia bacterium. Taxonomy (GTDB): domain Bacteria; phylum Bacillota; class Clostridia; order Oscillospirales; family Ruminococcaceae; genus CAG-115. The sequence continues at coordinate 12,217 of CAMWVP010000075.1, forward strand.
TCATTGGCAGATCGCGGTAGGAGCGCTGACGGTTCAGGAATACCTGATACTGGAACGGGCAGGTCATCGGACGGAGCGCGAAGCACTCCTTGGTCTCGTCGTGCGGATCGCCGAGGACGAACATTCCGTCCAGATAGTGATCCCAGTGACCCGAGATTTTATAGAGCTCGCGCTTCGCCATATACGGCGTTTTGGTGAGCTGACAGCCGCGCTTTGCCTCTACGTCCTCTACCCAGCGCTGAAGTATCTGAATGACCTTAGCGCCTTTCGGTAACAGTATCGGCAGACCCTGACCGATATAATCAACGGTGGTGAAATATTCCAGCTCGCGCCCGAGCTTGTTGTGGTCGCGCTTGCGAGCCTCCTCGACGCGCTCGAGATACGCGTTCAGCTCGTCCTTGGACGGGAACGCCGTGCCGTAGATACGCGTGAGCATTTTGTTCTTCTCCGAACCGCGCCAGTAAGCGCCCGTCACGGAGGTGAGCTTGTACGCCTTAATGGACGAGGTGCTCATCATATGCGGACCCGCGCACAAGTCGGTAAAATCGCCCTGCTTGTAGAACGAGATGGGCTCGCCCTTGTCCGCATGCTCCTTGCAGAGCTCGACCTTGTACGGCTCGCCCTGCTCCTCGAGGAACTTTATAGCTTCGTCGGGAGCCATCGTGAACGCTTCAAGCTTGATGCTCTCCTTGACGATCTTCTTCATTTCTGCTTCTATCTTGGTAAGAGTTTCAGAGGTAAACGGCTCGTCGGTGTCGAAATCGTAGTAAAAGCCGTTGTCGATGGCGGGACCTATCGCCAGCTTGGTATTGGGGAAAAGGCGCTTTACCGCCTGCGCCAGAACGTGCGACGCGGTGTGGTTGAATGCGCGCTGCCCCTGCTCGTCCTCAAAGGTGAGCAAATTCAGCGTACAGTCCTTGTCAAGGCAAGTTCGCATATCGCATACCTTGCCGTCAATCTCGGCGGCACAGGCGGTCTTTGCCAGACCAAGCTCCCGCGCGATGTCAAACGCCGACATACCCGCGTCAAATTCCCTGACTTCTCCGTTTTTCAATGTTACTTTCATAATAAATTCCTTTCCGATAGGTTATACAAACACCTGCTCGATTATTGGCGGACTTGTAAGAAACGCCCGCATACTTCGTCAAGCGACGCTCGGCAGGCAAAAGCCTAGTGTACTGTCCCACTCAAAATTAACATATCCGCAGGGCGCAAGTTCGCCCTTTTTTCCATACGCTTCGTTGTCGTCCTCAACTTGCGCGAATGACCTTCGGTCACCCTAGCAAGCCTTCGTCCTCCGCCTCGCGTATGGAAAAAATTGCTGCTCGTCTATTTGTTAATTTTGAATGAGACAGCACACTAGCCGAGCAACGCTTTCCTCGTCTGCGGACATTTCTCACAAGTCCGCAGCGTTGCTTGTAGTTGCGCGCAATCATGCAAGATACAGATACGCAATTATATTCTACATCTTTTCACAAAAAAAGTCAAGCGTTTTGTAATCGATTTCGTGTAAAGATGTTGAAAATTATGGAAATATTTTACGCCGGGGAACGTCGATAAAACCGCGCTTCTCAAAAAATGACAAATTATTAACAATTTTTTGTTGAATTTTGTTGACTATTTTTACAAAAAGAATAAATTCATGATATAAAAACGCGAAAAAGAAATGGTATAATAAACCTACAAGAAAACGGAAACACGAACGGCAGGTTCAAATATTTATTATCATAAGGAGAACGGTTATGAATTTCAAGAAAACTTTTACAGCGATCGCCCTTTCCGCGGCAATGGCGATAAGCTCTCTCGGGATTGGTTCGACAAGCGCGGCGGCAGCTGCTCCGAGGTTTACCGGAGACTACTTCGGGCTGGGCTTCGACAGGCACGAAGCGGATAAGATGGAGATGTCCAACGGCTGGTCGAACGGCGGAATGTTCAACTGCACATGGAGCTCCAACAACATCGGCTTCAGCAACGGCAAGCTGAATCTTTCGATCTACAGTAACGGACGCGGCGGCTACACCGGCGGCGAATACCGTACAAATCAGACCTTCGGCTACGGTATGTACGACGTCAGCATGAAGCCCATCAAGAACGACGGCGTTGTAACGTCCTTCTTTACCTACACGGGTCCCTCCGACGGCACCGTCTGGGACGAGATCGATATTGAGTTCCTCGGCAAAGACACCACTAAGGTTCAGTTTAATTACTATACCAAGGGCGTGGGCAATCACGAGTACGTATACAACCTCGGCTTCGACGCATCGCAGAGCTATCACCAGTACGGCTTCTACTGGGACAGCAGGAGCATTACATGGTATGTAGACAAGAAGCCCGTTTACACCGCGACAAGAGATATTCCCACCACCCCCGGCAAGATTATGATGAACGTATGGCCGGGCACCGGTGTCGACGAGTGGCTCAACCGTTATAACGGCGTTGCTCCTCTGACGGGCAGCTACGACTGGATGTCGTATACCAAGCCCGGCGCTTCCTCCGGAAGCTCATCCGGCAGCACGGGTTCGAGCAATCAGACCCCTTCGTACAACTCCGGCTCTTCGTTTAAAGAAGGACAGCTTTATGTAATAACCTCCAAGAACAGCGGCAAGGTGCTTGATGTTGCGCGGGGCTCAAAGGATAACGGCGCGAATGTGCTCCAGTACAGATATAATGGCAACGCGAACCAGAAATGGTATATCGAGAAAAAGAGCAACGGCTACTACACGATAAAATCCTGCGCAAGCGGCAAGGTTCTTGACGTATCCGGGGCGTCCTACGACAACGGCGCAAATGTTCTTCAGTGGGATTATCACGGCGGCGCAAATCAGGAGTGGAGCATTGAGAACGTAAACGGATATTACAAGATCATCAACCGCCAAAGCGGCAGGGCTCTCGATGTATCCGGAAAATCCACCGCCGATAACGCAAACGTACTCCAGTGGAGCTACAACGGCGGCAACAATCAGCTCTGGAGCATAACTCCCGTCTGATTTAGCGGAGCAGATATTTAATAGATGATAAACGAGCATAAACCGACCTTGGTTTATGCTCGTTCTATGTCTGTTGCTGTTTAGCACGTTCCAAAGCAGCTTGTTCTGTAGGATAGTTAAATTGTCTTTTTGGCTTTTTTGTCAATACAATTCCTCTTTTCTTAAAACCGTTTATGAAAAAAGCCAACAGAAATCTGTTGGCTTAATTTTCATAAAAGGCTGATTTTTATAGTCGCTCTGGTCGACCAACTTTAAACTGCATAAAACACAGTTTGGTTACTACTGCGTGAAATCACCAATAGCGTGTGAACCACAGAGTTTCGGATACGCCCCGCCATTTCTGACGTGCCCCTAAAGTGTCAG
>CAMWVP010000076.1 GCA_947177735.1 uncultured Clostridia bacterium
AACTCACCGAGGTTAGTGTAATAATTAAAAGCAAGAAAACCGACCAAGCAATTACTAAAAACTCACCGAGGTTAGTGTAATAATTAAAAGCAAGAAAACCGACCAAGCAATTACAAAAAAACTCACCGAAGTTAGTCCGATAACAAAAGGAAACAAACCCAACCAAGCAATTACAAATAAACCCTAATATAAAAAAAAGCGGCTCTCCCCCGCCAGCAGCGGGAGAGAACCGCGAGTTTATATACGCTCGTTCCGGCTAACTAGACCGAGCCCGTATTTTAGAAAAACTTCCATCAGCCCAAATTATTCGGTAGTAACAGACTTCGCCAGATTGCGCGGCTTGTCGGGGTCGATACCGCGCTGCACCGACGTATAGTACGCTATCAATTGCAGCGCGCACACCGTCGGCAGAGGTATCAGCATATCGTCGAGCTCGTCGCCGATGTCAAGCTCGAGCTTGATGTCGACCGTGCCCTCGGCGAACTCCGTGCCCTTGCGGCAGACCGCGATGATAGTAGCTCCCCGCGCCTTGACCTCCTCCATATTGCTGACGGTCTTGGCGAGGACGTGCCGCTGCGTGGCGACCGTGATGACGGGCACGCCGCGCTCTATCAGCGAGATCGTGCCGTGCTTCAGCTCGCCCGCCGCGTATGCCTCGGAGTGTATGTACGTTATCTCCTTCAGCTTCAGCGAGCCCTCGAGCGACAAGGCGTAATCAAAGCCCCTGCCGATGAAGAACAGCTTCTCAGCGTTCATCAGCTGCGACGCTATGAATTGGCACTCGTCCTTGTTGTCGATAACGTCGCGTATCGCCTTTGAGGTGCCGTAAAGCTGCGCGGTGAGCCGTTTCATCTCGCTTTCCGGCATTATTCCCCTCGCATACGCAAAACGGAACGCCAGCGCATACAGCACCGCGATCTGCACCGAGTACGCCTTGGTGCTCGCGACGGCTATCTCGGGACCCGCGAGCGTGTGGATAAACATATCCGAACCGCGCGCTATCGCCGAATACTTGACGTTGACGACCGCGAGAGTACGGGCTCCCCGCGACTTCGCGAGCTCCAAAGAGGCGATGGTGTCCGCCGTCTCGCCCGACTGCGACACGAGAATAACGAGATCGTCCTCGCCGACTATCGGGTCCATATAGCGGAACTCGCTGGCTATCTCGGTCGTGACTGGCACTCTCGCGAGCTTCTCGACAGCGTACTTCCCCACGATGCCCGCGTACATAGCCGTACCGCAGGCGACCACGAAAACGCGCTTAACGCCCCTCAGCAGCTCGTCGGTGAGCCCTATCCCCGAAAAATCGGGAACGCCGTCCGTGACAATGCTGTCCAAGGTTTTAGTCACGACCTCGGGCTGCTCGTGTATCTCTTTCAGCATATAGTGCGGGAAGCCGCATTTCTGTGCCTGCTCGATATCCCAATCGGCGGTGTGTATCTGCTTCTTCACCGCGATGCCGTGCACGTCGTAAAACCCGACGCCGCTCTTTTCCATGCAGACGATCTCGTCGTCGTCGAGCAGCGCGTAATCCTTGGTATACTTCAGGAACGCGGGTATATCGCTCGCGATAAAATACTCCTCTTGTCCGAGCCCCACGATTATCGGACTGCCCTTTCGGGTAGCGTAAACGCGGTCGGGGAAGTCCTTGAACAGTATCCCCAGCGCGTAGCTCCCGTGAAGCTCCTTGACCGTCTCCATTATCGCGCGCAGAGGATCGGGTGCAAGCTTTGATTGGGGCGCGTCCGTGCGCCCCTCCGGGCTTGCACCCCACGACATCCTGTCGTGCCCCGTATAGTAGTAGTCGAGCAGACACGCAACTATCTCGCTGTCGGTCTGGCTGACGAACGAATAGCCCTTTTCGGTCAGGAACTCCTTGAGCTCCGCGTAATTCTCGATAATGCCGTTATGTACAATGGTGACGCGCCCGTTGGAATGCGGGTGCGAATTTATATCGGACGGCTCGCCGTGAGTAGCCCAACGCGTGTGCCCGATACCGCAGAAGCCCTCGGGCTTGCCGTCCTCGGCGAGCTTTTGAGCCATGCATTTCAGCTTTCCGCGCGTCTTGACGGTGCGTATCGAATTGCCCTCGAATACGGCGATCCCCGCGCTGTCATAGCCCCTGTACTCGAGCTTTTCCAGCCCGTCCATCAACACGTCGGCACAATCGCGCCGACCCAAATATCCAACGATACCGCACATAGTATTTTCCCCCATAAAGTGATTTGTTTCTATTTTATTCCCGATATGTCAATTATAGCACTTTTTCGCGCCGATGTCAAGGCAATTGTTACCCGCGCTTGCAGTTGCCGACTATCCTTGTCATGACCTCGCTCCGCGGTTTGATTCACTTACAAGTGCACATATAAAAGGCTGTGGATATCCGCAAAAATTCCGCTCCCCGATAACGGAGAGCGGAACTCGTTATTTAATTAAGACGGATATCACCCGTTAGTCACTTGTCCTCGTCAAGCTCCTCCACGGTATCACGGAGATCCTCGAGCGTGTCCATGATATTGCCGAGCAGATCGTTCACCTGATCGGTCATTGCCTCGATATTGTCGTTTATCGCGTCGCTGAGCCTGTCGTTAAACTCCTCGCACACCGTCTCGGCTAACTCGTCGGGATTGTTCGCGCCGACCTGAACAGCCGTTTCGGTTATCTTGCGGCGGAGCATATCGCAGGCGCTTTTGATGCTGCCCTCGACCATCTGCGGAACTCCCCCAAGAGTGGCGTTCACCACGTCCATAGCCTCCGACATTCCGTGGAACGCGCTTGTCATTCCCTCCATTGCGCCGCTAATGTCGCGAATTTCGGACTGTTGACCGCCGCCGTTTTGACGTTCACGCTGTTCCCGCCCCGCGCGGAGATTTTTGGTGCTGTACCAATTATTGGTAGGCCAGCCGTCCTGGAATATGATATTGTGCCGCTGCGGTCTCTCGTCCGCGAACTCGTCCACCGTATCGGGGAAGTCGGCGTAGTCGAGCTTGTCTTTAGCCGCCATCACCGTCATGTACGCGTACTGCGCCACGAAGCGAAGCTCGGTGTACTCGTTGTCGCCCGTGATGAACGGTATCTCGTACAGCTCCCAGCCGTTCAGCCGCTTTACGGGCTGTATGAAATTGCGGTTCAGATTGTAGGTATAGCGGTTCTCGTGGTCGTTGTTGAAGATGACGTCCAGGCGGCAGATCTCGTTGTTGCGGTCGTTCTCGCCGCCGTTAAGCCAGAACGTGAACATATGCGGAGTGTTCTTCGCGAGCGTGAGCTGCTTTGAGCATATCTCCGTCCAGTTCCACGTCCAGTTGCCTATCGTGAACGCCTCGGTGAGCGCTCCATCGGGACCCGTCATAAACGAGCGCGAGCCCGTGTTGTCCTTGCAGTCCTTGTTGAAGTGCCATTCGCGTGCGTTGAAGTACAGCATTGTGTACGGGCTTGCTGCGCCGCCCTGACTTGCTGCGCCGCTCTGCTGTGTAAGTCCTTCTTTTTGGGTGATCATTGTATTGTTATCCATCTTGGTTTCCTCCGTAAATTTCGTTACGTCGGACGCGTTAAGATGAATTGTTCGATCGTTCACATAATGCGCCCGACCTTTTTTCACCAGTCCCGCCGCCCTTTTCGGGTAAGTGAGACCTACTTGTGTTCCGTTCTCGTCATAGACAAGAACCGTCTGTTTTGCGGAATTTCCGTTTTTTTCTATGGGTGTCCTCCCCTTTCCGTTTACTATGACCGTTTTTTTGTTATGAGACGGTGCTCCAGTTATATTGTAGCATTTTTTTCAACGTTTGTCAAGTGCTGTCGTCAAGAATTACTTAAAAAATTTGTGCAAAAAACTAAAGTAAAAAACGGCAAATTGTGTTGACATTTCGGGTTATTTATTGTATAATATTACTATACTGCTATATAAGCGCCCTAATGGAAAACGCTGTTAAATTCAGTATTATCTTAATCGGCACTTCACCGATATACTATACCGAGGATACACCGGTTAAATCGTTTCTATAAAATTTAAAGCCTTATTTTATGCGGTTTTCCCCGCCGGAGGCGGGAAAAACCGCGATTAAATCGGTATTTCCTCAAAACATTAAACCAAACGAGGTGATCTTGTGGATAACGAAAAGCTCATTGACTGGCTCAAGCCCGACCGTATAATGAAGCTCTACGGCGGCAGAAAAACGGATTTCGGCACTAAAAGGCTGTTCGCGGTGGGTATCGGAAGAAACGGAATAGACTGCCTTATGCGCTGCAAGCACATCGCGGAGAACCGCTATGCGGCGGACAAGTCGCGTATGCGTTTCCTCGGCATCGGCGTTGACGAGCTCATCGACCACGCCGAGTTCTGCGGCAGCGTGCTCGGCGAGGACGAAAGGCTCCGCATAGTGCCCGACGAGGCGATATACCAATACCTCAACGCGCCCGAGAAGCTGCCCGAAACGGCGCTCTCGTGGTTCGATACGGGGCTTAAGAACTACACCCCCGCAAAACCCGTCTACGGTCTCCAGAAGCGGCAGTGCGGGCGCGTGGCGTTATTTCACCACATTAACGATATATTGAAGATATTCGGCGACGCGATCTCGGCGTTCTCGACGAGCACCGCGCCGCTCGATATAGTTGTCATCGGGAATATGGGCGACGCGTTCTTCGGCGGTATGGCTATCGACATCGGGTACATTCTGCGCGCGCTCTTCGATACGGTGAAATATCCCGTTAAGGTGATCGCGTATATGTCCGCGGGCGATACCTCGAAGTTCCTCGAAAAGGAGGGGCGCGATCTCGCGAACGCCTACGCGAGCACGATCGTTACCAAAGCCGAGCTCGACCGTTTCCAGTGCCACAAGGCGAGGTTCTCCCAGAAGTATACGCAGTCGTTCTCGGTCGACAGCGATAAACCGCCGTTCGCCGCGTGCTACATCAACGCCGCGGAGGCGGACTACGATTCCACTGTCGAGAACACCGCGCTGAAGATACTCAGCGAGTACGAGATCGTCTACAAGCGCGACGACGACGCGGACAAGATAATGTCCTACAATATGCTGGGCAAAGACGGCTCGCACGCGTTCAGGTATCTGTGCTACGATACCGCGGTGAGCGAGATACCGATGGGCGGAATTATGTCCTACCTCGCGGTGAAGATGTTCATGTCGTTCAACAGTATGCTCAACAAGAACAGCGTCAGCACGATGGAGATGGGCAAGCTTATCGGCAAGCTCACCCCGAACGCGCTGCTTTTGGCGTCCAAAGCCGGAGATATACCCAAGCCCGAGTTCAACGAGGAGCTTAACCCGCTGTTCAGCGTTAAATCGCTCAAAAACGGTATGGAAGCCTCCAAGCGCTACATCAACGATATCGTGGAGCGCTACGCGCAGCTGTGCCGGAACGGCGCGGATATACTGCTGCCCGAGGTCAAGAAAGAGGTCATAGAGCGCTGCGAGAGCGCCAAGGTCGACTTCGACAAGGGTCCGTTCTACGCGGTCGAGGTGGTCAAGAAGAGCCTCAACGAGCTGCGCTCCGCGATCGCCAAGGTCAAGGCGGAGATCGAGGATATGCCCGACACGATGGCGAGACAGGAGCGTATGCTGAACGTCAGCCACAAGAAGATCAAGAACGCCCCGACCTTTATCGCCTCACGTATGACGGGCGAGTATATGGCGTGGCTCGAGGAGTACGGCGAGTACCGCAAGCAGGAGGTCTCCGACCCCATTCTGCGGGATTTCTACGAGACGCTGTACAAGGAGATAGAGACCTACTATAAAGAGAACCTGCTCAAGAGCGCGGAGATGTTCGAGAAGATACCCATTAACCGCGATCAGATACTCCGCGGCGCGTCTCCCTACGTCGGCTACGGCGTCGAGTACGCGTTCGATGTGACCGATCCCGATATCCGCGAGAAGCTCGACAGAATGATAGACGGGCTCCCCGAGAGCACGCGCCTTATGGCGTTCAAGCGCTCCGACCTTATGAATACCGACAACGGAGACCCGCTCCACTTCCCGCGCGAGCTGGTCGGGATAATACAGTCCTGCTTCTCGAGCTTCTTCGAGCAGAGCTATGACGAGTTCTGCCGCGAATTCGGCGCCGAGAACTCCGAGGCGGCGTCGCTCGAGCGCTGCCTGGAGCGCGCGGACGTGAAAACGCCCGCCGGCGACGAGCCGCCGCTCACGAGAGTGATATGCCCCAAGGACGCGCCCGCGGGCGAGCTCGCCCCGATACGCGCCATGCATAAGGGGCTGAATACGCTGTGGAACGATTCGGCTGCCAAAAGGATCACGACGGTCTTGAAGATAAGGGGCAGCGTAAAGCTCGACGGCTTCAAGGACTACACTCAATGGGAAAATATGCGTTACGCTTACGTCAACGACTCCCTGAAAAAGCACGGCATACACATATTCAGGTAAAATACTAATTCGACGGCGCGGAGAAGCGCCGTTGGATCGATATATTGATGTTCCGATTAAACATTTCCAAAAAATTCGGTTTCCCCGCCGCAGACGGGGAAACCGAAAAGATAAACCTTGAAATACGGAAACATTTAATTGGCGGAGCAATAACTTCAGATAAATCATAGAAACGAGTCCGAAAAAATATGGAACAAAATGACAACGAAAATCTTTTGCTCGGCGGGCAGGAATTCGTCAGCAGCCAGAAGATAATCATCGGCGCGGAGGACGATCCCGAAACGCTCAACGAGTTTGACAACACCGTCGCGGAGAAGATCGGCGGTAAGCGCCGCGAGGTCGCGCTGGTGTTCGACCGCTACTACGAGAAAGCACCCAGCGCGGGGCTTCTGCTCATAGCTAAGATAGTGTTCTGCTGTGCGCTGTGCGTGTGCTCGATGATGTTCATTACGGAGAATCTGGCGCTGCCGCTCAGCCCTATGTTCACGGCAGTGTGCTGCGCGGGCTGTACGGCGGCGTTCTCGATAGCGTTCGTATTCGTGAAAAAAGGCATCGCGCTGCCCGTGATGATGTTCGCATGCAGCGTAGTGCTCTGGCAGAACCGCGAGACGTTCTGGGACAGACTGTCCTATTTCATCGACGCCGTTATGCTGCAAATGGACGGCAGATTGCTGGAGACGAAAGGGCTCATCTCGCATCCCGAGCTGCTTCTGCAAAGCGAAAACGGTCTTATAAATCCCGCCTATGCCGATGAGCTGAAATTCGGCATGGGGCTTTTGTGTGCCGTTTTTTCGCTGATAGTCGCGATGTCGATGTTCAAGAAGCCGCATTTTATTCCCATTCTGGTGCCGTTTCTGGCGATGTGGACGCCGCGGATGCTCGCGGAGCGGTTCGTCTGGAACGTGTGGCTGATACCGACCGCGGCGCTGTTCGCGGCAGCGCTGGCGATGACCATCGCCCACAAGGACGGTCTGGCGATACGGCGCGGCTTCACGCACTCCTACCGCTCGATAGTCGCGCGCAACGAGCACCTGTTCAATCTGCGCACCGAGCACTCCGCGTTTATGCGCAAGATAACCCTCCGCGGCGCGTACAATTCCAAATATTTCCTGCTGTCGGCGAGCGCGGCGGCGATGTTCCTGGCGGTGGTACTGATCGCCAACACGCTGACCGAAAACTCGCGCGGCATCGACTACACCAAGCTGTACGACTACGTCAAGGAGCTCGGCAGCGGCAGCGGCGGCGTAACGTCGCCGTTCAAGAACGGCCCCGTCTCGGAGTATTTCACGTCGCCAGTGAATACCGATTTCAATCAGGGCTCGGGTCTGGCGATAACCAACCCCGGCAACGGCAGCCAGGAGATACTGCGCGTCAAGAACAACGGCTCGCTGCCCGTTTACCTGCGCGGAGACGTCGGGATAGACTTCGACGGCGACAGCTGGAGCTCGCCCGTCGCAAGTCAGCCCGAGGGCTGGGACGACTACCTCTCCGAACGCTTCGGCAGCGATATGAGCGGGCTTATCGCCTCCTGGCAGGATATGCACGCGGTCGAGCAGTCGGAATTTATGGTCGACTATCTCTGTGACACGTCGGTTATGTTCCTGCCGTCCTATATCACGTTTCTGTATACCTATGTCGACTCCGACGAGTTTGACGTTTACGGCGATTACGCTGTCCGCGCAAACGACGGCGCGGGAAAGCTGAACACCGTGCTCGGGGAGGCGTATACGCCGATATTCCTCGGCGTCGACGACGAGACGGTATACGACGCCGATACCGCTGCCGCGGCAGCCGCGAAGCTCGCCTCCGTGCCGTTCGACAGCGACGATATGTGGGTGCACATCAAGGATAACGGAGATTGGGAGTACGTCTACAACGAGGACTACTATCAGGCGTACAGCGCCTATGTCTACGATACCTACCTAAACGTGCCCGCGGGCATGGAAGCGCCGCTCACGGAATTTATACGCGAGAACCTCGCGGCGGATATCGCGCTCGTAAACATAGAGACGAGCAACGAGCTTGAGGCGCGTTACCGCACGGCAAAGCTGATCGCGGACTATCTGCGCGGCAATTACACCTACTCTCTGAGCGCGTCCGTCAGCAGGCGCGACCCCGTGATGAGCTTCCTCAACGACACCAAGAGCGGGCACTGCGCGCTTTACGCGAGCTCGATGACGCTTATGCTCAGACTGCGCGGTATCCCAGCGCGGTACTGCACGGGCTTCGTGGCCAAGCCGAGCGGCGAGGACGTGCTCACGCTCCGCTCGCGGAATCTCCACGCGTGGGTGGAGGTATACCTCGACAGACTGGGCTGGGTCACGTTCGACCCGACCAGCTCCGTTGTTGTGGACTCGGTCGTAAACGGCACTCCCCTGCCCCCCGAGAGCTCCGAGACCTCCGACACATCCGAGAGCTCCGAGACCTCGGAGATATCCGACTCCTCGGATATCCCCCCGACCTCCCCGAACAGCAGCCCGTTGTCCTCCGATACCCTCCCGGACAGCTCCGAGACCGACGGCAGCTCGGTCAGCGCCTCCGTAGTTATGGAGCACCCGAGCGTACTGCCGTACTTGCTGGGGATACTCGGTATACTGGCGGTGATAGGCGTTATAGTGCTGATAATCGTCAAAATAAGGCAGTTCGACAAGAACGCGAAAAAGGCGCTGCGGCGCTGCTACACCGCCGATAATTCGCGCTCTGTATACGCGAGGCTGCTCGCTATGCTGCGGCTGCGCAAGCTGACCCCGAACAAGGGCGAGCTCTCGGGCAACTTCTTTAAGCGCGCGGGCAAGGTTCTCGGCGTCGACCTCGCCGGGCACATCGATCTGCTCGAGAGCCTGGCGTTCGGCAGCGGCGAGCTCGACGACACCGAAAAGGCGCAGCTCGGCAGACTGCTTGAAAGGGTCTTTACCGCCGCCGACAAAAAATCGGATCCCATCGGCAAGATAAGACTGCGCTTGATAGCGCTCAGCAAGCGGTTCTGAGAGCCTGTTCAAAATCTCTCCGCACGCGTATTTCTTGCAGAATTTGAACAGGCTCCGAGCTAAATACAAAAATATTTTCCGAAAAATTTCAAAAAGGTGTTGATTTTCGGGGAATAAAATGGTATAATGAAATAAATAGATTATTCACAGGAGAGGAATTTCTTATGGCTATGCGATTGATTACGCGTTCCGATTTTGACGGACTGGCTTGCGGCGCGCTTTTACTGTGCGCGGGAGTTGTTGACAGCTGGACATTTGCGCACCCTAAGGATCTTCAGGACGGACTGATCCCCGTTACCGAAAACGATTGTCTGGCAAACGTGCCGTTCGTGGAGGGCTGCGGTCTGTGGTTCGACCACCACTCCAGCGAGGAGGAGCGCAACCGATACAAGGGCAAATACAAGGGCGAAAGCCGCATCACGCCGAGCTGCGCGCGCATTATCTACGAGTACTACGGCGGCAAGGAGCGTTTCCCGAACTTCGACGACCTGATGGTCGCGGTGGATAAGGTCGACAGCGGCAACCTCACGCGCGACGAGATCCTCAACCCCGAGGGCTGGATACTTGTCGGCTTCCTGATGGACCCCAGAACGGGTCTGGGTCGTTTCCGCGATTTCACGATAAGCAACTACCAGCTGATGGAGAAGCTGCTCCGCTGCTGCGCATATATGAGCACCGAGGAAATTCTCGATATGCCCGACATCAAGGAGCGTATCGTGCTTTACAACGAGCAGACCGAGCTGTTCAAGGATATGGTGCACAAGCATACGCGCGTTGAGGGCGACGTTATCATCACCGATCTGCGCGGCGTGAACCCCATCTACACGGGCAACCGCTTCCTGATCTACTCGCTCTATCCCGAACAGAACATCTCCTGCTGGATAGTCGACGGCAAGGGCGGCAAGGGCTGCTCCTGCGCGGTGGGTTACTCGATACTTAACCGCACGTCTCACGTCAACGTCGGCTCTACGATGCTGAAATACGGCGGCGGCGGTCATATGGCTGTCGGCACCTGCCAGTTCTCCGACGAGGACGCGCCCACAAAGGTTCCCGAGCTGCTCAACGAGCTGGTGAACTACGATAAGCTTCACGCTAATTCATAATTTTGTATAATAAACGAACCGCGGTACATTTTTGTACCGCGGTTTTGGTCTGTATATAAACTCGCGGTTATCCCCCACCGCAGGCGGACGGTTTCTCATTGTCCGAGATCTCCAGCACCGTCAGGGTTTGACCGCTGACGGAAAAGCTCACCTGCTGCTCTCCGAACGCCATCGTATAGACACGCTCGTCGCTTTGGTACTGGGGTCTCGGGTCTTGCGCGAGTGTATCGATGAGCCCTTGTAGCTTCTCCTCGGGAACGCGCCGCGCGAGCTCGCGGGGGAGCTCCACGGACAGCAGCGCGCCGCGCTCCGAGAGCGACCAGCCGTTCGACGCTTCGGGAACGCTGTCGGCATAAGGCAGGTACGGCTTGATGTCGTAGACGGGCGTGCCGCTCATCATATCCGCGCCCGTGACGACGAGCGTGAACCCGCGTATCTCCTCGAGCCCGACAACGCTCAGCCCAAGCGCGTTCGGACGGAACGGCGAACGCGTCGCGAACACGCCCTTGCGCACATTGCCGCCCAGTCGCGGCGGGCGCACCGTCGGCGAGAAGCCGTTCGTTTTCACCTCCGAAAATCCCCAGATAAGCCAGATGTGCGTAAAATCCTCCAGTCCGCGCAGCGCGTTCACGTCGCGGAATTTCGGCTCGAGCACGACCTCGGAGCGCATTCCGACCAGCCCGCTCTGTCGGGGAACTCCGAATTTTTCCTTGTAATCGTTCACAATGAACGCGATAGGCTCTATATTCATACACACCTCTTTAAATCAGTGTTTCCCCGCGTACGGCGGGGAAACGCGTCGATAGTCAAGGCAACACCGCACAATTACCGCCCTTCGGGCTTTGTCGGCGATTACTGGCAAATTTTCCGTCATTTTTGCCGAAAACTCCTTGAAATACGTCAGTATTACTGCGTCGTTTTCGGCAATCTGCCGAAAAATTTGCTGGCGTAATCGCTCGACAATAATTGTGCGGTGTTGCCTTAATGCATATTGTCCAAAATCTCGCGGATCGTCCGCTCCACCTCGTCGACCTCGAGCTTGAACTCGCGCGCCGACACGCGCAGCGCACCCGACCCGAGGATTATCATCTGCTCGGTGCCGTCGGACGTGGCGACGCGCACGCGGTTCTCGGCGGAGAGCCTATGCGCGGTCTTTTCGATGTAGGTGTCGGCGGTCTCCGCCTCTTTAGTGTAGACGACGGAGACGTTGCCGTATTTTTCCAGCTCGCGCTCCGATTTTACACGATACGCGTCAAAAACGAGGATCAGCTCGCAGTTCTTGAAGCCCTGATAGTTGCACATCATATTTATAAGCCTTGACCGCGCGAGATCGAGGTTGTCCTTGGCAATTTTTGCCAGCTCCTCCCACGAGAAGATAATGTTGTAACCGTCCACGAGCAGGTACTCGGGTCCGCGCTTGGGCAGCGGCAGCTTGGGGAGCTTGGGTATCTTCTCGGCAGCCCTGTCGCGGCGCATTGCGGTGCGGTCGTCACGTTTTATTTTGCCGTAGGTGCGCTCGAATATCTCCATCAGCTCCTTGTCCGTGGCGAGGCGCTGCTTGTAGGAATTGATCTCGGTCTGCGTTATCGGCTCGGCGGTTCGTTCACACAACACACTCGGAATGTGCATTTTCGACGGCACCTCATTCCACTTGACGAGATACCCCGCGCCGTGCGAGCAGAACACGCTGTCGGCGGAATTTTCGACGTCGTTCTCGAAATTATAGCCGATACTTTCGATAACCTCCTGCGCGTTATGACAGGGATAGTAGCCGTCAAAGACGGTCGTCAGCCGCCCCGTGCCGTGCGTGTAGCCGATCACATCCTTCTGATAGCTCCGCATTTCCGAGACGGGACATCTTCCCTCAATGACAGAAACGTCGCCCGAGCCGCTTGGCTGAGCAAACTCCGCGCCCATCTGCTGTAAGTCGGTCATTGCCCTGCCGACGCTGCTTACGGGTATCTCCAACCGAAATCGGCAGAACGGCTCGAGCAGCACCGACTCCGCGCTCGCCAAACCCTGCCGGACGGCTCTCCAGGCGGCTTGACGGAAGTCGCCGCCCTCGGTGTGCTTGAGGTGAGCCCGCCCCGCCGCCAGCGTTATCTTGACGTCGGTGATCGGCGAGCCCGTCAGAACGCCGATGTGACGCCGTTCGCGGAGGTTCGACAGCGCCAGCCGCTGCCAGTTCTCGTCGAGATTACGACAGTCGCGCGCGAACACCACCCCGCTCCCCCTCGGCAGCGGCTCGATGAGCACGTGCACCTCGGCGTAGTGCCGAAGCGGCTCGTAGTGCCCTACGCCCTCGACGCGCGCGGCGACCGTCTCCCGGTACGCGATGCTCCCCTCGCCGAACGTCACATCCAGCCCGAACCGCTCCGCTATCAGGTTTCGGAGCACCTCAAGCTGCACCTCGCCCATTATCGCGACGTGTATCTCGCCGAGCTGCTCCGACCACGAGAACCGCAGCTGAGGGTCCTCCTCCTCGAGCTTTTTCAGCTTGGAAAGCGTGGTGGGAACGTCCGATCCCGGCGGCAGCTCCGCGCGGTAGCTCAGGACGGGCTCTATAACGGGCGCGGCGGCGGTTTTCTGCGCACCGAGCGCCTGACCCGCGAACGTTTCCGAAAGTCCCGTCACCGCGACCAGCTGCCCCGCCTCGGCTCTGTCAACGGCGGTGAATTTCGCGCCGCTGTACAGGCGTATCTGAGTTACCTTCTCCCCTGTTTGTTCGATAACGGCGCGGTTTTTCAGCTCCCCGCCGTTGATCTTCATATGCGTCAGCCGCGCGCCGTTCTCGTCGGAGGTGATCTTGTACACCAGCGCGGCGAACTCGCCGTAACGCTCCCGCGGCTCGGCAAAGCGCTCCAGCAGTTCCGTCAGCTTGTCCACGCCCTCCGAGCGCAGCGCAGCCCCGAAGCACACCGGAAATACATTGCGCGCCGAGACCGCCGCCGCGATAAGCTGATCGGGCACCTCGGAGCGCTCCAGCAGCGCGTTCATACAGTCCTCGTCAAGCTCCGCGCACTGCTCCGCGGGGTCGTCCGAGAAATCGGCGAAGCGCTTGTCCAGCTTGTGCAAGTCCGATAAAAGCTCGGCGCGTGATCTGTGCGAAATATCCATCTTGTTGACGAATACGAACGTCGGTATCTTAAACCGCGAAAGCAGCTCCCAGAGCGTGTGAGTGTGGCTCTGAACGCCATCTGTGCCGCTGATCACGAGCACCGCGCAGTCGGGCACGGTGAGCGCGCGCTCCGCCTCGGCGGAGAAGTCGACGTGCCCGGGGGTATCGAGCAGGGTCATCTCGGCGGCATCGGTCCTCATAATCGCCTGCTTCGAGAAAATAGTGATGCCGCGCGAACGCTCCTGCGGGTCGGTATCGAGGAACGCGTCGCCGTTGTCAACGCGCCCGAGCCGCCGTATCTCCCCGGCGCGGTACAGCAGAGCCTCGGTGAGCGTGGTCTTGCCGGCGTCGACGTGCGCCGTCATGCAGATAACCAAGCGCTTCAAGCGTTCACCCCCCTCAAAAATAATGCTATGTCACTTTTTGGTGACATAGCACTTTGTTAACCGTTTCTGCGCGCAAGCTCCTCGTTGTACTCGCTGCGTGTTATCTCGCCGTCCATCAGCAGCTTTGAGAGCTCGTTTGCGGTATATCCCGACAAATCGTCCGTATCGGGCTTGATGTAACTCGTATAATACTCGATCTTGTTGTCCGTATCCCTGCCGTTTTCCTCGTCAAGGTAGCGCTGCGCGTCCTCGCTGAAGTCCACCCTGTCAACGTTCTCGGCTTTCGGTGCGGCTTCGGGGGCTGTGTTTTCGGCAGCCGCGGCTGTACCGACAGATTCCGTCCTTTGTGTTACGGCGGCGGAAACAGCGCCGTTTACGTTCATATCCATTGACGCTTCCCCTTTACTTGTTGATTATAACGCTCGCCGTCGCGTAGCCGCGGCAGTGATCGACGGAGACGTTGAAAACGTACCCCTCGCGCTGCTCGAGCATTTTCGCGTAGCCCTCCGTGATGATGAACGGACAGCCCAGCCTGTCTCGCAGCACCGTGATATCCTGCGCCCTGATGACGCGCATACCCGTGCCGATCGCTTTTGCTACAGCGATCTTCACGCAGTAGTTCTCCGCGATAAGCGCAGGCGAGAGCTTGTGCGCGACGAAAAATCTGATCTCGTCAGCCGAGAAATAGTTCGACAAAAAGCGCTTGTTGCGGCAGCTCTTGCGGATTCGGGACATCTCGATGATAGCAGTTCCCGTCCGTATAAACAAATTACTTGACATTATGTTTTATCTTCGCGCGCAGAGCGTTCGGCAGCTCCTGCACGATTGCCTCCCTCATTCGTTCGTTAGGATTGAAAATTACCTTAACCGTACCGTATCCGCTGTGCTCGACAAGCAGATAATGCGCGTCCTTTTCGACGCCGCTCGTCGCGTGGACGGTCGCGTCCGCGTCGACCTCCTCCTCGCTCGGGAACGTCCCGAACTCGGTCGCCTTCGAGATGTCGACGGTGATCATGCGCTTGCGCTTGCGGCGCCCGATTATCTTGTCGATATCCATTTCGTTATTGGTGATGATATACTCATACTCCACGTTCACGCCGCTCAGCAGCCAGATACCGAGCGCGAGGATACCCACGGAAAGGAGTATCATCACAGTCAGCCCGAACGCCAGCGCGATGAACATAAACACCGACGCGAGCAGGACGCTTCCGATCATAATGCCGAGCATTTTCGCGACGTCCTTTCCCGATCGGGTTTTAACGACCAACTGTTCGCAAATATTATCCAATTTTTATCCACTCCCGATTCTTTTGTACATTTTAGTATAACATAATTTCTCCCGAAAATCAAGGGGGTTTTTAGGTATTTTCCATAAATTTTTTATGCAGTGTTTTCAAAATCTGTTCGCTTAATAAAAATTTAGTGATATTTTTCGGTTATGTGTTGAAATTTGCGAGCGGATTTGTTATAATATAATAG
>CAMWVP010000077.1 GCA_947177735.1 uncultured Clostridia bacterium
TCCATAAAAATTCTTGACGGCTTCTGGTTGGGGTTGCAGCCGTATTTCAGGTCCAGTTCGTTCATAAAAAATCCTCCTGTTAATAATATATATTGCTCCGCCAATTAAATATTTCCGAATAAAATCGGAACATCAATAACCGCTAATAACTATTGACAAACCTCTTTAAATATGCTATAATCCAAGTAAAGGATAACGAAAAGAGGTGAACAGTATGTCACAAAAATCTTTGACCGTGGGCGACATTATCGATAATATAAATTATCTGGAACGCGTAAAAGCCACGGCAGACGAAACGGAAAGCGCAAAGATCGATGAACTTATAGAAAAGCTAAAGGGAATGGAAACAAGGTCGTAAATATTTTCAAGGTGTAAAGTCTGTGCTTTACGCCTTTTCTTTGTACCTTACGCGTCGATCAGTCCTTACTTGTTCTTGTTGACGATACGGCTCTCAAATTTACCCGTCTCGATGTCGATATAACGCGTGAAGAGCGACACCTTGTTGTCCGCGTTGAGGTTCGTCCAGACGAAATCCGTGAAGTCGTCAAGGCTCATATCGGGGATAACAACATCCTTAGGCTCGCCCGTGAAGCTCGGTAATCTACCGCCGGTTTCGTCGTCCGCGTAGGTGTGGATAAAGCTGCCCTGACCGCTTATCGGGTCGGAGTAGGCGAACGTAAAGCGGCGCGTGGACTTGTCGTCGCCGTTCGCGGATTTCAGTATCGACATAGCGTAGTTCATAGAGCCGTTTTCGAGGTGTACGATACCCGAGATACGCGGCGTGAAGTTGGGCGCGTCGTCCTCGAACGTGCGCGAGCGCAGGCTCTCCTCGAACGTCATCTGCTTGTCCATTCCCGCGTAGATGGTGTCGGTCTGGTCGCCGTTGGTGACGATGGTCTTGTTGCCGAGAACGCGCACGGGAGCGTAGATTATAAGGTGCGGATCGGTCATTTTGCTCTCGTCGAACGCCTGAGTGCGTATGCCCTCTCCATCCTCGATAAATACGCGGTTGCGGCTGTTCTCGCTGCGCCCCATGATGAAGTACGCGATGACCGCCTTTTTGCCGTCCGCGCTCTTTCCGATAACGATACCCCTGCCGTGGTATGCCAGTGAATTAAGCTCCTTGTCCAGTGTGATCATTGTCAGTTCCTCCTTATTAACTCTGTTTGACCGGCTTTTCCCGCATCCGGCGGGAAAAGCCGACGTGTCTCCAAAATGAAAAGCTTAAAAGCTGCCTAAATAGCAGATAGTTTTTGTTTTTACGGTCGCCTTGCCGCCGCTCTCAAACTCCGAGAACAGCGCGTTCAGCTCGTTGACGAACGGCTCGTAATGCGGTTGACCCTCGCGCGGCGCGTGGGAGCGCGAAAGCGTTTCGCCGACAAAGCTCTCCCTGTCGAAAACGCGTTCGCCCGAATACTCCGCGACCTCGACCGATTTGAAGTAGCGGTTCCGCAGAAAGTCGTCGCTTTCGCGCTTGTAGCTGTTGTCGCCCGCCGCTTTTTTTATCTGGAGTTCAAGGCTGTACTTCTCGCAAAGCTCGGTCTGCCGCGCCGAAAGCCCCTCCTCGGCAAAGCCGTTCCAGATCACCGCCAGCTTGCCGCTGTCGGTGAGTATCCGTTTACATTCCGCGGCGAACCTCTCCCTGTCGAACCAGTGAAACGCCTGCGCGACCGTCACCAAGCCCACGGACTTGTCCGCGAGCCCCGTATTCTCGGCGGGAGCGTTCACGACCGTTATACCCCCGATATCCGCGAGTTTAGCGCGCATATCGTCGTTAGGCTCGATGGCGGTCACATTCCAAGGCTTTTTCAGCAGACAGCGCGTGAATTTTCCCGTACCCGCGCCGATATCCGCAACGTTCTCACAACGCGCGTTATCGTAAAGAAAGTCTATCAGCTCGTCGGGATAGGACGGACGATATTTTTCGTACAAGTCCGCCTTGCCGGTAAATTTCTGTTCGTTCATATTATTTCCTAAAACCTCCCCAGATAACACGCCGCCGTATACTTTATAGTCACCGTGCCGCCGTTTTCATGCCTTGCGAACGCGTCCTTAAGCTCGCCGACAAAGCGCCCGAAATCCTCATTATCCTCGCCTATCGCGTAGGAACGCGACAGCGTATCTCCGATAAACGTCTGTTCGTCCATTTCAACATTATTTTCGGCGGCGAGATGCATCATCTCGGAGAAGTACTCGTTTTTCAGAAACGCCGCACCCTCCTCGTTAGTCCGCTTGCCGACGTGCCCCGAATGGTAAGCGCCGCAGTACCGCATACATATCCCGTCGCGCACTCTCGAGATCTCGCAGTCCTCCAGATTGCGCTCGTTGAACACAATGGCGAGCCGCCCGTTATCGGTCAGGATACGCTTACATTCCGCCTTGAACCGCTCCTCGTCGAACCAGTGAAACGCCTGCGCCGTCGTCACCAAGCCCACGGACTTGTTCGCGAGCCCCGTATTCTCGGCAGGAGCGTTCACAATAGTTATGCCCCCGATAGCCGCAAGCTTTGTGCGCATATCGTCGTTAGGCTCGACGGCGGTCACATTCCACGGTTTTTTCAGCAAACAGCGCGTGAATTTTCCCGTACCCGCGCCGATATCCGCGACATTCTCACACCGCGCGTTGTCATAGAGGAAATCTATCAGCTCGTCGGGATAGGACGGACGGTATTTTTCGTACAAGTCCGCCTTGCCGGTAAATTTCTGTTCGTTCATTTCCGTTTCTCCCACGTTTCCTTCAGCGACAATATCCAACCGGGCAGATTTTCATCTTTTTTTATAATAGCGAACTCACCGTTGGCATAACACGCCACTTGATTAAACCCTTTTTCGTTATCCCAAAAAAAAGCAAAATCACAATGCGGCAGCACTCTCAACACATCGTCAAGCCGCTTATCAAAGCGCCTTTGAACATCTGTCTCGGGAATATCGTGCCCGCCCTTGCTAACACGGTTTTTTATCCGCGAAAGGCATTCCTCGGCGGAATTCAACGCGATATAATGCAAAACAATAAGATACCCCTTTTCACGTGCCGCAAGAATCGTTTTCAGCGTCTTTTGCCCCGAAAGCGTGGTCTCCTGCGTGAAGCTCTCTCCCTTTTCCAGACAGTCGTTTATTATCCGCACCGCCTCTTTGCCGCTCTTGAGCTTATCTCCATCAAACTTAGTAATAATTTTATCGGGATCTATCACAACTCCGAGCTTCTCGTCCATTCCTTTCAGCACACCGCATATACTGCTCTTCCCGACCCCGTTCACACCGCCGATTATCGTATACGTTTTCATATATTCCTCGCGTAATTCCACTTCTTTTTGAGTAGCTTATCGTTCCACGGGCTGACCCCGCGGAACTCTCCCGCATACACTGCGACGTCGCCGTGCAGCGCGATCTCCATATACTCGTCCGCTACGGGAACGAAGCCGAATTTAATGCTGAACGCTGGAGGACATTCCTCGTCCGAGAGATAACCGAATTTCTCGAACGTCAGCCCGACGGGCGTGAGCGCTTTCAGCAGATCGGTCACGGGCGAGTCCTCGTCATACGCGAAATCGCCAAGCTCAAACTCGTCGCCGCGCTCGTCCAGCAGGTCGATAACATACTCGCCGAGCGCCCCGAAAAGCGCGTTCAGCACGGGGTATTCCGCGAGATTATCCGCGGTTATCCCCTCGAAATATTCGGCGCAGCGGCACGCGTAGGTCTCGTCGCAGCCCTTTGCCAGAAACTCGATCTCCCTGCCGAAAAGCGGAGACCTCAGCCGTCCGTCCAGACAGCCGAAGTATGACCTGCTCTCGCACAGTGAATAGTTATCGCTCATAATTACTCCTCCAAAAATTGCGGGCGGACACAGTATGACCTTATACCGTGCCGCTTTGAACATAGTGAAAAGCCATCACTATAAAAATCACACCGAACATCATGAATACGATTCCACCGATAAGCGACGCAGCCGCGCTCCGCTTCTCGTAAATCTGACCGCTCTTTGAAAGATAAAGCGTAACCTCCTCACCGATCACGGGGGGAGTACCGGTGCCTACAGTGCTTGTATGCCTTCTGATCTCGCCCATAAAGCTGTATTCATACACGGGCGCGTAGGTTGTTTGCGGTCTCTTGTTTCCATATCTGACTCTTCTCTCCTCATGATCGACTATCTTTGCGCCGATCTCGGAGCTGTTTCGTATTTCGATTGTCTCCAAAACAGAAGAAATTAACAAAACTCCCCCAACTATCGAAAAAAGTATCCCGAAGCCCATAACGATTATGCTCATGAATTGCTCTCCTCAGTCGTAGTTTTCAAAACCGTCAGCCCAGTTCATAAACGTACCTAAATTTTTATCGCCGGGGAAGAATATCATATCCGTGCCGACGAACACCACCTTGCCGTCAAGTATCGCAACACCCAAACCGAAAGGATTGGGATTATACATATCGTTCCAATTCTCCCATTCGCAGTCAAAGCTTATACAGAAGCCCACGCTGTCGCTATCGGGAGCGGCTATAACCAGCCGCTTCGGCGCGATATCCGCAAGGATATCACGTGGCGGAGTGTCCTCGTTGATCGGCACGCGCATAAAGGAATTTATATCGCGATGCATATTCTCGGCGTACCAAAGGCAGTACTTTTTCGCGCCGCTGCAAATGGCATCTATCGTTTCCTCGGACAAGCCGTTCAGCGCCCTCGCGCATTTTTTAGCGTATTCGGGAGTTACGCCCCGTGTCGTCATAACGGGTATCTTCTTCCCGTATAGCTTCCACGTCAGCCAACCGCGGCAGATCAGTTCTCCGTCGCCGTATGATCTCGGGCTTTCAATGCTTTGTCCGTTAATCAACATACGCCTTGCCGTCCTTGATCGTTATCCTGTCCTCGCAGAACAGCGAGACCGCTTTCGGGAGCAGCTTCCATTCCGCCTGCTCCATAACGCGCTTTTGCAGTATCTCGGGAGTATCGCCGTTCATAACGGGAACAGCGCCCTGTAAAATGATCGGACCGCCGTCGCACACCTCGGTCACAAAGTGAACCGTAGCGCCCGTGAGCTTCACGCCGCTGTCCAATACCGCCTCATGCACGTGCAGCCCGTAAAAGCCCTTTCCGCAGAACGACGGTATAAGCGCGGGGTGCACGTTCATCATCTTGTACGGGAACGCCTTTACTACCTGCTCGTCGAGGATAGTCATAAATCCCGCGTACACCACCAGATCGGCTTTTTCGTCGAGCAGAGCCTCGGTCACCGCCTTGGTGTACGACGAAACGTCCGAATACTCTTTTCTCGGAATGACCCTTGTCGATATCCCGTTTTGCTCGGCTCTTTCAAGCGCGTAAACGTCGGGCTTCGAGCTTATAACGCAGGTTATCTTCCCGCCCTTTATCTCTCCGCGCTTTTCCGCGTCGATAAGCGCCTGTAAATTGGTGCCGCCGCCCGACACCAGAACAACTATATTTTTCATAAATTCTCCTTTGGGGAAGTACCGGTTTGATCGCGTTTTTCCCCGCCTCCGGCGGGGAAAAACGCATAAATAGGGCGTTAAATCTTAACTTAGCCTTTCGCAGAATTTGTCTATTTCCGCGTCGTTTTCGGGAGACTGTTTTTTCAGCGGGTCAACAAGTCTTAGTGTTGCCGCGCTCTCGTGTTTCGCGTCGCGTTTCATTTCCGCAAAGCATTTGTCGATTTTTCCTCCCGCGCAGCAGACAAAAAAACCGAGTTTTTTGTCGGAAATATCGTTTTCCATAAAAAACGTTTTCAGCGGCGGCGCGTATTTTGAAGCCCAGACGGGCGAACCGATTATTACAACGTCGTAATCGTCCGCGTTAAAATTGTACGGTATAAGTTCCGGCTTTTCTCCGAATGTAACGCTTTTCCCGCCCCAAAAAAACTTGCTGACTTTCCCTGTCGGGTACGCCTTTACGCATTTCAGCTCGATCAGATCGGCGCTCAGCTTTTCGGCAATCTTTTCCGCCACAAATTTCGTGTCGCCCTCCAGCGAATAGTATACAACCGCAGTTTTCATAATAAAAGTCCTTTCTCAAATCTGTGATCAAATCGGTACGTGTACTTTTTTGCCCGTTACGGAGCTGCGATATTTTTCATAGACCGCTCAAAATCCCTTCAACTGTATCTCGATACCCGTGAAGTCTCTCTCCGTGCGCGTTGAGTCGTCCTGATCGAAATCGGTGTACTCCGCCGTCAGCAGATACTCTCCGAAGTTGAGCTCGCGCATTACGTCGCAGTCCCTGCCCTGCATGATCAGGGGAAACCACGGCTGCCCGCCGATAAGCACCGTTCCGCCGAACAGCCCCTTGGGGTTCGACGGCGACTTGTTATCCGAGGGCTGCATACATATCCCGAACGTGTTTACTACCTTTCCGTTGTGCGTATAGCACATAAGCCCCTGCTTATCCCATGTGTAGTTCACCCTGTCCGTTACGGGCATACCGTGGAGCTTTTCGAGTATTTCCCTGTCCTCGGGCTTGGTTTTGAAACTCACCCTGCGCGGCTCGCCGAGCACCGCCGTCAGCGCGTCTATGTGCATTGGAACTTCAAGGCGGCTGCCGTTTATAATGAAGCAGTCGCCCTGAATGTCGATAGTGAAATTTTTCGTCATATCGGAGACCGTCGGGGTATGCTTTGTGAACAGACCGCCAAAAATTCCCATTATCCGAATATGACCTCCCCGTCGCCGCTTACCGTTTCGCCGATAACGAACGCCGTCTCGCCGTTTGCCCCCAGTATCTCGACCGCCTTGTCCGCGTCCGCCTTGTCAACGACCACAGCCATTCCCACGCCCATATTGAACGTGTTGAACATATCGTGCTCGCTGATATTGCCGTCCTTTTGGATAAGCCCGAAAATAGGCGGTATCGTCCAGCTGCCCTTGGCGATCTTCGCGGAAACGCCGTCGGGGAGCATTCTCGGGATATTCTCGTAGAAGCCGCCGCCCGTGATGTGCGAAACGCCCTTGACGTTCACCTTTGAGATCAGGTCGAGTACGGGCTTGACGTAAATTCTCGTAGGCGTGAGCAGCGCCTCGCCGAGCGATTTTCCAAGCTCGGGAACAAAGCTCTTGAGGTTCTGATCGTTGATGTTGAACACCTTGCGCACGAGCGAGAAGCCGTTCGAGTGAACGCCGCTCGAGGCGATACCGATAATAGCGTCGCCCGCCTTGATCTGCGTGTTGTCGATTATCTTCGACTTATCCACGATACCCGTCGAGTAGCCCGCGATGTCGTATTCGTCCTCGGGCATCATTCCGGGGTGCTCCGCGGTCTCGCCGCCGACGAGCGCACAGCCCGCCATAACGCAGCCGTCCGCAACGCCCTTGACGATCTCCGCTACCTTTTCGGGAACGTTCTTCCCGATCGCGATATAATCCAGAAAATACAGCGGGCGAGCTCCGCAGCAGATGATATCGTTCACGCACATTGCCACGCAGTCGATACCGATAGTATCGTTCTTGTTCATCAGCATGGCGATCTTGAGCTTAGTGCCGACGCCGTCCGTGCCGCTCACGAGCACGGGCTCGGTCATTCCGCTCAGATCGAGCTGAAACAGTCCGCCGAAGCCGCCGATCCCCGAAATGCAGCCGGGTATCTTCGTTCTCTCAACGTCGTTTTTCATCAGGCGCACGGATTCATAACCCGCGGTCACGTCAACTCCCGCTGCCTTGTAGCTTTCGCTGTAACTCTTCATTTTTTAGCTCCTTACTCTATAAGACGATTATTATTCTTCAAACTTTGTCTCAAATTTATCCTTGGGGAACTCGTCGGGAACGTCCACGGGGTACTTGCCCGTGAAGCAGCCGCGGCAGAACCCGCAGTTCGCGTTCTCGGCGATCTTTATAACCGCGTCCGTGCTGAGGAATCCCAGACTGTCAACGCCGATTATCTCCGCGATCTCCTCGACTGTGTGCTTGTTCGCGATAAGGTTCTCCTTGCTGTCGATATCCGTACCGAAATAGCATTCCGAGATAAACGGCGGCGCGGAAATGCGCATGTGTATCTCCTTAGCCCCCGCGTTGCGCAGCAGCTTGACCACCTTCGCCGAGGTCGTTCCGCGGACTATGCTGTCGTCGACCAGCACCACGCGCTTGCCCTCGACAGTCTCGCGCACCGCGTTCAGCTTTATGCGCACCGAGTTCTCGCGCATACCCTGCGTCGGCTGAATGAACGTTCTGCCGATATAACGGTTCTTTATGAACCCTACGCCGTACGGTATTCCCGAGGCTTGCGAAAATCCGAGCGCCGCGTCAAGACCGCTGTCGGGGCAGCCGATGACCACGTCCGCCTCGCAGGGGTGCTCCTCGGCGAGGAAATGCCCCGCGCGGAGCCGAGCCTTGTGAACGGACGCTCCCTCAATAACGCTGTCGGGTCTCGCGAAATATATAAACTCGAACACGCACATCGAGCTTTGCTGACCGCAGTGGGTCTTTATGCTGTCAACGCCGTTCTCGTCGATAACAACGATCTCGCCCGGCTCGATATCGCGGACGAATTGCGCGCCGATACTGTCAAACGCGCACGTCTCGCTCGCCACGACATAGCCCTCGTCGTTCGGCAGCCTGCCCAGACACAGCGGTCTGAACCCGTGCGGGTCACGCGCCGCAATCAGCTTTTTCGGCGACATAATGCACAGCGAGTACGCGCCCTTAATGCTGTACATAGCGCGCTTTACAGCCTCTTGAATAGAGCCGCTCTCCAGTCTCTCCTTGGTTATCGCGTAGGAGATGACCTCCGTATCGCTCGTCGAGTGGAAGATCGCGCCGTTCATCTCGAACTCCTTGCGCAAATCCAGCGCGTTTATCAGGTTTCCGTTATGCGCTATCGCCAGCGCGCCCTTGATATGCCGCACCGTGATAGGCTGGCAGTTGGCGGTGTTGACGTTTCCGGTAGTCGAATACCGCACGTGACCGACCGCGATACGCCCGTCCTCGAACTCGTCCAGAACGCGCTGTGTAAATACCTCGTTCACCAGTCCGAGACCCTTATGGGTCTTGAAGACGCCGCGCTCGTTGACTACGATACCGCAGCTCTCCTGACCGCGGTGCTGGAGCGCGTACAGCGCGAAATACGCGGAGCTCGCCACGTTCGTGGGCTTGTTGGTATAAATGCCGAAAACTCCGCATTCCTCGTGAATACTATTGAACATCTTGTTCCTCACCTTTAATAATTACTTCCGATAATTACTTTTCGTCTAGGTCGCTTGGTTGGGCGGCATCGTGCCGCCCTTTTGGCGACCTTACGACAACTTCGTGTTGTCGCCGAAGATACGGTTCATCATTTCGTTGTAGGCATCCTCTACACCGCCCATATCGCGGCGGAAACGATCCTTGTCGAGCTTCTCGTGAGTGGTCGAATCCCAGAAGCGGCAGGTGTCGGGCGAGATCTCGTCCGCGAGCAGTATCTGACCGTGGAAGCGTCCGAACTCGATCTTGAAGTCGATAAGATCAACGTTGATCTCCTTGAAGAACTTCAGCATAAACTCATTTACCTTGAACGCGTACTTCGCGATAGTGTCGATCTCCTCCTTGGTCGCGAGATCGAGCGCCAGCGCGTAGTAATCGTTGATGAACGGGTCGCCGAGGTCGTCATTCTTGTAGCTGAACTCCAAAGTCGGGCAAGAGAGCTTTCTGCCCTCCTCAATGCCGAGCTTCTTCGAGAAGCTGCCCGCGGCAACGTTGCGCACAATAACCTCCAGCGGCACGATCTCCACCTTCTTGACGAGGGTCTCACGATCGGAAAGCTCCTCCACAAGATGAGTGGGAACGCCCTCCTTTTCGAGCAAACCGAACATATAGTTCGTCATCTTGTTGTTGATAACGCCCTTGCCGACGATAGTGCCCTTTTTCTCGCCGTTGAACGCCGTAGCGTCGTCCTTGTAGTCCACGATCACCAGATCGGGATCGCTTGTCGCGAAAACTTTCTTTGCCTTTCCCTCGTAGAGCTGTGCGCCCTTTGTTACATTAGCCATTTTAATTACCCTCCGTATGTTTTAATTATAATTCAGCCGCTTTAACGGCTATCAAAGTATCCATACAATGCTTATGCGGCACGCCGCTGCTGTTGCAGTCGAAGATGACCTCCTCGCACCGCTCGAAGCGCCAGTCGTGATAAAGCCCGAAAAGCTCTCCCGAATGCCAGCTTTGGCGAAGTTCGGGCTCGTGATCGGGCGGCTTCGGGATAAACGGCTTTTCAACGAACACATTCAGCGCGTTCACGCCGTTCACTGTTGTGTGCCGTTTCCAGTTTTCGAGAACCTCTCCGCGCAATTCCCCGGGAAGATAATGCAGCACTCCCGAGCAGAATATCACGTCGAACTCCTTTTCGAGCCGATAGTCGAGGATATCCGCGCGGAAGAAGTCGATATCCACGCCGTGGCGCTCCGCAAGGCGCTTTGCCTTGTCGATGCCCGAGCTTGTGATATCGAACGCGCTCACCTTGTAGCCGTTCTTCGCGAAGAACACCGCGTCCTTGCCCTCGCCGCAGCCCGCGTCGAGAACCCTCAGCGGTCTGTCCGGCGGGAGGATCCTCAGCACCTCAAGGCACATAAACGACGGCTTAACGCCCCAATAGTACTCCGCGCCCTTGTAGCGCTCCTCGTACCACGCGGAGGTCTTTTTCTCCGCCGCGTAGCCCAGCAGCGCGTCAATGCTCGTCCCGAGGACTGCCGCAAGCTCAGGCAGCAGTGAGATATCGGGAGCGGTCGTGCCGTTCTCCCACTTGCTCACCGCCTGATAAGTCACGCCAAGACGGCTCGCAAGCTCTTCCTGCGTGAAGCCGTTCTGCTTTCTCAGCGTATGGATATTTTTGCCGATCGTGTTCATAGAACCACTTCCTTTCGGCTTTATTCTACCACGAACCGCCGCGCGAAAGCAATAACCCGTTTTTACAGTAGATGTGTTTTTTCAACCTGCGGTTGAATTTTAAACGATTACAGCGTCTCAAGCTCCATTTGCAGCTTTCTGTCCTTTTCGGCGATCTGGTCTATCATCTGGCGCTTGCCGACCGACAGCTGCGCCGCGAGCGCTTCATTTGACAGCGCCAGTATCTGGAGCGCGAGGATAGCCGCGTTTTTCGCGCCGTCCACCGCGACAGTCGCCACGGGAATGCCCGACGGCATCTGAACCGTCGCCAGCAGCGCGTCCAGCCCGTCGAGATTGCTCGAGCTGCACGGAATGCCGATAACGGGCAGGGTAGTGTGCCCCGCGACAACGCCCGCGAGGTGCGCCGCCATACCCGCCGCGCAGATTATCACGCCGAAGCCCGCCGACTTCGCGTTCTCGGCGAAATCGCACACCAGCCTCGGAGTTCTGTGCGCCGACATGATGTGGCACTCATACTCTACGCCGTGCTCCTTGAGCTCGACCACCGCTTTCTTGACAACAGCCCAATCGCTGTCGCTGCCCATAATGATCGCTACTTTTTTTGCAGCCATAACTATCCCCTCTCAACAAATAAAAAAGGCTGTATATATGTATACAGCTAAGGCTTAAAATCGGATTTTGTGTGCACTTATTCCGTAAACATCAGCCGTATCTTTGAACGATAAACACAAACTCTTCATTGCCCTTATCTCCTGTCAAAAAATGGAAAACATTTACAGCTTGTAAGCACTACTTATATTGTACACTATATTTAGCGGAAATGCAAGAGGTTTTTTATTTTTGGGCAATTTCTCCATAATCACGCCGAAATCGGTGTTGAAAGACATCATAATGCCCAATGGCAATAATTTATACTACTATGATGCTCAAATTAAACTTTTCCAAGATTTCCGTCCTTCAAAGCTTTTTATGCGGTTTCCACCGCCTAAGCCTGTAAATAAAAACCCGCGGTTCTCCCCGCCGGAGGCGGGGAGAACCGCAAAGACTGTAATATTATAGAACCTGTCCACATAGCCCGAAATACTCGGATTGCGCCAGAATTGCAAAGCAATTCTTTGCAAATTTTTCGCAGAACGAGGAAATTTTTCGTAGGCGTACTGTATGTACGTCAAGAAAAATTGACGAAGTTATGCGGAAAATTTGCCGCAAGACGAGTGTTGAGCGGCTATGTGGACAGGTTCATAATATCCGAGAGTTGTTGATGACCAGCCCGAAGTTCACGCCGAGGGAGCTCGCGGCGGTCTTGCACAGGCTCATACGCGACAGGAATATCTCGAAGTACTCCATTACCGAGCTTATCCCGAGGTCGATCTTGAGGGTCAGGATAAGCTCCTTTTTGTCGTCCGAGAACGCCAGCGACGAGCTCTCGACGGCGTAGTTCACGCGGTCGTGGATATCGGGCGGCGGCGTGTGACCCGCGTCGGCGGCGGCGCGCTCCGCGGGGCGGACGCGACTTCGGCGCACGTCCGATTTGTCGGCGATTATAAGCGCGGCGGCGATGGGCGTGACTGGGGCGGCAGCGCCCTCGTCGTGGTTGCCGATAGCGGAGATGATCTGCGCTATCTCCTCCGCGGGCATTCCCATGCGGTCTAGCAGCCGAAACGCCATCACCGCGCCCGTTTGGGCATGATCGACTCTGTTCACCACGTTGCCGATATCGTGCATATACGCGGCGATCTGCGCGAGCTCGCAGGTGCGCTCGTCGTACCCGAGCGTGTCGAGTATCATGAACGCCGTCGCCGCCGCGCGCTCGACGTGGGCGTTCGAGTGCTCGGTGTATCCGATGGACGACAGCGCCGCGTCCGCGTAGTTGATGTACGTCTGCACGTCCTTGTTGGTCTTTATATATTGGTATGTTACGTTGCTCATAGCTATCCCTCCGAAATTCGATTGCTATTATATTATATCGGAAAGCGCGCAAAATTTCAACCCCAAATCCGTAAAAAGCTCTTGACAAATTCGTTTTTTGGGTGTATAATTTAATGTACAGCATTATCTTGTCGGAGCATTATCCGGCTGCTTACATGGAGAAGTATCGAAGTGGTCATAACGAGGCGGTCTTGAAAACCGTTTGAGGGCAACCTCACGTGGGTTCGAATCCCACCTTCTCCGCCACCGCACCAGTGCGGTTTTTACCTCGGGAGAGGTCGTTCAAGCCTTTCCCGTTTTTTCGCGAAATGAAAGAAAATCTTTTTCGTCACGATATCACACCCGGCAACGAGGAAAATCCCTTGCGTCCGCAATGGATTTTCTCGTTGGGCAATGGCACTCGCCTGCGCCGCTTTGCGGCTT
This sequence comes from uncultured Clostridia bacterium, assembly GCA_947177735.1. Lineage (GTDB taxonomy): Bacteria > Bacillota > Clostridia > Oscillospirales > Ruminococcaceae > CAG-115. The sequence continues at coordinate 13,164 of CAMWVP010000077.1, forward strand.
GACGAGCACTCATTGCCGGGGCGCGTTTTTCGTTTCGTCGACTGTCGTCGGCGATTTCGCTTCGCGTAACCACGAAAAACGCTCGGGGTTGATTTTTATGCATAATGTTGATTTTATCGAAAATCTTTTTCGGTAGTGGTTAGTCAAAACAGGTTGAATTTCTCCTAAAAACATTGTATAATATATGCAGAGAGGAGATGATTTCAATGATGATAAATACGGAAGCTTTGGTTTCGATAACCGAAGCCAATCAGAATTTTTCCAAAGTGGCACGGCTTGTTGACGAAAACGGTTCGGCGGTTATTTTGAAAGACAATGTTCCAAGATACATCATTATGGAATTTCCCGCTGCCGAGGAGATTCAAAACGCCCCCGATGAGGATATTGCGAGTATTTCCAAAAGGCTGATTGAAAAAAATCTTGAGGCGTATAAGGAGCTTGCCAAATGATAAGGCTTACGGAACAGCAGGTTTTGTCTGTCCACGCAATGATGATAAAAGCAACGGGCGGCTCGGACGGAATGCGCGATATGGGCTTGCTCCGATCTGCGTTGAACGCTCCTTTTCAAGCGTTTGGAGGAAAGGAAGTTTACCCCTCGCTCCTGTCCAAAGCGGCGGCAATGTGTCGTTCCGTTATCTCCGATCACCCGTTTATCGACGGAAACAAGCGGACGGGAATCCACGTTATGCTTATTTTTCTTGAAATAAACGGCGTTCAATTGGATTACACGCAAAAGGAACTGATTGGTTTGGGTCTTGGTGTTGCTGCGGGAAATTTTGATGTCAATGATATTTTTAATTGGCTGTCGGAGCATTGTAAATAAGTTTTTTGGCACAATAACATTTTTAAATTAAGGGGTGTAAACAAATGCAGAAGTTGGTTTATCTGAGCAACAGCAGGAATTACACCGAGCAGGGCAATGTCAACAAAAACAAATATTTTACTCAGGTCAACGGATTGTTGGATGTAGGGTGGAGGGTCGCGCATATGACGCACGATGTGTTGACGGCATCACCCGATGATCAGAAGATACATAAGGAAACCTACGTTTCTTTTGTGCTGCTTGAGAAGAACGACGAGGACGAATAAGGCGGTCTGTTCTGCCGTAATGTAGGTTTTTTGGTAACGGTGTCACACCGGTTAAACAAGACAGCCGGTGCGCATGACGTACGGGCTGTTTTTTAAACGCCAAAGGCTTCGGTTTGCGCCGCCTCTCGATTCGACCTCGGTTTAGGCGTCTTATCCGAACGGAATTATAAAAAATGTTGTATAGGGGGTACTACATAATGAAAACGATTTTAAAGAAAGCTTCCGCGGCGGTCATGGCGCTCGCGGTCATGGGGGCGGCAGTCGCGTTTGACGTGCCGGGAAAGATGACCGCCAAGGCGGCTTCGGCTGACGGAGTCTGCGAGAGCGATCACACGACGGCGTGGGATAACACCACTGAGTTTATGATAAACGGCGATTATTATCTTGATCACTCTGTGGAGATCAATGCGGAAATAGATATCACGGGGGACGTTACCCTTTGCTTGAACGGGAAGACAATTACCGCGGTAAGCGATACGCGCATATTTAATGTTAAGAACGGCGGTACTCTTACCATTTGCGATTGCAACGGAAGAGGCGAAATTATCGGCGGCGCGGTAAGTAATAACGGCGGCGATAACAACGGCGGTGCGGTTTATGTCGATAAAGGCGGCACTTTCACACTGTCCGGCGGCACGATCCGGGGTAACTCGGCAATACGTGGCGGTGGCGTATATGTAAATGATAATGGCAAATTCACAATGAGCGGCGGCAAGATTTTGGGCAACACGGCAGGTCAAGAGGGCGGCGGCGTATATGTAAACAGCAAAGGCGAATTTGAAATGACCGGCGGTGAGATCTCGGGCAACACAGTAGAATACATCGTCGACAACAACAACGGCGGAGGCGGTGTATATACAGCCGGAACGTTCACAATGAGCGGCAAAAGTAAGATTTCCGGCAACACAGTCGGCAACATAGCCACAGGAGAATACCACTTCGGCGGCGGTGTATGCGTGAGCGGCAGTAGCGCAAAATTTGAAATGAAGGACGGCGAGATCTCGGGCAACAAAGCAGGCTACGGCGGCGGTGTGTATGTGGCCGGTGGAACGTTTGAAATGACGGGCGGTAAAATTGACACAAACACGGCTTCCGGCGAT
>CAMWVP010000078.1 GCA_947177735.1 uncultured Clostridia bacterium
ATACTAATTGTCGATCTACGTATAGACATCTTTGTGCCAATCTCGCACCTATCGCCACGTCAAATCTCCTTGGCGTACATACAGTACGCCTGCGTCGCAGCGTTTTGCGCAGTTGTCCTAAAGACAACAGGCGCATAATGCGTCCTTGCGCTAGGCGCAATCTTGTCACAAATCTTGTCTATACTTCGATCAACAATTAGTATAAGCTGTCAGGTTCGAGGACGGGAATTCGCGACAGCTCGGAATAACGCCGAAACGCTCAGACAAAACGAGATGAAAACTCCGGTAACGGTGACGGACTGAAAGCCGTACAGCACGGGGCAGAGCGATATCGCCGCCGTCACGATAATGCATACAAACAGTGCGTTTTTCGGTTTTGCGGCGCGTTCACCGACGATCATAACGATTATGGAGAACACAGTCACGGCGACCGTGAGCAGGGCGGCTATAAACGGAGGGAACATCGCCACACCGTAAGGCAGCGGGTCAAACCAGCTGTGGAATGAGCAAGACGGTTCTCCGGACGGTGTGCCCCACCATAAGACCACACCTTTTGGGAGCGTTTCCAACACCAGAGCCGCGGCGAGCGCTCCCAGCGAGATAAGCTCGCAGGCGCGTTTCGGGAGCTTTAGCGATTTGACGGATCTCTTTGAAGCAAGCATAAACACTCCCCCTATCGTTAATATAATGCCGACTATGAGCATCGGCAGGAAGTTGCCCGCGTAATAAAGCGGCATAGTCAGCAGAATCGCTCCTGCTGTCAGCACGAGCGTTCCGATCGTTTTTCGGCTCATTCGCCTGACATAAAGCAGCGTTTCAATGAGCGCACCGTCGGACTGCTCGCGTATCGTCTCGGGCGTGGACGGCTCTCCGCTCATAAGCTCCGTCACCGACGTGCCGAGCTCCCCTGCAAGGCTCTCCAGCACGTCCACGTCGGGGAACCCCCGACCGCACTCCCACTTCGATACCGCCTTATCCGTCACGCCTATCCTGTCTGCGAGCTCCTTTTGGGTCAGTCCGCGTTCCTTGCGCAGCAGCGAGATAAATTGACCTGTCCTTACGGGATCCATAAAAACTCCCCCCCCTTCGGTCTTATTATAACTGACAGCGGGAGTTTTGTCAATCTACGCTTCGTAGAGCGGCATAACCAAGCCGTTTTGAGATCGCTCCGCCGTGCTCCTTCAGCTTCGCCGCATCGCTGCCGAACCGCACGGCGCATTGCGCTGCGGGTTAATTTCAAGCCGCTCTGTTATCGTATTCCCGATATGTTTTCGACAGAATATTTCTCAATATGAGCAACATCTAAAATCTTTATCAAATCTTTACCGAAATTACAAAAAAGCGCTTGATTTTGTTAATGTTTTACGTTATAATAAAGTTACCGAATTATTACATAAATTTTCCGGAAGAGGGACAAAAATGATTGAAAAAATGAACGTATGTTTAATGAACGATTCGTTCCCGCCCGTGATCGACGGCGTGGCGAACGCTGTGATAAATTACGCCAACGTTATCTCGGACGGGCTCGGGAAAGCTGTTGTCGTCACGCCCGAGTACCCCGACGCGGAGGACGATTACCCTTTCGACGTCGTGCGCTACCGCAGTATGAACATCACCGAGCGCCTTTGCGGCTACCGCGCGGGCTATCCGTTCTCGAGCAGCAAGCTCGACGCGCTTGCCTCCGAGGAGTTCAGCATTATCCACAGCCACTGCCCGTTCGCCTCGACGATGATGGCGAGAGTGCTGCGCGAAAAGACCAACGTACCGATCGTGATGACCTATCACACCAAGTTCGACATCGACATAAAACGCGCCCTCCCGAATAAGCTGATGGCGGAACAGGCGATCCGCTTCGTTATCGGCAACATCTCAGCCTGTGACGAGGTGTGGACTGTCAGTCAGGGCGCAGGCGAAAACCTCCGCAGTCTCGGCTACGAGGGCGATTTTGTCGTGATGGAGAACGGCGTCGATTTCCCGAAAGGCCGTGCGGACAAGCACGCCGCGGCGGCTCTGCGGCAGGCATACGACGTGCCCGAGGACGTGATACTGTTTATGTTCGTCGGCAGACTGCTCTGGTATAAGGGGATAAGGCTTATTCTCGATGCGCTCAAGCTCATTGACGCGAAAGGCTTGGACTTCCGTATGATGTTTGTCGGCGACGGTATGGACAGACAGGAAATGGAAGATTATGTAAAAGAGCTCGGTCTCACCGACAAGTGCATATTCACGGGCGCGGTCAGCGACCGCGAGGAGCTCCGCGTGTTCTATACGGCGGGCGAGCTGTTCCTGTTCCCGTCCGAGTACGACACAAACGGCATAGTAGTGCGCGAGGCGGCAGCCTGCGGAGTGGGCTCGCTGCTGATAGAGGGCAGCTGCGCCGCCGAGGGCATAACCGACGGACGAACGGGTATTCTCGCCGCGGCGGATCCCGCCTCCATTGCCAAAAAACTGGAATTCGCCATTGAACACCGCACCGAGATACATCAGATCGGCGAGCACGCCATGAACGAGGTATACATATCCTGGGAGACCTCCGTAAAGCGCGCCTGCGAACGCTACGGCGAGGTCATCGAGCGCTGTATGAGCGGACGCTCCCAGCGCCGCGAGGGCGTTATTCAGGAGGAGTTTTTCGTGATGCTGGACAATATCACCGACAATATAATGCGATTCCGCAGCATCCCCGCCGAGATCAAGGAGCAGCGCGTCAGACAGCGTGACAAGTGGCTCAGGATAAAGGAAAAGATCAAGCGCGATTGGAGCGAGTGATATGAAAAAGAGAAAAACGCTCCCGCTCCCCGAGGGCTTCTCCGAGCGCGATATCAAGCTCGAAAGCTCCACCTGCACCGGTGAAAAGACCATAGGCTTTTACAGCGCCGCCGAAAAGAAGCTCCTCTTTGCCGAGCTCGTGCGCGGCACTGACGATATCATAGCGTTCTATGAGCGCTACGGACTGACATACGACCGAACAGAGCACAAAATATCGGGAAAATAAACCGCGCCCGTGATATGATATTCATAGACGGGAGGGAAAGCAATGAACTGGATAAGGAGCTTTCAGCAGTCGATAGACTACATCGAGGACAATATCACCGAACCGCTTGAGGTCGCCGATATCGCACGTCGGATGAATATCTCGCCGTTCTATTATCAGAAGATATTCTCGATAATGTGCGGCTTCACGGTCGGGGAATATATCCGCGGCAGGCGGCTCGCGCTCGCGGGCGAGGAGCTTGCCCGAACGGACGCCAAGGTGATAGATACCGCGCTGAAATACGGCTACGACACACCCGAGGGTTTTGCGCGCGCGTTCGTGAGATTTCACGGAGTATCGCCCTCGGAGGCAAAGCGCGGCGCTCCGCTCAAGTCCTACGCTAAGCTTTCCGTCACTATTACAATGAAAGGCGGTAGTGTTATGGACTACAAGGTTGTACAAAAACAGGCATTTAAAGTGATCGAGAAGAAAATCACCTGCTCGGTGAGCGAGGACAGCAACGTCGAGCTCCCGAAATTCTGGGACAGATGTCACGCCGATGGAACGGTAAAGCGGCTGCTGGAGCTGACCTCGGACAAGACGGATATTTTCGGTATCTGTTATGCGCACACACAGGAAAAGAGTCAGACCTTCGACTATTCGATAGCGGCGAAGATCGACGACAGCGCCGAAATACCCGAGGGCTTCACCGCGAACGTTATCCCCGCGCGGACATGGCTGGTGTTCGAGTGCAGGGGCGCAATGCCCGACGCGATTCAGCAGCTCTGGCACAGGATATGCGCGGAGTTTTTCCCGTCGTCCGGCTATGAGCCCACCTATGAAATGGATATCGAGGCGTACACTGACGGCGATATGAGCTCACCCGATTACCGCAGCGAGATATGGGTTCCCGTCAAGGAAACAGGCAAGTAAACGAACAGCGCCCGTGGAGAGTTCCACGGGCGCATTTTTCGGGGCTGTTTTAGATCAGCAGCGCCCGCAGATTATCCAGTATTTTCCTCTCGCGCCGCGAGACCTGAACCTGGCTCATTCCGAGCAGCTCGGCAGTCTGCGATTGCGTCATGGAGCGGAAGTAGCGCAGGATGATAAGCCGCCTGTCCCTCTCGTCGAGCTCCGACAAGCACTGCCGCAGCGCGAGCTTGTCGATGAGCGCGTTTTCGCGGCTCTCCTCGGGCAGGTCATATTCGCCGCCGTCCTCGGCGGAGGTGAGCGAAACGGGCGGCAGTCCCGCCGCCACAGCCTCGGCGGCGTCCTCGGGCGAGACCCCGAGATACTCCGCGATCTCGCCGACGGTCGGCTCCGCGCCGCTTTTCGACAGCTCGTCGCGCGCCCTCGCGGCTCTCAGCGACAGCTCCTTCAGCGAACGGCTCATCTTTACCGCGCCGCCGTCGCGAAACAGCCGCTTTATCTCGCCGAGTATGACCGGCACGGCATACGTCGAAAAGCACAGCCCGCGCGACTCGTCAAAGTTGTCATACGCCTTGACAAGCCCCAGACTGCCCGCCGAGAACATCTCCTCGTAGTCGATACCGCGCCCTCGGAAGCGGTTGGCGAGCGAGTGGACGAGCGGAAGATTAGCCGCTATAAACTCATCTCTCGTCATCGCGCTTTCCCGTCAGCCTCTTTTCCATAGTCACGGCAGTGCCGCGGTTTTCCGCGGAGCGCACGCGCACCTTGTCCATAAAGCTCTCCATCACCGTAAAGCCCAGCCCCGAGCGCTCCTCGTCGGCGGGCGCGGTGGTGTAAGCGGGCTCCATCGCCTGCTTTATATCGGGTATTCCCCTGCCCTTGTCCTTTATCTGTATGTAGACGGTGTTGTCCGAGTACAGCCGCATAACGAGCTCCACAACGCCGTTCATATCGCGGTATCCGTGCACGATGGCATTCGTCACCGCTTCGGAGACGGCGGTCTTTATCGCTGCGATCTCCTCCACCGTCGGGTCGCACTGCATTGCAAAAGCGGCAGCCGCCGACCGCGACAGGCTCTCGTTCCGCGACAGAGACGGGAACTGCACCTTACATTCATTCACCGTGTATCTTCTCATGACCCCACCCCCTTTACAGCTTCGCTTCCTGCTTTTTCGGCTCGACAAGCAGCGTTCCCAGCCCCGACAGCCGTATCACTGCGCCGATCTCGGGGCGCGCGTTCTTTATCAGTATCTCGCCGCCCGACGCGCGGACAGTCCGCAGCCGTCCGAGTATCAGCCCTATGCCCGAGCTGTCCATAAAGCCGACCTGCTCCATATCGAGTATCAGCAGCTCGGGGCGCGAGTGCGAGATGGTCTCGTCAAGCACCGTTCTGAATTCCCTTGCCGCGTGGTGGTCGATATCGCCCGAAAGCGCGGCGGTTATGCGTTTTCCGTCGTTGTATATCTTAAGCATTTTTATTCCTCCCCATATGCTTGTCCGTAATCTAATCATAGCATTTTTTTCGCGCGGATTCGGTCGATATCCGTGAGCAAAAAACCGATTTTATCACAGTTTGTTGTCATAATATGCAATAAGCTGCACAATCGGGGCTTTGCTTGACATATTGTTTTCAAAGTGATATAATTGAACTGTAATATACCACAGACGCTTCGGCTCGAAAGGAATATCTATGAAATACAGACGGCGATTATTTTCCGCAAAGTCTCCCTACGACACAAACGGCACGGAGGAGCTTTTCCTCCGCGCCGTCCGCGAAAACTGCTTATTTCACTATACAAACTGCCCCGAATACCGCAAGCTGCTTGACGGGCTGGGCTTCGGGGAACGCGAGATCGTCTCGGACAGCCTGCCGCTTTCGGAGTACCTCGCGCGGCTGCCGTTTATCCCGACGCTGCTGTTCAAGCGCCGAAGAATGTTCTCCGTGCCGAGACACAGAATGTTCGTCAAAGCCACCTCCTCGGGCACGAGCGGCCGCTTTAGCGAGATCGGCTTCGACGCGGGCGGGCTGCTGTGCGGGCTGAAAATGGTGCTCAGGCTCGGCAGGCAGCGCGGTCTGTTCTCCCTCCGCCCCTGCCGATATATCGTAACGGGTTATCAGCCTCATCGCGGGAACCGCACCGCCGTCACGAAAACGGCGTTCGGAGCGACATTGTTCACACCCTGTATCAGCCGAAAGTACGTCTTAAAATATGCAAATGGGAAATATTCCCCCGACTTCGACGGCACTGTCGAAGCGGTCGTTAGATACTCGAAAAAGCGCGCTCCCGTGCGGTTTATGGGCTTCCCGGCGTATATGTACTTCCTGATGAGGGAAATGGAGCGGCGCGGCGTTTCCGTGCGGCTGCCGAAAGGCTCAAAGATAATGCTGGGCGGCGGCTGGAAACAGTTCTACGCCGAGCAAGCCGACAAAGACGCTTTTTATAGGCTCGCCGAAAAAGTCCTTGGCGTTTCTGACAAGGACGTAGTGGAGTTCTACGGCGCGGTCGAGCACCCGATCATGTACACCGACTGCCCTAACCATCGGTTCCATATCCCCGTTTACAGCCGCGTTCTGATACGCGACTGTGACACGCTCGAGCCGCTGCCGCCCGGGGAAACGGGGCTTGTGAACCTGATAACGCCGATGATATGCGCAACACCGATACTCAGCGTGATGACGGACGACCTCGGCGTGCTGCGCGACGGCGCGGAATGCGGCTGCGGTATCCGCTCGCCGTATCTGGAAATAATAGGAAGAGTAGCCCCCGACAGCATAAAGACCTGCGCTGCCGGGGCATCGGAGATATTGTCGGAGAGCATTTCGGCGCTGAAAGGAGCGGATCAACCATGATAATCGCGAACGGAAAAATTTACCGCTCCGAGGAACAGGACAGGATCCTCGCCGCTGCCGCGCATAATATCGACCGCACGCTCGCCGAAAGGTCTCTCGACGCCGAAACGGTGATCGCCGCGATTGACAGGCTCGGCAGCGAGATCGCCCGCGGTGTGTTTGACGAGCGGATAAACGAGCTGCCCGTCGACGAACCTATGCGCTACAAGGCAATGGCTGCCGAGATGCTGAGCCGCGAATTTCTCGAATACAAGCTGGCGGTGGAGCTGGGCGGTTCGGAACCCGAAAACGCGCCCGAGAACGCCGCTTTCACGAGAATAATGCCGCTCGGGGTGATCTTCCACATCGCCGCCGGGAATATGGACGGACTGCCCGCGTTCAGTCTCGCGGAGGGCTTGCTGACTGGCAACATAAACATTCTCAAGCTCCCCCGTGCGGACAACGGACTGTCGGTGGAAATAATCGCCAAGCTCATTGAATACGAGCCGCGGCTCGCCGATTTCATCTACGTTTTCGACACGCCCTCCTCGGACGTGCACGCTATGAAAAAAATGGCAGCGCTCGCGGACGGGATAGCCGTGTGGGGCGGCGACGGCGCGGTCTCGGCGGTGAGAGCGCTCGCGCCCGTCGGAACAAGGCTGATCGAATGGGGACACAAGCTGAGCTTCGCATACATTTCGGGATACGAAGATAAGGAGCGCGAGCTGACCGAGCTTGCCGCGCACATTGCCGCCACAAAGCAGCTTCTTTGCAGCTCCTGTCAGGTGATATATCTTGATACTGATGACGAAAGCGAGCTTGAGGGGTTCTGCGCCGAGTTTCTGCCGATACTCGAGCGGGAGATAGCGCGCAGAAAGCCCGTCTCGATAGGCGGCAGGGCGCACTCCTCGCTGCTGCGGTACACCGATATGCTGGAGGATATACTCGGCGAAAAGCCGCTGCCGAAGCATTTCGGGGGAAAAGGCTGCTCGCTGACCATTGGCGCGGACAGCGAGCTTGAGTTATCCGATATGATGTGCAATGTTCTCGTGAAAAAGCTTCCGCGCCGCGGGATAGTTCCCGTACTGCGGCGCGGAAAGAATTATTTGCAGACCGCGGGGCTCATCTGCCCCGAAAGCGAGCGCGCGGAGCTTGCGGATATCTTCGCGCGGTGCGGCGTGACGCGCGTCACCTCGGCGGGCGCGATGTCGGACTACTTCGCCGGAGAGGGTCACGACGGGGATTATCCGCTGAGGCGCTACACCCGCGTCGTCAATACGTCTTTTGATTGGCGCCGATAACGAATTTCAGAAACTCGTCGGCGGGCAGCGGCTTGGAGAAGTAATATCCCTGAATATAATTTATTCCCAGACTTTCCAGCATATAGAACTGCTCGGCAGTCTCAACGCCCTCGGCGACTATCTTCAAGTCCATTCCGCGTATCATATTCATTGCCGCGTCCATAATGTACGTTGCCTTATCGTTCTCGAAATAGGCGGTGGTCATGCCCTTGTCGAATTTAACTATCTCGACGGGCATATCAATGATATAGTTGAGGTTGGATTGTCCCGTGCCGAAATCGTCGAGAGAGAACGTCACACCGTAATCAATAAGGCGATTCATATTGTCGAGCAGAGTCTTTCGCGCGTCCATTGACGCGGACTCGGTGATCTCGAGATTGATAAGCGACGGGGAAATGCCGTTTTCTTCCATTATCTTTATGTAATCATTGGCGAGCTGATTGTACGCGCACTGCACCACCGAAAGATTGACCTCGATATACTTTATGCCGTACTGCTGTATACCGGACTTTGCAAGGAACGCGCACGCCTTTCTGAACACTACTTCCCCGAGCTGCAGGATCATTCCGTTGCGCTCGGCTATCTCGATAAAAACCGCGGGCGGGACGAGAGTTCCGTCCTCTTTGCGTATGCGCACCAGCGCCTCCGCAGAGGTGAACATATGCTCCTCGGTCGAGAAAATAGGCTGAAACCACACCTCCACGCGGTCATTCTCAAGCGCGTCCATTATCAGGCGTTCGGTCTCGCGCTCGCTGCGGAGCTCCTGCGCGAGCTCGGAGGTCACCTCGAAGAAGCGGTTCTCTGCGTAGCGCTTGCTACCGCGCACGATGTAGCGCATAAGGTACAGCAGCTCCTCGGCGTTGTCGGCAACCTGCGAATTTGAGACGTACACCCAATTAGGCGAGACGATAATGCCGGCATTTTTGCCCCAGCCCTTTTCAAATCGCCTGCGTATCTCCTTGACGCCGGCCTCCGCCTTTTCCATGTCGGGATAGAGCATCAGCACCTCCGTGCTCTTATTACGAAACGCGATAGCGTTTGGAAGGCTCATAACATAAGCGGCGGCTTCGGTAATGAACTCCTCCTCAAGCTCGGAACGCATAGTTCCGAACGAACCCTCGGGAACCGATATCCCGAGCAGCGCGAACGCTCTGTCCGTAGCGTAGTACTCATTTGCGTACTGCATAAACGTTTCATGGTTGAAAAGCCCCGTCTGCCTGTCGAGATTGAAGCCGGGATTTTCGAGCTTGAGGTATAGCACGAGCATACCGAGCGCGCTCGCGAAGCCCACGAGCAGCAGCTTTGGATTGAAGAACTGTACCAACGCCGCCAGCACCCATACGCCCAGCCAGGTCAGCACAGCCATACGCCTGTTTCCGCTGATCTTTGATTTTTCGCGGATCACCCGCACCGAAACTATAACGATTGTCGTCAAAGCAAATGCGTATGTCGCGTAGTCGCTCGCGCCGTAGGAATAAAGTACTCTTTCCGACATGTCGCAGTAGAAGTGTATCGGCAGAGCGTAGATCAGTATTACAGCCACAGCGACAAAAATGCCGTACCTCAGCATAATGCGATTGTATGCCGATTTGGTTGAGTAGATATCCGTGCAGATGTACAGCAGCGCAAAGTAGGTCACTCCGGCCAGCGTCACGAGATAGGTCTTGCTTACGAGCTCGACGACCACCAAAGGCAGCCTGTCCTGCTCGACGATGACTATGCAGGATAAGATATCGGAAACGATGCAGATAAACGTCATACAAAACGATCGCCAAAACGCCCTTCCCGTGTTCAGCTTGATGGTTTTCTGACTCTTGTAGAAATAGAACAGTATCGCCATAAGAATAAGCCCGCAGCACTGCATCTGGATCGGCATCGAATCACTCCCCATAAATTGTATTACCTATATATTATCATTTTTTTGCCGAATTGTCAAGTTATGTTACTTTTTTTACCGAAATTGATTAAACAATTGCCGTTGAAAAAGCTTTACGGGGTAACGTTTTCTTCCTGAAATTTACTTTATTTCAAATATACAGTTCATTCTTTGTGCAAGTTGCCTATTGAAAACGTTTAACATTTGTAGTATTATATATATAAAGAACAAAAACTCTGCCGAAATAAGAGCTTTAACGGCAGAACGCAAGAGATTTGGTATTTTCTAGGAGGATGATCCCCGTGAATATCACAATAAAAGATGTTGCAAAAGCCGCGAACGTGTCCGTCGCGACCGTTTCACGCGTGCTCAACAACAAGAACAACGTATCCGAGGAGGCAGTTCAAGCGGTCAACCGCGCTGTCGAGGAGCTGGGGTACAGCCCGAATTTCCTCGGACGCGACCTGCGCAAGAGTGAGACCAAGCGCATTCTCGCGATCATCGGCTCGACCGAGCAGACCTTTTACAGCGATGTTCTGCGCGGTATGCAGGACGCGGCGTTCGTTGACGGCTACGATATTCTCATTGCCACGACGCGCAACGATCCCGAGCATGAAATGCACCTGCTGGGAATGCTGTTTTCGCGCGCGGTAGACGGCGTTGTGCTGCTTGCGCCCAAGCTCGACAGCAAGACCATAAGCGACCTGTCCAAGCGCTACCATATAGCCATATGCCTTGAACGGCTGGATATCAGCGACATTCTCTGCGTTACTATCGACAACGAACGCGCGGGCTTTGACGCGACAAGCTACCTTATCGGCAAGGGCAGGCGGCGTATCGGTCTGATAACGACCGAGGTTCGGAGCCAGTCCTCCGTTGACCGTGAGAACGGCTATATGCGGGCGCTCGATGAAGCTAATATCCCGTTCGACCCCGATCTGGTATTCTACGGTGACTACGACGCCGACACGGGCACGCGCGGCTGCGAGGCGCTTATGAGCCTCGCCAACAAGCCCGACGCTATCTTCTCCATCTCCGACACCATCTCCATCGGCGCTATGACCTACGCTGTTCAGCATGGCATAACCGTCGGAAAGGATCTGCTGTTCTTCGGGTTTGACAACATCGCCTACTCGCATATGTTCATACCGCGGCTTTCGACTGTCGAGCAGCCGTGCTACCTACAGGGCAAAACGGTGATCGAAAAGCTCATCGCAAATATGAAGACCGACGAGCCCGACAAGTCTACATATATGCTCCCGCACAGTCTTATACTGCGCGAGTCGACGGGGGATTAAACCCGCATTTTGAACCGATAGGTCAAGGTAACAAAACAGGGCGGCTCCGAAAAGCCGCCCATTTACTTAAAGGGGGTAACTATCATGGTTGCAAAAACTCCGCCTATGGGCTGGAACAGCTGGGATTGCTACGGCGCTTCCGTCACGGAGGAGACCGTAAGAAAAAACGCCGATTTTATGGCGGCGCATCTGAAACAATACGGCTGGGAATACATCGTCGTTGACATTCAGTGGTACGAGCCGAACGCCGCGTCGCACGAGTACCGCCCGTTTGCCGATCTGTGCATGGACGAGTTCGGGCGCGTTATGCCCGCCGCGAACCGTTTCCCATCGGCTGCCGGAGGGAAAGGCTTTGCGCCTCTTGCGGAGTACGTTCATTCTCTCGGACTAAAGTTCGGCATACACATTATGCGCGGTATCCCCCGCCAAGCGGTACACGGAAACTGTAAAATAATGGGAACCGATAAGACGGCGAGAGAGATCGCCAAGACCGCCAGCATATGCGCGTGGAACACCGATATGTACGGCGTTGACCCGTCAAAGGACGGCGCCCGCGAGTACTACGACAGCATTTTCGCGCTGTACGCGTCGTGGGGCGTAGACTTCGTTAAGGTGGACGATATCTGCCGCGAGCTGCCGCACGAGGAGGCGGAACTTGTGATGCTGAGCGACGCGCTGCTCGGCTGCGGGAGGGAGATGGTGCTGAGCCTGTCGCCGGGTCCCGCGCTGCTAGAAAAGGCGGAGTTGTACAAGAGCGTTGCCAATATGTGGAGGATCACCGACGATTTCTGGGATAAGTGGGAGCTGCTGTACGCGATGTTCGAGCGCGCCGAAAAGTGGTCGGTGCACGCCGGTGCGGGGCATTTCCCCGACGCGGATATGCTGCCGATAGGACCGATATTGCAGGACTACGATAAGTCGAACCGCACTAAATTCACGCGCGATGAACAGCTGACAATGCTGACGCTCTGGAGCATAATGCGCTCGCCGCTCATGATAGGCGGTGAGATGACGGGCTTTGACAAGTTCACGATGAGCCTGCTCACCAACGAGCGCGTCCTCGGAATGCACAAGACCGCGCGGCACTCGCACATCGTGTGGCGGCGCGACATCGACGGAAACGAATTCATCGTCTGGACGGCGCAGTGTGCCGAGGGCGGTCGGTACGCCGCCGTGTTCAACGCGGGTGAGACCGTCGGCACGGTCGAGATATCCCTCGCGGAGCTGGAGATCGACTCCCCGACGGACGCTTTGGAGCTCTGGTCGGGAGATACCGCGTGGCTCACCGAGACCCTCACGGCACAGATACCCCCGCACGGCGCGAAAGCCTACAAGATCGGCTGATCGAGGTTGTAGCGCGGCATCGTCTCGGCGTTACGGTACTCGTGCTTTTCGTAATAGCCGATAAGCCCGCCGTTCTCGTCGCGGAGCGCGACCATGTATACGTCCTTGTTTTCCTTGTCATTGTGGAAAGTGAACACGATATTATGCGCGCTGTCGGCTGCAAACCACTCGACAACGCGCTTTATCATTTCGTTTGAGGCGGGCGAGTGGCAGTCGAGCAGGCTTTTTCCGAGCAAGTCTCCGTGCTTTTTGTAGCGTTCAACAGCTGTCGCATTCATATATATTATCTCATGCTGCAAATTGCAAATGACGATAGGGGAGCGGTCTTGGTCGAGAACGCTCTTGTAAAATTGCGTAAGATTCATAACTACCTCCGATAACTAAACGCCGATTATCCAGAATTCATCATATTCGGCAAAATTTTCCTCTACCCACGGCGCAAGCTCGTCGAACAGCGTCTTGATCTCGCCGCCGTGGTTTTCTGCCAAGCTGTACAGACGCGCCCAAATTTCACGCGTAACGCGGTTCGATCCCCAGCGGTCATAGAGCTCGAACACCTTGCTGAAAACGTTTTCATACAGCCCGAGCTCATCGAAAGCGTCATCGTACAAGTAAAGCGAATCCGTATTCCAATGCGAACTCCCATCCCAACGACCGCGCACGAATTCGTCATAACAGCCGCCCGTGACCTCGGTCTTGATGTACTTTTTCAGCTCGTCGGGCAGCGGTTCGCGGGTATACTGCGCCATTTTTTCAGTGCACGCGCCAAATTGGGAAAAATTAGCACGGCACTCGTTCAAGGTCAGTCCGTGATTCGCGCCGCTCGGATCGTCGGACGTGCGCGTAAACGGGTCGATCTCCCAATAGCACACCGGGCAGATGTCTCCAATAGCACTGCTGCGCGGTTCGTCAAAAGTAAAGCAGAAACAGCAGGGGCACATATATTTCATAAAATCACCTCACAGCACCATAATAAGAGTTCCCGCGGCGATAAGCAGACACCCGATTACCGTTTTGACGGTCAGTTCTTCGTGCAGGAAGATCACCGCCATTATCACGGTGAACACCACGCTCAGCTTGTCGATAGGCGCGACCTTGGATACCTCGCCGAGCTGAACCGCGCGGTAGTAGCACAGCCACGAGCCGCCTGTCGCCAATCCCGAGAGGATAAGAAATACCCAGCTTTTGCGCGGGATCTGCGTCAGTCCTCCCTGCGCGTTCGTTATAAAGACCATTCCCCAAGCCATCGCGACCACGACGACCGTGCGTATAGCGGTCGCGAGATTTGAATTTACGTCGTCAATCCCGACCTTTGCCAGGATTGAGGTCAACGCCGCGAAAACCGCAGACAACAGAGCAAAAACAAACCACATAACATCGCCTCTGATATACAATTTGTTATTTTCTTATTATTCTAGCCTCACAGTAAAATCTTTTATCATGAGCATGCCCCATGCTGAACGTCTTCCGCGGCAGAGCGCCGTCCTTAATGACGGTCGGGAACAGCTCCGACTTTTCCATCGCGGGCAGCAAAAAGCCCACGGAACGGTCCTGCAAAGCCAATCGGCGCACCAGATCCTCGCCGTGTATGTAGTCGATCTTGCCGCCGTTCTCGCTCAGATAGCCGTCAAGAAAGGTTTGCAGCGAGCCGACGGTCAGGTTCGCAGTCGACTTTGCTATGCCGAATTCCCGAGATGTATCACCGATTATCACCGTGAAGCGCTGCTCGGCATCCTCGGACTTTCCGAGCGCCTCCGTCATCTTGCACAAGAGGTCGTCGGGATCAACATCGGTTATTACTCTGTGTATAGCCTCAAATTCAAGCGCGGGCGAGTGCAGATTTACCACCTCGACGAGCGCGTACCGCGCAAGCTCCGCGTCGGGCGAATTGGCGCGCTTTTTCTGCTCGTAGCACTCCTTTGCGGTGGCGAGCGAGTGATTGCCGTCGCCCATTGCGTACAGAAGAATACCATCCTTATCCAGACCGCTCCAATGTCTGATCTTCAATTCCTCTTCCGCAAGCTTGTCCAAAGCCGCAAGAACCCCGTTCGCATTCTCTCCGTCAACGACCGCGCCCTCTAAATGCCCGCCGTTTTGCATAAGCTCAAAATCGTATACAGTCTGTAATTTTTTCTCCAGCAGCGGCTCTATAACGGTATTATTCACATCATCGATCAGTATCATGATGTGAGGCAGCTCAAGCGGTGCGTTCATGCGTATCTTCACACGCGGCGGTATCCTCGCTGCGACTGTCGCCTCGGTCGCGCGCACCTGCGATCTGCTGCCCGCGTGATAATCGTACATTTCGAGGTCAATCGCGCCAACCAAGCCGACTCTGACCCTCCAGTCAGCCTGCGTGCGCTTCGTCAGGATAAAGCAGTCTTTGTACACATTGAACAAATCGCTCTTTATGTATTTTGCCATATTCTCGTGTATTTCAGCGATTCGACTGCCGCAATCGGGCTCATCAAGATACGCCTCGGGAAGTATAAGGTCAAGCGTTGATGGCGCCGAACCAACGATCTCACGCGTTTTCTTCCAATACTCCGGCTCGCTGGTATACTGGTCGCAGGCAACGACCGACCAGCGCGTCATTTCATCCGCCGAAAGTTTTGGCAGCAAAATATCTGCCGTTGTAAAAGCTGTCATATTCGGTTCTCCTTTGTGCAATTTAACTAGAGCGTGTTCACATTAACCGAAATGCTCGGATTTCGAAGCGAATTTTTTGCATAACGAGGCGAAAATTCGCAGACGTACTGTATGTACTTCAAGAATTTTCAACGAAG
>CAMWVP010000079.1 GCA_947177735.1 uncultured Clostridia bacterium
GTCGCCTATCGAATTTTTCAAAAAGTTTGTCCAATATCATTGACAAACTTACAAATAACACAACACTTTTTCTGAAAATCTGCTTGACAATTTAGTATGTTTGTGATATAATATTATAGTTAAATGCTGCTGTGGCGAAATCGGCAGACGCAAGGGACTTAAAATCCCTCGGTAGTGATACCGTACCGGTTCAAGTCCGGTCAGCAGCACCACACCCTAGGCTTGCAAACGGCTTTATTATGCGGTTTGCAAGCCTTTGTTTTTTCGGTGATACCGCCTTTGTTCATTGCCTGTCCATTAAGCGTGATAACTGTTTTCTTTATGAAGCGCTTTTGCCGCCCTGTTTGAACGAAATCGTTTCTGCCATGCAATCCATTGCCCTGATCTGCGCGGCTTGGAATGTATGACAATAAATCGATAAAGTTGTCGTCGGGGCAGAGTGCCCTAAGCAGCTTTGTACGGTTTTCACGTCCACGCCGTTGTTGATAAGTACCGAGGCATTGAAATGCCTAAAGCTGTGATTACATACATAGCGCATACCCGTGCGCTCGCAAAAGCTTTTGAAGAACTGCCCCGGCGCATTGCCGTCCAGCGTTAAGCCATTCCACTTTGTGAATATGCGGTCTGTGTCTATCCATTTGTCGCCGGCTTTTTCCCGCTGCGCGCTCTGGATATCCCGCCAGCGCAGCAGGAGTTCAATAACCTCTTTCGGCAGCTTTAACGTTCGATAACTTGTTTCAGTCTTCGGTGTTTCCGTATAAGTACCGCCTTTATAGCGCGAGTAGATTGACGTTCGGTTGACAGTCACCATTTGGTTCTCAAAATCGAAGTCTTTCCACTCAAGTCCGAGCAACTCACCTCGCCGAAATCCGGTATAGACCGCCATTGTGTAAAACAGCGTATACTTAAAGCGGCTTTCAGGTTCTTGCTCGAAAAGCGTCAGCATTTTCTGAACTTCCTCAAGCGTGTAGATTTCACGTTTTTCCTTATCGGGTTTAGGCAATGAAACTCCTCTGCACGGATTATACTGCAATATCTGCATTTTGATAGCATAATCGAAGATAGCGGAGATCATCGAGATGTGTTCTTTGATAGTTTTTGCCGACAATCTCCCATTGCGTTTATTTCGACCGTCGCAGCGTTTTTCCTCGGTCATACTTACGATAAACTTCTGCAAATGACGCGCGGTTATCTTATCAAGCCGCAGATGCCCTATCGCCTTATATATCCGTTTTGACATCCAACGATAGCCCTCAATTGACTTGGGTTTAAGCCTGATCTGCGCATATTCCGTAAACCACTGCTCGGCAAAGTCCTCGAATTTGATGTTTGCGGTGATCTGCCCTTGCATACACTCCTCCTCGAACATTACCGCTTGACGTTGCAGTTCTTTTTCGATTTGGCGAGGGGTCATTCCCTCGGTAGGTTTCCAAGTCATTGTCTGGACAACTTGGTTGCCCTGCGTATCGTATCCGCACGATACGCGAATCTGATATGTGTTTCCACGTTTTCTGATGTTAGCCATTCCGAATACCTCCTATCTTCGGTTAATGGCATACCTCTACATTTATATTATACCACTTTCTTGCTTTAAAGTCAAGTATTTTCGTAGAGATATGCAATTTTTTTCTAATTATTATATGTAGCACACTTTATTTACTTCAATTTTATTATAGCTAATAAGCTATATTTTGTATTATAGCATACAAGCTATAAAAAGTCAAGCTTTTTTGAAAAATTTTTTCTTGACTTTTTTCGAGGACTATGTTATAATATTAACGAGAACGCTATAAAGGAGGATAAGCTATGACAATTGGCGAAAAGATAAAGTACCTGCGCAAGCAAAAGGGCGTAACGCAAACGGAGTTAGCACAGCTCACTGGAATACATCAGGTTTCCATTGCTAAGTACGAAAAAGACAAGATGATACCCCAACCCGATCAGCTACAAAAAATTATCGAGGCGCTTAACATAAGCCCGATGATCTTCTTCGATGACAGCACTTTCAAGGTGAAAACTCGCGGCGATCTAATGGGGTTACTGATTGCTCTATGCAAGAGCAAGGTTCTTGTGGTAAAGGGCAAGCGCGACAGAACCTCTGCGCTTATTCCGAATACCGTAACATTCGAGTTTAGTCCGATCATCTCAAGATTTTTCTCGGCAGATGTTCAGAACATTATTCGGTTTAACTCCGATGAGCCTTTGCTCTTGGATTTCCTCAAATGGGAGAAACAATATCATAACTATGAAAAGCTGTTTAAAAAATATTCGGGCTCAAGTAATGCGGCGGAGGTTGCCGCGCTCGAAGAACTTCATGACATCATTGAGAAGATAGAGATTGAAATTCAGTGTTCATCAATGGTTCTCAAGTAGAGAACGATAAAAAAACGCGGGCAGATTTTTGCTCGCGTATTTTTTGTGCCAAAACTTGGAGAAAAAAATTCATTTACCCTTGTGCCGAGCAATATGGTCGTGAAAAAATTGGGGGGATTTACCATGTTAAGAGGCAAGACCTTGATACCTGCCTTAAAAATTTTACCCCGCCCCTGCTTTCCCTCAAACAGATTCTAACGTTTCGGAAACTTAGGGTGTATGTCAATCTCACATTTCGCAAGGATAAATCCATAAACCCAAACTTGCCCGACCTTAAAAAGTTCGAGCAAAATGATAAACTCCAAAATGGACTTCGCAATGAAATGGTCGGCATAATTTTTCAGCTCTGAAAAATTTGGTCGAGGTGCAGAGGGTAAAAACCCAAACTCCAGAATGAACTTTGTGATAGACGAAGGGTGTAATTATTTCAGCGCAGAAAAATTTAACCAAGGTATCAAGGGCAAAACGGAAAAGGAGATTTTCATTTTGCTGATGTCCTACACCTTGTTATGGTCGCTATCCCGACTATGCGCTTAGGTTTCGTGTCAATCAGGCTATAACTCAATAGCTTGATTGTCAAGCACAGCTTAACTATCAAGCATTGAGCATAGGAAAAATTTCTGCCCTCTGTCGATCCAGCCTAAAAAGCCAGAGCAAAATTTTTCAGCCGCAAGAGAGTCCACCTAGATATTGAACGCAAAGCTGAAAAAGAAATTAAGGGCTTACCTTGTTACAAGCCCCACTTTAGTCTTGGAGTTAGTTTAGTCTTACGAGTTCGGCAGCGTTTCCGCTTGCGCCAAGTTAGCTCTGACTTACGAGTTTTAGGGCTAGGGTTCCTTAAAACTTTTCGAGAGGGTCTGCTCTCGAAATGGAAGAAAGTCCCAAAGTATACGGGACTTTCTATGGCTTGCTAACACTGCCCAAACGTTAAGAATACGTATTCTTATTTTTTGACCATTTCTGCTCGCATGCGCACCCCCTCAAAAAATTCATTAAGAGATCATGTGAGAATGATATGAACCCTACAAATTTTTACTCAGCTTTTCTCATTACATTGGAGCGAGTACTATTTTTTTCTCGGCACTATTTTCGAGTAGCAATATGTAGTGCTTAATCTTTAAGCAAATGGACTTTGCTCTTACAACAGTGATACCACGTTAAACTTTTTTCTGTTCTTGACTAAAAATATATTTTGGTTTATAATGTAAGCAGTAAGATAATGCAATGAAAGGAAAATCGAAATGCCAAAAACGGAAAAGCAAAAGCAGAAGATACTGTACATCTTGAAATTTTTGTACGAGAACACCGACGAGGAACACACCTTGACCGTAAATGATATTATCGCAAAGCTGGACGAGTATGATATATCGGCAGAGCGCCGTTCCGTGTACCGTGATATTCAAACGCTACAAGACTTCGGTTTCGACATTGTTATGCAGAAGAACGGCTCTTACAGATATTTTCTGGGCGAGCGTCTTTTTGAAACGGCTGAACTTGAAATGCTTATCGACAGCGTTCAGTCATCACGGTTCATAACAAAAAAGAAAAGCGAGCAGTTAATCAAAAAGCTCAGCAGGCTCACAAGCAAAGCACAGGCTCGGAGCTTTTCGCGTCAACTGTACATTTGGGATAGGACCAAAAATATGAATGAGAGTATTTTATATACCGTTGATTCTATCCACAACGCGATCTCAACGAACAGAAAGGTGCGCTTTAAATATTTTGATTACGATCTGAAAATGAAAAAGGTATTTCGTAGAAACGGTGAGCATTATGCTGCAAATCCTCTCGCACTCACTTTTGATAACGAAAACTATTACCTTATCGCATACACGGAAAAATATGACGAATTTGTTACGTATCGTGTCGATAGAATGACAGACGTTACGGTCACGGACGACAAGCGCTGTATGCCGCAAAAGCCGTTTAACGTTGCGGAATACGTTAAGCCGATATTCTCTATGTTTGACGGAGAAGTCGAGCAAATAACCTGTCTGTTCCACAAGTCGCTGTTGAATGTTGTGATAGACCGTTTTGGAGAAAATGTCGCATTGCGCGAGGATTCTGAAGATACATTCAAAGCGACATTTAAAGCGGCGGTAAGCCCTACTTTCTTGTCTTGGATAATCGGATTCGGGGCGAGTGCGCTTGTTCTTTCGCCAAAATGGGTGGCAGCTGAGGTATATAATCTTGCGCTTGAGGCTGTCCAACAATATGAAGATAATGAAGATTAGATGCACCATTTATGGCACCGCTGATATGATACAATATTATTACCAAAACAAATGTATCAATCGGAGGTAGTAAATATGAAAAAAGCAAGCAAATTCTTGATGACGACAGTTCTTTTGTACTGTGCCTTTGTACTCGTGGGGTGTAGCAACGCTGTATCCGACTCTCCGTCAAAGGTTACGGACACAAGTTCCGCCAACAGCATTATTGAAAGCAATATGCAAAGCACGTTTGACAGCAGTGTGCAAATCAACAGCGAAACTGCAGAAAGTGATAGTAATTGTGACAGCATAATATTCGATGATTTCAAAATCTCAATCGACACAGATCGCGCAATGAATATTTATACGATAGATAATCAATTCAGCGAATTGAACGGTCGTAAGGTGTATGCGGTTCCTATGACGATTGAAAATACAGGCAGCGAAACAAAGGGAATAAATATGTTTTATGTCAAATCTTTCGGTTCGCACGGAACGGAACTTGATTCGGTTTACGCATATTTCGCCGAGGCGCAGGATTTTTACAAGGAAATGCGTCCCGGAGCGAAAATTCAAACCGCGTTTTATATACCGGATGACGGTAGTGGCGAATACTGCATAGTGTTCAAGAATTTTACTGAGGAAAAGGAGCTTTTGGTCAATATTGCTTGATTTTTGCCGAAAAAAGTTGTATAATGTATTTGATAGTATTTTATTGAGAGGTGACTGCTATGGCAACTATGGTTGAAAACAAAAACTGTTATCTGGTGAAGCCCGCCGATAAGGAACCGCCCCAATTGTATCCGCATCAGACGGAGGCTTTAAACGCGCTTGACAGCATCAACAGAAAGGACAGCTTTAAAACGATTGTCGTTCTCCCGACGGGCGGCGGAAAAACGCTCACCGCCGTGTATTGGCTACTGAAAAACGCCGTCGACAATGGGAAAAATGTATTGTGGCTCGCCCACCGTTCCCTGCTTTTGGAACAGGCTGCCGATACCTTTATCCGCAATGCGAGTACAAAAATAATGGTCAATCACACGGGTTTAAAGTGCAGGATCGTTTCGGGAAAGCATGACAGCCCCGTCAACATCGAGAATGACGATAATATCCTGATCTGCGGCAAAGACAGCATCGCGCGCCGCCCGGAGCAGCTTGACGAATGGCTTAAGGGCGAGGATATTTATTTCGTGATCGATGAGGCACATCACGCTGTCGCGAGAAGCTATCGTAAGATCATCGATCACGTTTTCGAACACGCGGGATCTGTCAAAATGCTTGGGCTCACCGCAACTCCTTTCCGCACGAACGAAAAGGAAAAGGGCGCGCTTTTAAAAATTTTTGAGGACGATATCTGTTACAGCGTCGACTTGAATACTCTCATAAAAAATACTATACTCGCCTACCCGATACCAATTAACTGCGACACAAAGCAGCGTTTTTCGGGTCAGCTCGGAGTAAAGGATATAAAGGCGATCCAGAATTTCGATCAGCTCCCGACCGAGATCGCCGAATACATCGCGTCAAACAAGGAGCGCAACGCGTTTATCGTCAAGACTTATGTCGAAAGCCGCGAGAAATTCGGACAAACTATCGTTTTTGCGGTAAACAAAGATCACGCGTTCGCGCTTTCCGGGTTATTCAAGAAAAGCGGCATCGCAGCCGATTACATAGTCTCGGACACCCGCGACGGGTTTACCGGTATCACGATCTCCGACAAGGAAAACGACCGCAAGATCAAGCAGTACAAAAACGGCAAGCTTGAAGTTTTGATTAATGTAAATATTCTTACCGAGGGCACCGATCTTCCGCAGACGCACACCGTATTTTTGGCGCGCCCAACGACCTCGAAAGTACTTATGACGCAGATGGTTGGACGAGCCCTGCGCGGCGAAAAAGCGGGCGGTACAAAGGAAGCGTATATCGTAAGCTTTATTGATGATTGGGATGACAAAATAGCATGGGAAAGCCCCGAGGAGCTTGATAACGGCGATCCTGAATGGAATGATGCCCCTGCGGACTATAACCACAAACAGCTTCATTTGATAAGCATTTCTCTTATCGAGGAATTCGCGAGAATAGCCGATGACAACGTTGACACATCCGCGATAGAAAACATCCCCTCAATTGAAAGAATACCTATCGGAATGTATGTTTTTGAAACCTTTAGGGGAAGTCACCAAATTCTTGTTTACAATTCTAATGAAGAGATCTACAAAAATCTGATCGAGGATCTGCCGAAAATTTTTGATATATTCGATGTCGATGATGAGGAAATTCCCGACCAAACAATGAGCGATATGGTGGAATATTGCAGGGATCAGTATTTCGGAGGAGCCGAGAGCGGAATTTTCCCGCCTTTCAGCATAAAGGACATAATTATGCTACTGCAGTTCTACGCGGAAAAGGCATCCGAGCCCGAATTTATCAAAATCGACGAGATCGACAGAAACAAGCTTGACGCGGCGACGGCAGCCCGTGAGATCATTGAAAAGGATATGCGCCGTTCCAAGGAATCCGCCTTTATTCAAGGGCTTTGGGATACCGAGCCGATCTTAAAGATATTCTACAGGTCGCAGCTGATATTCAAGAAGATGATCGAAACGGAGCTCTACCGTATGCAGGGTGATTTTGAGACCTCCGAAGCGAGTCCCGATGTGACTCATCCCAAAATAGATATCGCGAAATTGCCGCTTCACGAGATAAAATTTATCGACCCCGCCTATTACTCGCACCTTACCGAGACGGTCTATTCCGCGGCGAAAAACGAGGACGGCGATTATGTCTGCGCGAGATGCGGCGAGGTATTTTCCGACCGCAGATTTTTGCAGATCGACCATATAAAAGCCATGGCAAACGGCGGTTTAACAGTACTTGATAATCTGCAAGTGCTCTGCAGAAAATGCAACGGCGAGAAAGGCGACAAGGAATGAGATACACGAAATATTTATTTACACCGCGTGATTTGGCAATCTTTTTCATCTTCGCAGACTTCACGATAAGCCGCAAGAGCGAGGTTTTAAAGGATCTGTTTGAAAATCACAATGCCGAGATTGTTTCCACATACCGCGATGATCTTTTGCAGTTGCGCAAAGAAACAGACACTTGGCTGATCAAGTATGAAACGGACTATGCTGAGCTGATAGAAGCCCAAATGATAATGGACGAGGTAAATGGCAGCTCGACCGGGCAAACTTCCGAACCCGACTATTACGGCGCGTATTTCAAACTCATAAAGCTGCGGCTGCTGTATACGGACGATTACTGCAAGATAAAAATGTCCACGCTGCTGTCGAAATTCCGTTATCAGCGGAGAAGTGCTCAGCTTGTCACACGAATAAAACGTGCTATGAACAGGCTCGGGATCGTTCCGCAAGTGCGCGGCTATGAAATTTGCGATATTGGCGAAGTGGATATTCACACTATGATAATGTTCAGGCTTGCAACTCCCGACGAACAGGAGTTTGATGATGAGGTTGACGATGATGAAGTGACAAGTTAATCCGCGCCCAAAAGCTTATTTAATGAAATAAAGTTAAGAGCCAACCTCTTATGAGATTGGCTCTTGCTATTAAAGGTCTTTCAACATTTCAAGCATAAGTTGCGCACCTACGCGAACGCCAACCGAGAACTCGTGAAATCTTCCGAGTTCGTTCTGCTCCATTTGCGCGTTCTCGTATTCCTCTATAAGTTGCGCTAGGTCAGGATATTGTTTAAGGATATTTGCTCTGCATTCGCATACCTTGTCACCCGCTCGGAAATAGTCGGGGCAGTTCATGTCTACCTCATCAAATGGCACTTGACTTCCGAAAAATAAACCCTCTAAAATGTTCATATTGCTGTTACCTCCATATTGTCGTATTAAGTTGAAATTTGTAGAGGTAGCCATTTCATTGAGAATGGACAAGAAATCCTGTCCATTATTTGTCCATTATTACCATAAAAAGCAGCTAAAAAACGCCTGAAGTTACAACAAAGCACAGCCACTGAAATGCGATTATAATGCGGATTGTGGCATTTTGCAATAAGTTGCGTAAATGGCGGCTTATATTTCAAGTCCGGTCAGCAGCACCAAGAAAAAACGACAATTTTCGACAGAAAATTGTCGTTTTCTCGTTATGAAGACAAAATCTTTTTCGTCGACATGTTGCAAGATTAAGTGTAAAAGATATTATGCCTACAAACGGCTTGCGTAAATCGTTTGTGGGGATAATTCTTGCCAAAAGTCAAACCAAGTAAAATCATTCTGCCGATATATGTTTTTTTATAACTTCAACAAAAGCTTGCACGGCAGCCGAAGCCTTGCTTGAATACATAATACCACACGGGATCTCATAGCTCCAATCCATTGGAAGTGTTACGAGAGAGGGGTGTACCTCTGCCCACACGTCCAGCGTTTCCATTACATAACCCATTCGCTCACATTCGTTAAATACTGTAACGTCATAGGGATTTTGCATATCTATAAGATGAATATCAGGATGTTTGGTTTCGATCTCCGTCCGCATAGCATCAAGAACAGGAGTAGAACCTCGTTTTACAAGCAGCATATTTTCTCCGCTTAGATCAGCCCACGTAAGCGCCTTTTTTGATGACAGCGGATGTTTTCGGGAAACGGCAATGCAGCATTTGAATGTTTTCAGCGGAAAGAATAAATGCCCAAGCATCTGTTTTTCCGTTCCGATCCCTCCCACTATCATATCGATATCTTTACCGAGCGAATCAAATACTTTGTTAAGCTCCGACGGACTGTCGTTGAACGGGATTATCTCGATCCGAAAAGAGAACTCGCCGCTGTCCGCCTTAGCCCACAGATCCATTAGCGGCTTGCACGAACGAAGCACGGAGGTTCCCACGCGAATTATATTTTTGTCCTTGCCCGCGATGCTTTTTGCGTGGGCAATTGCATTTTCCGCATTTTTTCTCAGCTTTAAAACGTCTTGATAAAAGGATCGTCCTGCGGGAGTCAGAACTGCACCGTGATTGGTTCGGTCGAATAGTTTTATTCCGATCCTGCTTTCCAGCGAATCGATCTGCTTCATAACCGAAACCTTGGAAAGATACATTTTATCCGAGGCTTTTGAAAAGCTCCCCTCATCGGCAACTGTTATAAAGGTCTCGATTTGCGGATTTAACATAACATCACTCTCTTTGCGTTAATTTTAAGTTAACTCCATTATAGCATTTTTGATCATTCCATGTCAAGTGCTGTTGGTGTATAATTATAAAAGAGGTGATAATGTGAAGAGGATCATAGTACTCAATGGCGCTGCTAGAAAAAACGGAAATACTGCCGAACTGATCAAAGCATTTACGGACGGTGCTAATGCTGCCGGAAATATGGTTCGGGAATTCTATCTTGCGGATATGAATATTCACGGCTGTATGGGCTGCGAATGTTGTAACAAAACGGGTGCTGATGTTCCTTGTGTTCAGTTGGACGATATGCGAGAAATATACAAGGCTTTTGAACAAGCGAACGTGGTCGTATTTGCGTCTCCCGTTTATTTCTGGACGATCAGCGGAACATTGAAAACAGCGGCAGACCGTTTAT
Source organism: uncultured Clostridia bacterium (assembly GCA_947177735.1). GTDB lineage: Bacteria > Bacillota > Clostridia > Oscillospirales > Ruminococcaceae > CAG-115. The sequence goes on from CAMWVP010000079.1 coordinate 10,141, forward strand.
ACGCGGAGCTGCGCCATCTGGGCTACGGTGGCTTTCCGAGAGAAAGCGTTTTGCTGATGACAGCGGGAGGAAGCGATTATTCGCAAGCCGTCACTTGGTACCGAACGTTCGAGAAAAATCTCGGCTGGAAAAATCGCGGCGAGATACTTGGCAGCGGTAAAACAAAAGAGGCATATCGCCTCGGTGAAATTATTTTAATTCAGAAAGGAATTGATCAAGATGAAAAAGACGATTTTCGTATTGGGCGCGGGAAAAGGCTGCGGCAACAGAGTAGCCGAAAAATTCGGAACAAACGATTTCCGCGTTGTGTTGATGTCAAGAAATGTGGAGCATCTGAGGGAATACGAAAAGGAATTCAAGGACAAAGGGATAGAGGTCTATACTAAGGTTGTTGACGCCGCAAACTTTGATTCCGTTACCAAAGCCTTTAACGAGCTTAAGGAGCAGTTCGGTGTTCCCGATGTGTTGTTCTACAACGTGGGAATAACCGTGTCCGACGCGGAATGCCGTGAAGAGAAAAACGCGGAAATGCTGATCGATCGTTATCGTGTTGATGTTGCGGGAGCTTACCATGCAATTCAACAGGTTGTTTGTGAAGAATTCGGCAAGAAAAACGGAACGATCCTTGTAACGGGCGGAGGACTTGCTATGTATCCCATGGACGAGTATCTTCCGCTTTCCATGGATAAAGCCGCGCTTCGCGCAATGTGTATCGCGCTTCACAACAAGCTGAAGGAACAGAACGTTTATCTCGGAACGGTAACTGTCACGGTAGTGATCGCTCCGGGAGAGAAATGCGATCCGACTCTTTTGGCGGAGGATTTCTGGAAGCTGTACACCGAGCGCGGGGAGTGTGAGATAATTCATTGAATCATTCACTAACGGAGGGAACGCCGTGGAAAAAGATCCTCTCGTTTATGTTCCCGGTATTTATGGGATTGCTGCTCCAACAGCTTTACAACACCGTTGATACCATTATTGTAGGAAATTTCGCGGGGGAAGACCTTCTCGCGGCGGTGGGCGCGTGCGGCGTTCCGGTTATGGCTTTTCTGGCATTGGCGAACGGCTTTTCGGCGGGAGTTTGCGTACTGATCTCACAATTATTCGGCGCGGGAGAAACGGAACAAATGCGACGTCAGGCTTCCACCTCCATTCTGCTTATGCTCGGAATGGGGATCGCCGCGACCTTTGTCGGTATTTTTACGGGCGGTTTTGCGTTGAAATACATTTTAGATACACCCGAGGAACTGCTTGAAGTGTCCGTCGAATATTTCAAAATTTATGCCGCGGGAATGATCTTTCAGTTCGGATATAACATCATCGCGGCAGTTTTGAGAGGTATCGGCGACAGCAAAGCGACATTGTATTTCCTGCTTATTGCGAGTGTTATCAATGTAGCGCTGGATATTTTATTTGTCTGCAATATGGATATGGGAGTTGCGGGCGCGGCAGTCGCTACGGATATAGCGCAGGCGGTATCGTGCGCTGCGGGCTTTGTTTATATGATGATAAAATACCCGATCTTCCGTTGGAAATTAAAGGAGTGGACATTTGAAAGCAAGTTGGCAAAGCTCTCACTGAAAAAAGGCTTTCCGATGGCACTGCAGCAGCTTATTGTATCGGTTGGATTTACATTTATTCAAAGAGCCGTCAACAGCTATGGAGGGGCAATGACCGCGTCATTTACCGTTGCTCAGAAGATAGAAACCTACATGACGCTGCCCGCAAGCGCGCTGATGACCACCCAAGGAACTTACACAGGACAGAATATCGGAGCAGGCAAGCTCGACCGCGTGATAACGGGCGCTAAGCATACAGTCGTTATTTCCGAAGTAATCTCCGTGTGTATTTTAACGATAGCTTTTATTTTTGCAGAACCTATCGTGACAGCTTTCGGATTGGGTGAAGAAGCTGTCGGATACTGCACCGCTCATGTGCGGTGCGTAGCGTTTTGTCTGATACCTTTTGCCGCGTATTTTCCGCTGCTCGGGCTTTTTCAGGGCGCGGACGATGCACTGTATTCCACACTTGTTGCAAGCAGTGCGCTGGCGATCCGCGTGGAGTCAACCTACGCGCTGCAAATGATCCCCGCTATCAGCTACAGAATGATTTGGTGGAACGCTTTATTCGACTGGGGACTTGGTTTTATCATTACATGGACACATTTTCTGCATGGTAAGTGGAAAAGGAAAGTATATCTTGATAATGATGAAACAGCACCATAGTGGATCTTATAACTTTGAGCAAGGTTTACATAAGACCTCGCTTTTGTTCACAAAGAAAAAATCTTTTTTGTCAACGTTTCACAAATGTTACGACAAAGAGATTGCTCGATCCTGAGTGAAAGTGTAATCTCTTTGTTGTATATAAGTGGATTTATATAAAACGCGGAGCGGTAACTGCGGTAACAGTACCGCCCGTTCTTTCTTGCTGTGCCGATCTCGCGACCGGTGTGACTGTTCTGTTTATCCGGACATCGCGGTACATACCGTGCATGTTCGTAATCGCGAATTAAAGCGGTTAAGCCATTCCTGCCTGATGAGTGAATGGAATGATTCGATACACGCGATGTCGTGTTGCAATTCGGAGCTCTATATGTTCTGATGTGAGCCGTTATAAATGCCCAAGATGTCCTTCTTTATCGATTCCTGCGAAGCTCCGAAGCCGATGGCTCGCGCTACACCCACGATTTGTAACCCGATGGAGGAAATACCATCTCTTCAAGAAATATTCTTCAAAATGGCGTAGTCAGGCATTTTTCTTTTAAAGATGCCGGAACTAAACTTAAACAACTCTACCCGATCATAAAGATTTAGGATTTACAAAGTACCGGAACTAAATTTTCGTCCTCCGAATAAGCACTCATCACCCTACGCCAATCTCACAACCAGCGTCACGGAAAAGCACCCGTCACGAATATCCGCATACACCTCTCCGCCCATAAGCGACATCAGCCGTTTGCAGATAAAAAGCCCAAGCCCGTTGCCCTGTACTTTATCCGCGTTGTTTCCCCGATGAAAGCTCTCGAATATCTGCGGCAGCTCTTTCGCTTCAAGAGTACAACCAGTATTTGATATTGTGATAAGCTCACAGCCGTCCATTTTATCAAAGCCGAGCTCAATTCGTCTGCCGTCGCCGTATTTGATCGCATTTTCGATCAGATTTTGCAGGCATTCCACAAGGCGGTCGGAGTCACAGGAAAGAATACAGTCGTCATATTTCAGGATCGCAAACTTCGTTCCCGATATGGCAAGCTGTGGAGCATATCTCGCCTCAATTCTTGTGATGATGACACTAAGGAACTCCTCGCCGGGTGTGACCTCAAAGCTCAGAAAGTCCTCGCTCGCCGCCTTTGTGATCTCGCTGACAAAACGTTCTATCTCATCCGCGCGGGTGTTGATGCTCTCGGCAGCAGAACGCTGTTTTTCCTCATCTTTGTATAATCCCTTGGCAAGCGCCTTTGCGTTCAGCTTGATCGCAGACAGCGGCGTTTTGATGTCGTGGGAAAGGGAGAGCAGCAAAAGCTTTTTGTCCCTCTGCATAGTGATCTCTTTTTTACGGCTGGCTTCGATACTCTCACGCAGGAGATTCACACCCCATGTGAATTTCCCGAAAAAGCGGCTTTTTTCCTCGGGTATCGGAACGGCAAGATTGCCCCTTGCAAGCTCCCGAGGAACATCGTTCAGCCTGCCGAACGGCACTATTATATGCTTGCGGATATAATACAAAAGCCCCGTTATCAGCAGGAACAGCGCACCCAAAACGCAGTTTACCGCCACAATGCCGTGATGTTCGTTTCCGACGGCATACTCAACACGGTAAAGCGTTCCGCCTGCTTCTATGATAAGATAATGCTCATCGGAACGGTAGAGGTCGCCACCCGTGAACACGCCCGTAATGTGGGAATATTTTTCAAGATCATAATTGCCCGTTTCCGATATCTCATCCGCAAGCCGCTTGGCTTCAATGCGATAAATTCCGTCATTATTTTCTTTCGCTCGTACAAGAAGTATATTCAATGCTGCTGTCAGCAAAAGAAATACGGTTATCACCGCGATACACAGTTTTCCGAAAGCACTCATACAAACTTATACCCCACGCCCCAGACGGTAAGCAAACGCCTTGCGTTCTTGGGATCGTCACCGAGCTTCTGACGAATGCGGTTGATATGCACATGGAGCGTTTGCAGCTCCGAATCGCTGTCGCTGCCCCAGACAGTGCTGAACAGATATTCTTTTTTAAGAGCTTTGCCCTGATTTTCGACCAAAAGCGCCAACAGATCAAACTCCTTTGAGGGCAGCTCGACGGGCTTTCCGTCAATGATCGCCGATCTGTCCGCAAGGTTGAGCGTCACTCCGTCCGCCGACAATATCTCGCGCTGATACCGCCGTTTGAATATGCCCTTGATCTTAGCGATAAGAATATCGATGTCATAGGGCTTTTCAATATAATCATCCGCTCCGAGGTCAAAGCCGTTCAGCTTATCCTCCTTGTCCGTCCTTGAGCTTACGATCAGTATGGGAGTATCCGCGTTTTCACGGAGCTTGGAGCAGACCGCAAAGCCGTTCATATCGGGGAGATTGATGTCAAGTACCACGAGCCTTGCGCCGTATCGTTCAAAGAGCTGCACGGCGCGATCTCCGCTGTCCACGCTTGACACGGTATAGCCCTCCTCGCGCAGGAAATCGGTCAGCAGGTCTGCAAGCTCCTTGTCGTCCTCCACTATCAGAATATCGGTCATAATATCACCACCTGTTTATTATTCTACCATATTTACAGAAATATAGCAAGAGGTCAGAGAACCGCTGAAATCGCTTTCTGTCTTTACGCGTTTTCCCCCGTCTGCGGCGGGGGAAAATCGCTATTAAATCTCGCTAACCTCTAATCACCAACCCTGTTCCATAAGCCAGTTATTAAGTTCTCTTTCACGGTCGCGAAGCTCTTTTTCACCGCCGCCGAAATGCCCCATTTCTTTTTCTCCGACGATACCGCCGTCCACAATGTAAAGCACCCTGCTGCACTTGGCGGCAACCTTTGCGTCGTGGGTCACGCACATGACCGTCGTACCGTCGCGGTTTAAGGAGAGCAGCTCGTTCATGACCTCATCGGAGCTTGCACGGTTGAGAGCACCTGTGGGCTCATCGGCAA